>DASYEF010000139.1:0-33521 GCA_036499185.1 Actinomycetes bacterium | reverse complement strand
CGCGTGGCAGTGGCTCGCGGCCTGGCCCAGCGCGGCGGCGCGGTGCTCGCGGACGAGCCCACCAGCGAGCTCGACGCCGTCAACCGGGCGCGGGTCGTGCTGCTGCTGCGCGCGGAGGCCGACCGTGGCGCGGCCGTGGTGCTCGCCACGCACGACCCCGAGGCGGCCGCGGAGTGCGACGCCGAGCTGCACCTCGACGCCGGCGTCGCCACCTGGGTCCGGCCACTCGAGGCGGCCCGTGTCGGAGGGCGCGCCTAGCGTCCTCGCCGTGACCGACACGGTGGCTTTGTTCACGCGGTACGTCGATCGGCTCGAGGCCCGCGACTGGCCCGGCGTCGAGGACGTGCTGCACCCCGACGTCGTCTACCGGTTGCCCCAGACCCGCGAGGTCGTTCGCGGCCGGGACGCCTACCTGAGGTGGAACCGCGAGTACCCCGACGTCTGGCACCTCAGCCTGGTGTCCACGTACGGCGACGAGACCGGCGGCGCCGCCCGGCTTCGTGTCGCGATCGACGGCGAGGACGACGTCGTCGACGCGCTGGTGTTCGTCGCCGTCGCCGACGGCCGGCTGGTGGAGATCACCGACTGGTGGCCGACCCCGTACCAGCCGGACCCTGCCCGCGCGCACCTCGCCGGTCGGGACTGACGCGCCTCCGTCGGGCCCCGCCACCGCCGCCCCCCCGAAAACGATCACCGTGATCGGTTGTGCCCGACCGCGGCAAACGGACCACGGTTGGGGACAGTTGGTCCCGGGACGGTGGTCGACTCGAGCCCGCCGGCGTCGGTGGTGCGGTCAGGACAAGAGCGGCTCTGGACCGAGGAGTCAGGCTCGGTCCGTGCCCAACTCCCCCGCCGTTGGACGACTCGGCGAGATAACTGGTGCAGATGGACATCGGGGGAGCCGGACTCCGGCCTTCGGGCTCGTCCGCACCGGATGTGTCGCGGAGTCGTCGCACGCGGCCAGAGTTGGCACCGCGAGTCACATCAGTCACAGGTCGGACACAAGAGCACACAGTGTCGGCCCCTGGACCGCTCCACGTGCGTCGGAGGGGTCGGACTGTGTGTCGGTAGGTCCGGTGGGGGAGCGGCGGGCCTTCGCCGGCGCCCTCCCCCGTCCGAAGCCGCCTTTGACGTGACCGCACCGACACCGACACCGACACCGACACCGACACCGGAGCTGAGCACGGTCCCGTGATCAACTCCGCCGAACCGAGGTCTGTCTGCCGCGGTTTGCAGCAAATGATCACGGAACCGTGATCGTTTTGCCGTGGGGCGAGCGGCGGTCCGGGGACGGCGTACGCTGAGGGCGGCACCAGCCCATTGGGGCGTCCCAGACCTCGGCGAACCAGACGTCGACCCAGGAAGGCACCTCGTGGCTGCAGACCTCTCTCCCCCCATGCTCAGCAGCCTGCCGACCGATGGTGCCGGCTCGGACTACGCCGAGCTCTCCCGCAGGGTGAAGGCGGCCGGCCTGCTCCGGTCCCGGCCCGGCTACTACTCGTGGAAGATCGGCGCGACGGCCGTCTGCCTCGTCGCCGGCTGGACCGCGTTCGTGCTCATCGGGCCGTCGTGGTGGCAGCTGCTGACAGCGGCTTTCCTGGGGGTGATGGCGACCCAGCTCGGCTTCCTCGGCCACGACGGCGGCCACCGCCAGATCTTCCGGACCCGGCCGGCCGCCTACGCCTTCGGACTCGTGGTGGGCAACGCCGGCATCGGGCTCAGCTACGGGTGGTGGCAGGACAAGCACAGCCGCCACCACGCGCACCCCAACGACCTCGAACGGGACCCCGACGTGCGCTCCGGTGCCCTGGTCTTCGACTCCGAGCAGATGGGCGGTCGTAGCCGTTTCGGCCGCTGGTTCGCGTCGGGCCAGGCCTACATGTTCGTCCCGATGCTCCTGCTCGAGGCGCTGCACCTGCACGTGGCCAGCGTCCGGGCCCTGCGCAGCGGCGTCGTGTCGGCCCGCTGGCTGGAGGGGTCGTTGCTGCTGCTGCACGTGACGGCGTACCTCACGATCGTGGCGCTGGTCCTCCCGTTCTGGCAGGCGGTCGCGTTCATCGCGGTGCAGCAGGCGGTCTTCGGTCTCTACATGGGGGCGTCGTTCGCCCCGAACCACAAGGGGATGCCGATCGAGCGACCCGAGGACCACTGGGACTACCTGCGTCGACAGGTCATCACCTCGCGCAACGTCCGGGGCGGACCGATCGTCGACCTCGCGCTGGGCGGGCTGAACTACCAGATCGAGCATCACCTGTTCCCGAGCATGCCGCGGCCGTCACTGCGCCGGCTGCAGCCTCTCGTCCGCGAGTTCTGCGCCGAGCGCGGAGTCCCCTACGTCGAGTGCAGCCTGACGGCGTCCTACAAGCGAGCCTTCGCCCACCTGGACAGCGTCGCCAGCCCCGCCACCTAGCAGCGCGCCGCGGGGGATAACGCCGACGGGCGGCCCCTCGCTCGAGGGACCGCCCGTCGTGCCGTGCTGTTGCTTTCGATGGTGCCGTGCGCGAGTGGCGCTGGACTCAGAAGTCCATGCCGCCCATGCCGCCGTCGCCGCCACCCATGCCGCCGCCCGCCGGAGCCTTCTCGGGCTTGTCGGCGATGACGGCCTCGGTGGTCAGGAACAGGCCGGCGATCGACGCGGCGTTCTGCAGCGCCGAGCGGGTGACCTTGGCCGGGTCGATGATGCCGGCCTTGATCATGTCGACGTACTCGCCGGTCGACGCGTCGAGGCCGTGACCGACCTCGAGGTTGCGCACCTTCTCCACCACGACGCCGCCCTCGAGGCCGGCGTTGACGGCGATCTGCTTGAGCGGGGCCTCCAGCGCGATCTTCACGATGTTGGCACCGGTCATCTCGTCGGTGTCGAGGTCGAGCTTCTCGAACGCGCTGGTCGACGCCTGCAGGAGCGCGACGCCACCACCGGCGACGATGCCCTCCTCGACGGCAGCCTTCGCGTTGCGCACCGCGTCCTCGATGCGGTGCTTGCGCTCCTTGAGCTCCACCTCGGTCGCCGCGCCCGCCTTGATGACGGCCACGCCGCCGGCCAGCTTGGCGAGACGCTCCTGGAGCTTCTCCTTGTCGTAGTCGGAGTCCGACTTCTCGATCTCGGCCCGGATCTGGTTGACCCGGCCGGAGATCTGCTCCGCGTCACCCGCGCCCTCGACGATCGTGGTCTCGTCCTTGGTGACGACGATCTTGCGGGCGTGGCCGAGCAGGTCGGTGCCGGCGTTCTCGAGCTTGAGGCCGACCTCCTCGGAGATGACCTGGCCACCGGTCAGGATCGCGATGTCCTGCAGCATGGCCTTGCGGCGGTCACCGAAGCCGGGCGCCTTGACGGCGACCGAACGGAACGTGCCGCGGATCTTGTTGACCACCAGGGTCGACAGCGCCTCGCCGTCGACGTCCTCGGCGATGATGACCAGCGGCTTGCCGGCCTGCATGACCTTCTCCAGCAGCGGCAGGAGGTCCTTGACGGCCGAGATCTTGGAGTTCGCGATGAGGACGTACGCGTCCTCGAGCACGGCCTCCATGCGCTCCGGGTCGGTGACGAAGTACCCGGAGATGTAGCCCTTGTCGAAGCGCATACCCTCGGTGAGCTCGAGCTCGAGGCCGAAGGTGTTGCTCTCCTCGACGGTGATGACGCCTTCCTTGCCGACCTTGTCCATCGCCTCGGCGATCATGGCGCCGATGGCCGGGTCAGCAGCGGAGATCGAGGCGGTGGAGGCGATCTGCTCCTTCGTCTCGACGTCCTTGGCCATCTTGAGCAGCTCTTCGCTCACTCGCTCGACGGCCTTCTCGATGCCGCGCTTGAGCGCCATCGGGTTCGCGCCGGCGGCGACGTTGCGCAGCCCCTCGCGGACCAGCGCCTGGGCGAGCACGGTCGCAGTCGTCGTACCGTCGCCGGCGACGTCGTCGGTCTTCTTCGCGACCTCCTTGACGAGCTCGGCGCCGATCTTCTCGTACGGGTCCTCGAGCTCGATCTCCTTGGCGATGGACACACCGTCGTTGGTGATCGTGGGGGCGCCCCACTTCTTCTCGAGGACGACGTTGCGGCCGCGTGGGCCGAGCGTGACCTTGACGGCGTCGGCGAGCTGGTTCATTCCTCGCTCGAGGCCGCGGCGTGCCTCCTCGTCGAAGGCGATGATCTTTGACATGCGGTTCCGGTCCTCCCGGTTCGGGGTGGATGAGGACCCGGGGGTGCCCGCGACGGACGGTCGGCGCCTCCGGCGATCTCGCCGGGGGACGCCGGCCTCACCTGGCCGGATCCGGTCGTGCTGTCACTCAGGTAGTCAGAGTGCTAACGACAATGATTAGCACTCGACCCTGCCGAGTGCAAGGCGCGTTCGGGCGTCCCGCGCCCCGGGCGGACCCACCGGGTGGCCTGCCAGGGGCGGCGCGGGCCCGGACGTGCGACGGCCCGGCACCCGCCAGGGGCACCGGGCCGTCGTACGGCAGTCGTCAGATCACGTGCCGACCGCGCGGACCGAGTCGGCCTGCGGGCCCTTCTGCCCCTGCGAGATCTCGAACTCGACGCGCTGCCCCTCCTCGAGGGAGCGGTAGCCGTCCATCTGGATCGCGCTGTAGTGGACGAACACGTCCGCGCCCTCGTCCACAGCGATGAAGCCGTAGCCCTTCTCACTGTTGAACCACTTGACGGAGCCCTGAGCCATCACTGTTCTCCTGCTGTGCTGGGCCGACAGGGCCGCACCACGCGGTCCCGGGTCGTGCTCGACCCGACCCGAGGAGGGTTGGGGCTCCGCGAACAGGTTCTTGGTGCTCTCGAAGCTCGACCGAAGCGCAGCGTAGTGGCCGTTCACGGGCCCGTCAGCAGTTCGTCGACATCAATTCGTGACATGGTGCCGCCTCAGCGCAGGCCGGTGGCCTGGGCGAATGCCTCCGCCGACGGCGGAATGGTCGCCAGTGGGCCCACCACCGGGGCCACGGCGTCGAGGGTCTTGAGGCCCTCACCGGTGTTGAACACGACCGTGTCCGCGTCGGGATCGAGCGCCCCGGCGGCCAGCAGCTTGCGCAGTGTCGCGATCGTGACGCCCCCCGCCGTCTCGGCGAAGATCCCCTCGGTCCGGGCCAGCAGCCGGATGCCCTCGACCACCTCGTCGTCCGACACGTCCTCGACCAGCCCTCCGGTACGCCGGCAGGTGTCCAGGACATAGGGCCCGTCGGCCGGGTTGCCGATGGCCAGCGACTTGGCGATCGTCGACGGCTTCACCGGCCGCACGACATCGTGACCGGCCTTGAAGGCCTGCGCCACCGGCGAGCACCCGGTGGCCTGCGCGCCGTAGATCCGGTACGGCGACTCGTCGACCAGCCCCAATGAGACGAGCTCCCCGAACGCCTTGTCCACCTTGGTCAGCTGCGAGCCGGACGCGACCGGGATGACGACCTGCTCGGGGAGGCGCCACCCGAGTCCCTCGGCCACCTCGTAGCCCAGCGTCTTGGAGCCCTCGGCGTAGTAGGGGCGCACGTTGACGTTCACGAACGCCCAGTCCTCGTGCTCGCCGGCCAGCTCCGAGGCGACCCGGTTCACGTCGTCGTAGGTGCCCTCCACGGCGACCAGCACGCCGCCGTACACCGCGGTCGTGACGATCTTCTGCTGCTCGAGGTCCGCGGGGATCAGCACGACCGACCGGATCCCGGCACGAGCGGCAGCGGCGGCCGTCGCGTTGGCGAGGTTGCCCGTCGAGGGGCAGGCCAGCGTGGTGAAGCCCAGCTCGCGGGCGGCCGCGAGTGCGACGCCCACGACCCGGTCCTTGAACGAGTGCGTCGGGTTGGCGCTGTCGTCCTTGACCCACAGGGCGCGCATCCCTAGTGCCTTGGCCAGGTTGTGCGCCGGCACCAGCGGCGTGCAGCCGGGCTCGAGGTTCGGGGTGGCCCGCACGGTGGTGGGAACGGGCAGCAGGTCCTGGTAGCGCCAGATGTTGTGCGGCCCGGCCTCGATCGAGGCGCGGGTGACGGCACCGAAGTCGTAGGCGACCTCGAGCGGGCCGAAGCACTCGGTGCAGGCGTAGAACGGGCCGAGCTCGGTGGTGGCTCCGCACTCGCGGCAGGACAGGTGGCGGGCCGGGCCGAGGTCCGGACGGCGTTCGACGGTGGGGGTGGTGGGGGCGGCTGCGACAGCACCGGTGGTCATGAGAGGTCCTTCCTCATCTGTCCCGGTGACGGAGTCGCCCCGGGTCGGAGTTGGCACCGTGACCGGCGGCGAGCGAGCGCTGCGCGGTGCGGTTGCCGGGGCTTCGTCGGGCCGTTCCCTCTGCCCCTCTGGATGAGCGGTCTTCAGTTGTGCCGACCACTGTAGGTCGGCCGCCCACGGGCCGGACAGCCGCGCCCGCCAACTGAGACGCCCGACCGGTGCCCCGCGTCGGCGACGATGGGCGGCGTGGACACGCGGTGGCGGGTGCGGCAGGTGGTCAACCTCGTCAACCTGTCGACCCCGGTGGGGGTGCTGCTCGGCCTGGCCGGCCGGGCCCGGTTCGACAGGGGGCCGGACGGCGTGGTGCTGGCCCGCGGGTGGCGCCTGCCGGCCCACGCGTCCGCGGTGACGATCGGCAACGTGGTCCTGCTGCGGCTCGACGACGCCGCCCTGGCCGCTCGGCCGACGCTGCTGCGGCACGAGGCGCGGCACGCCTCGCAGTACGCGTGGTGCCTCGGGCTGCCGATGCTCCCCCTCTACGTCCTGGCCGCCGCGTGGTCATGGCTGCGCTGCCGCGACTACTCCTCGTACAACGTCTTCGAGGTGCGGGCCGGGCTGGCCGATGGTGGCTACATCGACCGGCGACGACGGAGCGAGGAACGAGCGTAGGAGGAGCGGCGACCGAGGAATGGGACGCGCGCGAACGCCGGCGTACCGGACCATCCGGGCGTGAAGTTGCTTGAGATCACCCGGGGGCGGGAGGGTGCGGCCCATGTCGTCTGGCTCCCCTGACTCGTCCGACACTCGCTCGTCCGCCTCCGCGCACCTGCTCGTCGCGTCCAACCGCGGTCCGCTGTCCTTCACGGAGCGCGACGACGGCACCCTCGACGCGGACCGCGGCGGCGGCGGTCTGGTCACCGGCCTGTCCAGCCTCGACACCGAGGACGTGGTGTGGGTCTGCGCCGCGTTGTCGGACGGCGACCGCACCGCGGCGCGGCGCGTCGAGGGCGGCCGGCTGGACCGGGACGGTCACGACACCGGCGGCATGGCGGTGCGGATGCTCGACATCGATCCCGCCACGTTCCATCGGGCCTACAACGCGATCGCCAACTCGACGCTGTGGTTCGTGCACCACATGCTCTACGCGATGCCGACAGCCCCCGCGTTCGACGCCAGCTTCCGTCGTGAGTGGGCGTCCTACCGCACGTACAACCAGGCGTTCGCCGACGCGCTGGCCGAGGAGGCCGCCGAGGGCGCGAAGGTTCTCGTGCAGGACTACCACCTGACCCTGCTCCCACGTCTGCTGCGTGACCTGCGACCCGACCTGCGGATCGCCCACTTCTCGCACACCCCGTGGGCGCCGGTCGACTACTTCCGGGTACTTCCCGAGGACGTCGCCCGCGAGACCCTGCTCGGCATGCTCGGCGCGGACCACGCCGGCTTCCACTCCCTGCGCTGGGCGCGCGCCTTCGCCATCTGCTGCGCCTCGCTGCTGGGTGCGGAAGCCGACGACACGCAGGTGACGCACGCCGGGCACACCACCACCCTCGGGATCCACCCGCTCGGCGTGGACGCCGAGTCCCTGCGCGCCCGCGGGCACGAGGACGACGTCGAGTCCCGGCTGACCGCGCTGCGCGGCAAGCTCGGCGACCGCAAGGCGATCGTGCGGGTCGACCGCACCGAGCTGAGCAAGAACATCAGCCGTGGGTTGCTGGCCTACCGAGAGCTGCTTCGTCGCTACCCGCAATGGCGCGGCAAGGTAACCCACCTCGCGTCGGCGTACCCGAGCCGGCACGACCTGCCGGAGTACCGCGAGTACACCGCCCAGGTGCAGCGGATGGCGGTGGAGATCGAGAACGAGTTCGGCACCGACGACTGGCGCCCGATCGTGCTCGACGTCACCGACGACTACGCGCGCTCGCTCGCGCTCTACCGCGTCGGCGACGTGCTGCTCGTCAACCCGGTCCGGGACGGCATGAACCTCGTGGCCAAGGAGGTCCCCGTGCTGTCGGAGCACGGTTGCGTCGTCGTGCTGTCCACCGAGGCCGGGGTGGCCGACGAGTTCGGGGAGGACGCCCTGCTGGTCAACCCGTTCGACGTCTCAGGTACGGCCGACGCGCTGGACCGGGCCTTGTCGATGGCCGCCGAGGACCGTGCCGAGCGCACCCGCCGGCTGGCCGATGTGTCGGTGCGACTTCCTCCGAGCCAGTGGCTCGCCGACCAGGTCGACGCGCTGGACTGAGGCGCCAGGACGACCTGCGCGCCGATGGCCGAGACCGCAATCCGCGGGCCAGCGGACGCTCAGGCTGGGAGACTCGGCCGGTGAGCAGACCAGGCAGGTTTGTGTCCATGTCCTCGTACAGCGCGATGTCGAGCGAGGTCCAGGCGGACGCCGGGACGCCGCTCCGTCCGGAGCTGGCGGATCTCGGGCGGCTCGGCCGCAGGGCGGTACGCCAGGTCGTGCGCACCGCACGGTCTGACGACACGCCGCCGGTCGCCCGGCTGCTGCTCGAGCACCTCGGGGCAGTGGCCGGGACCACCGCGGTCGCCGGCGAGTCGTGGCCGGCGTACGAGCACGTCAACGTGCAGCTCGGTCTCGAGGCCTGGCTGGCCCGGCCGGGCCGCAGCCACCGGCTGGTCGGCCTGACCAACTTCCGGCACCGCGAGTTCGGTCTGGCCGACCTGCTCTCCGTGAGTGCCCGCGATCCGTGGGGTACCCGGCCCGGCAACGTCGCGACCGTCACAGTGGCGACCGGCCCCGGCGGCGAAAGCCGGTCCTGCGTCGAGTGCGCGATCTACCTCGTGGACGACGGCGAGCGCCGGTTGGCCCTCCTCCTGCGCGGGCCCGACGAGGGCGGCGGGCACCAGGGAGTCAGCCTGCAGGTCGTCGCTGACGACGGGACGGGCGCGGACGTCGGCGCCCAGGTGCGTGACCTGGCCCTGGAATGCAACGTCTTCCGGTCGCAGGTCGTCGGGTTCGGCGGCGACATGTTCGGCGAGCGCCACTCCCTTCTGACCTTTCACCGTCGGCCCGAGCTGACCCGCGCCCACGTCGTGCTGCCCGAGGCCGTGATGGACACCGTCGAGCGGCAAGTCGTGGGAGTCGGCCGGCAGCGGGCCCGGCTGCTCGCCAGCGGTCAGCACCTCAAGCGCGGTCTGCTCCTCTACGGACCGCCCGGCACCGGCAAGACGCACACGATCCGCTACCTGCTGAGCAGGCTGACCGGCACCACGGTCGTACTGCTCAGCGGCAACGCCTTGCACCTGGTCGCGCAGGCCTGCTCCATCGCGCGGTCCCTGCAGCCGTCGATGGTCGTCATCGAGGACGTCGACCTCATCGCCGAGGAGCGCGGGATGCATCCGGGCCAGAACCCGCTGCTCTTCCAGCTGCTCAACGAGATGGACGGCCTCGCCGAGGACACCGATGTCGTGTTCGTCCTCACCACCAACCGGGCCGATCTGTTGGAGCCGGCCCTCGCCGCCCGGCCCGGTCGCGTCGATCAGGCCGTCGAGCTCATGCTCCCTGATGCCGACGCCCGGCGCGCCCTACTGCACCTCTACCGCGGCCGCCTTGACCTGGACCTCACCGGTGCCGACGACGTGATCGACCGCACCGAGGGCGTGACCGCCTCGTTCCTCAAGGAGCTGCTGCGACGCGCCGCGGTGGTCGCCGCGGAGGGCGACAAGACCAGTCACGCGGACGGCGAGACGGCTCCGATCGCGGTGCGGGCCGAGCATCTGTCGGCCGCTCTCGACGAGCTGCTCGCGACACGCAACGCGATGACCCGAGCTCTGCTTGGAAGCCCCGAGCCGACCGACTGAGTCGACCCTCAGGGCTGCCCGTCGAGACGGTCGACGATGGCGGTGAGCAGTGCGACGACGCCGTCGGGGCCGTCGACCACGAGGTCGGCGCGCTCGGCGAGTGCCGTCACCTCGGTCGAGCCGCTGCACACCAGCAGCCCGGCCAGCCCATCGGCCCGCAGCGCGTCGACGGCGTCGAAGGCCGCCCGGTCGCCGAGGTCGTCGCCGACGAAACCGACCGTCTCCGCACCTGTCTCGTCGACCAGGCTGCGCAGCGCATCGCCTTTGTCGCCGCCGGCGGGGCGGAGCTCGAGCACGAACCGGCCGGGCTCGACGACGAGCCCAACGTCTTCGGCCAGCGCCGTGAGGGGTGCGCGCAGCGCATCGAAGGCGGCGGCCGGGTCAACGGTCCGCCGGGTGTGCACCGCGACCGCGGCTCCCTTGTCCTCGACGTACGTGCCGTCGGGGGCACCGGCCTCGGCGAGCACATCGGTCAGGCGCCTCCGTACCTCGTCGACCGCCGACCGGTCCTCGGGGGGCGTCACGACGCCGGCCTCCCAGCGTTCGAGCCCGTAGTGGCCGAGCACCACGAGCCCCGCCACGTCAGGGATGCCGGCGTACTCGACCGCCGTGGCGGCGGGGCGACCGGTGACGACCGCGATGCGCACGCCGTGCCCCGCGAGTCGGGCGAGCACATCCGGTACGCCGGGATGCGCGCGCGCGGCGTCCGGGTCCGCCACGATCGGCGCCAGGGTGCCGTCGAAGTCCAGCCCCAGCAAGGCCGTTCCCGGTGACGCCAGCAACGCAGCGAGCCCGGCTCGCCCTGCGTCCGTGGTCGGCTCCGGGAGCCTCGCATCAGGCGAAGGCATGACCATCGCCCCGATAGGTCGCGACCTCGTCGACAACGGTGTCGCCCTCGACCAGCAGCAAGGTGTCGAACCGCTCGCACAGCTCGCCGGCCTTGGTGTGCCTGAACCACACCCGGTCGCCCAGGGCCAGCCGGTCGGCGGCCGCGCCGCGCACCGGGGTCTGCACCTCACCCGCACCCTCGGTGCCGGTGAGCCGCAGCCTCGCGGGCAGCACGGGCGTGGGGAGGCGGTCCTTGCCGGCCGGCCCCGACGCGACGTAGCCGCCGCCGAGGACGGTCACGACACCCGGGCCGGGGCGCCGCACGACGGGCAGCGCGAAGAGGGCCGCCGGCCGCAGGTGCAGCGACCGGTAACCGTCGAAGAGCGTCGGGGCGAAGAGTCCCGAGCCGGCGGCGAGCTCGGTCACCGCACGGGTGACGCCGATCCGGGACAGGCTGCCCGTGCCTCCACCGTTGACGAGCTCCAAGGTGCCGCCACCTCGGTCGACCTCGGCCCGGACGGCGGCCACCACCCGCGGCAGTCGCTCGGTCAGCTCGCGCAGCGACGCGGACTGCATGGCGCGCACCGCGGCACTGCGCAGCGGCTTGCCGCGCACGTGGTCGCCGACGCCGGCGACCTGTGCGTCGTAGGCCATCATCGCGACGAGCTCGAGGTGCTCGTCGGTGACGAGGGCGCGAGCCAGCGCGGCCGCGTCGTCGGGTGTCCGCACCGGCGAGCGGAGGGCACCGGCGGCGACCCCCCGGGCCGGGCGCCACGCGGTGTCCACCTCGATCGCCACCGGCAGCCGGACCCCCGCTCCGGCCGCGGCGGCCGACACGAAAGCCGCACCCTCGACCGAGTCGACCATCAGCACGATCCGGCCCGGTCGACCGTCGGCGGCCCGGCGCGCGACGGTCGCCAAAGCACCGCGATCGACACTGGGATACGCCACGAGCAGGTCGTCGGTCACGCTCTCGTCGGCCAGATGCACGGCTTCGGCCGGCGTGAACGCCAGCACTCCGGCGTACCCCGGCATCGCGAGCACCCGACGTAGCACCTCGACGCAACGCACCGACTTGGACGCGACGCGGATCGGCAGCCCGCCGGCCTGGGCCACCATCGCCGATGCATTCGCGCGCAACGCCTCCATGTCGACGACGGCGAGCGGCGCATCCCGGTCACCGACCGCTGACTCGAGACGGCGGTACGCCGACTCGGCGCCGCCCGAGCCGGTCATGCGCTCGCCCGGTGCGCCGCGGCCGGACCCAGCGTGCTCGCCAGGTGCGCGTTGGTGAAGACGCCCCGCGGGTCGAGGCGGTCGCGCACGTCCTGGAACCGCTGCCAGCCCGGGTAACGCGGCGCGAGCTCGTCGGCACCGGCCTCGTGCCGCTTGCCCCAGTGCGGTCGCCCATCCAGGCCGAGCATCAGCTCCTCGACGGCGTGGAAGTACGCCGACCACTCGGCGCCGACGTACTGGTGCACGGCGAGGTAACCGGTGTCGCGGCCGTACGCCGTCGACAGCAGCGCGTCGTCCGGCGCAGCGACCCGGACCTCGATCGGGAACGTCACAGGCAGGTGCAGTCGCTCGATCAGTGCAAGCACCCCGCGCACCGCGTCGGGCAGCACCGCGCGCGGCACGGCCCACTCCGACTCGGTGAACCGCACCCGCCGGCTGCTCGCGAACACCCGGTGGCTGTCGTCGAGTCGCTCACTGCCCGATGCGAGCACACCGGTGAGCCGGCCGAGTGCAGGCGTTGCGCGGGGGAACCGTCGACCGGTCCGCTGCAGCGCGTCGAGACCGGCGTTGTTGACGAGCTCGTCGGTCAGCCACGTCCGCCAGCGCGCAGGTGGGTCCGCCGGCTCCTCGGTACGCCGGGACCGCAGCAGCAGGGCACGCGCCGACCACGGCAGGGCGTAGAGCTCGACATGGTCGTGCCCCGCAACGAGGTCGTCGAAGTCATCGAGCAGCTCGTCGAGCGGCCGAACCTCCTCGACCTTGTGCAACCGGAAGGCCGGCACCGTCTGCAGGTGGATCTCCGACAGGACACCGAGCGCGCCGAGGGAGACCCGCGCGGCGAGCAGCAGCTCGGGGTCGGCCCCGACGTCGAGCACCGAGCCGTCGGCCGTGACCAGTCGCCCGCCGACCATCCGCGCCGAGAGGTTGGGGAAGCGTGCGCCGGTCCCGTGCGTGCCGGTGGCGAGGGCGCCGGCGAGCGTCTGCGTGTCGACGTCGCCCATGTTCTCCAGCGCGCGGCCGCGCCGGTGCAGCTCGGCGGACAGCGCGCGCAGCGTGATGCCGGCCTGCACCCGCGCCACACCGTTGGCATCGAGGTCGAGAACGCGGTCCAGCCGGGAGAGGTCCACCTGCACGTCGTCGGTGACACAGAGTGCGGTGAACGAGTGCCCACTGCCCACGGGGCGGACCGTGCAGCCGGCGCTGCTCGCTCGGCGTACCGCATCCGCGAGCGCGGCCTCGTCGCCGGGGACCTCGACGGTGCGCGGCCGGCAGCGCTGCTGACGCGCCCAGTTCGACCACTCGTCGCTCACCCCGGGAACGCTAGTGCCCGAGGTGGAGGAACGAGCGAGGTGTCAGCCCGGGTAGGAGTCGGTGACGACGACGGTCAGCCGGGTCGTGGACAAGTTGCTGAACCGCGGCATGATGCGCGGCGCCACGGGCAGGTCGTCGGCCGCCACCCGGGCGGCGTCCTGCTGGCCGGGCGGGTAGTAGACGGTCGTCGCCGGCACGACGCCGTGGAAGTTGCCGACGACGCCGACCGTCCAGCCCTTGGCTCGGAGCCGGTCGGCGACGACACCCGCCAGTCCGGCGCGGCTCGTCTGGTTGAGCACCACGACCTCGACGTCGAAGTCCCCTGCGGACTCGCGCGGTGCCGGGGTCGTCGAGGACGGGGCGGTCGTCGACGTGTGCGTTGTCGTCGCCGAGTGCGACGGCGTACTGCTAGAGGCGGCCTCGCTGATCGCCTCGCGCGTGGGGTGCGACGGGGACCGGGTGGACGCGGCGGCCTGGGGCTGGTCCGCTTCGCCGGCCCGCCAGACGGCGAGCGAGGTGATGAGCGCCGCCACCGCGAGGACGGCGAGCAGCGAGGGCATCAGCGCAGCGACCATGCTGCGGCCGGTCCGGTGCGATCCGCGGCGCCGGCGGGGGGCGGGAGTCGTCATGACGGGCCCCGACGGTAGCCCGTCAGACCTCGATGCCCAACCGGCGGGCCGACCGGGCGCGTTGGCGGGCCGACCGCAGCCGGCGCAGGCGCTTGACCAGCATCGGATCCACGGCCAGCGCCTCGGGACGGTCGATCAGGGCGTTGAGCACCTGGTAGTAGCGGGTGGCCGACATGTCGAAGAGCTCGCGGATCGCCTGCTCCTTGGCGCCTGCGTACTTCCACCACTGCCGCTCGAAGGCGAGGATCTCCTGGTCACGGGCGTCGAGCTGCGCCACGGCACCGGCGTCGATCGGCCGGAAGGCGTTGGCGGCGTCCATGGCACTCCTTGCACGGGACTGGTGGCGCGGGTACTGGTGAGCCGTCGGTCGGGTGCCGGAAGACCGGCGGTTCGCATCGTACGCGGCGAATGACAGCCGTGTCATTCACCCGGGGACCGTGTTGGAGACCCGTTCGCGAGCGGCTGCAGCGTCACACCGGCGCCTCGGATGGCGTCGACCAGGCGCTCGCCCGCTGCCACCGTCTCCCCCGACCAGACGACCGACCGCACGAGCTCGCCCGCCACCACAGCGCCCGGCTCGACGACCGGCCGGCCGCCGGACGCGAGCATGTTGGCCCGCAGGTAGTCCGCGGGGGTGCCGCAGTCGACGGCCGGACCGGGAGTCTCGACCACCTCGAGCCGGCCGTCGGCGTACAGCTGCTGCCACGACACCTCGTAGAGCCCGGCCGGTGTGGCGGGGAGGTCGCGCACCGACCACCACGGCAGGGCCGCGCTGCCGACGTACTGCAGGTCGCCGAAGTCCTGGCGCAGGCCGGTGCGGGCGCACAGCAGCCGCGGACGCTCGCCGTCCCAGCCGTCGAGCAGCACGCCGAGCGGGTCGTCGTCGATCGGGTGGCACGCGTCGGCGTTGGTGAGCAGGACGTCGGCCCCGGCCAGCCAGCCCCGCAGGTTGCCCAGCGCTCCGGCCGTACCCAGCGCGACGGGTCGCTCCACCTCGACGTGCACGTCCCGGCCGGCCAGCGCGGCCACAAGCTGATCGGCGTGGTGGTGGGCGTTGACCGCGGTCCGGGCGACATGAGGCGCCAGTCTGGCCAGGGCGCCGTCGAGCAGCGTGCGGCCGGCGACGGTGCACAGCGCCTTGGGGCGTACGGCGGTCAGCGGCCGAAGTCGCTTGCCCTGCCCGGCCGCGAGCACGACCCCGGCCAGCTCACCCATCTCACCCACCGAGCCACCCTGTCACTCGCGCCCAGCGCCGGAATGACCAACCGGTCCCAGCCGTTCCCCTGACGTGCCTGCTGTCACCGTGGACGACGTCTTGGCCCTGCCGCGGCTGCCCGAGCCCGAGCTCACGGAGGTCGACCGCTCGGTCCGCTCGGTGACCACGGCTCCCCGAGGCTTCGAGGGCGAGGGCTTCCCGGTACGCCGGGCCTTCGCCGGCGTCGACCTCGCCGACCTGGACCCGTTCGTGCACCTCGACCAGATGGGCGAGGTGGAGTACGCCCCCGGCGAGCCCAAGGGCACGCCGTGGCACCCGCACCGCGGCTTCGAGACCGTCACCTACATGATCGACGGGGAGATGGCCCATCAGGACTCCAACGGTGGCGGCGGCCTGATCACGAACGGCGACACCCAGTGGATGACCGCCGGATCGGGGATCCTGCACATCGAGACCCCGCCCGAGTCCCTTGTTGTGAGCGGCGGTCTCTTCCATGGCTTCCAGCTCTGGGTGAACCTGCCCCGGGACAAGAAGTGGGCGAAGCCCCGCTACCAGGACATCCGCGGCGCCAAGGTCGCGCTGCTCGCCTCCGCCGACGGCGGCGCCCTCGTCCGGCTGATCGCCGGCGCGCTGCCGGGCGTGGCTGTGACCGGGCCGGGCTCGACGTACACCCCGATCACGCTGGCGCACGCGACCCTGCAGCCCGGCGCGTCCGTGACGCTGCCGTGGGAACGCGACTACAACGCGCTGGTCTACGCCCTCGGCGGATCCGGCACGGTCGGCGCTGAGGCGCGGCCCTTGCGTTCCGGTCAGCTGGCCGTGCTGGGTGCCGGCGACCGGGTCACCGTTCGGGCCGACGTTGCGCAGCAGAAGCGCACGCCGGAGCTCGATGTGCTGGTGCTCGGCGGTCGCCCGATCCGGGAACCCGTCGCCTGGTACGGACCGTTCGTCATGAACGAGGAGAGCGAGCTCCGAACGGCCTTCGAGGATTTCCAGGCCGGCCGGCTGGGAACGATCCCTGCGCAGTCCGCAGGACCCTGAGCTTGGCGCCCGCACCCGGCGCCCCGCGACACGGCCCCCGACCTCTCCACGGTCGGGGGCCGCGCCGTGTGCCCGGCTCTGCCGCGCGTGGGTCGCTGGGTCACGGCGGCTTTGGACCGCGAAGGCGGGTCCGTGGCGGGTCACCCTGCGCGGCTCTGCGCTGATGCGTGGCGCGGGTCAGGGCGCCTGAGGACGACGGAGGTGGGTCGTGGCGGGTCAGGGTCCGCGGCTTTCCGGCAGCAGGTGGTGCACGTGAGTGCGGCAGAAGACGGCGGTGGTCCGTCGTGGCCGGGCTCGGTCCGCGGCTTTCCGTGCGCGATCTCTTCGCGGTCACGTTGCGGCTGGTGCCGTGGCGGAGGAGTCACGTTCGGGACGTGTGGTGACCGCGCGTGGGCGCCGCGGGGGTCGGGCCGCGGGGCCCCGTGGACGCACCGGTGAGTTTGGTTGCTCGTCGCCGGTTCAGGTGCGCGGTTTGGTGGTGAGCAGCGCGGGCGGAACAGGTGGTGCTGTCGGGGTCGCTGCTCGGGGTCGATCGATCTGGGTGGGATCAGGGCGGGATAGCCGTTGGCGGCGAGGATCACGTGCCAGCCTTGGCGGTGGACCTGGTGGTGGTGGAAGTCGCAGAGCAGCGCCCCGTTGTCCAGATCGGTCGGGCCGCCGTCGGCCCAGGTCACGACGCTGTGGTGCCCGTCGCAGGCACCGTCAGCCGCTCTCAACCGACCGTCACCGAGCCCGGATCTGGGCACCACGAAGCGACACACCGCGTCTCGACACGCGGGACAAACCACTCCACCACGACGGAGCACGTATAGTCCATCATCAACAGTTTCTCAATGGAGAAAGGTTTACCTATCGTGTTCACCACAGCACGCCGGACGATCGCCCTCAGCGCCGCCGCACTGGCGGCCATCCTCGCTCTTGGCGCGTGCGCGAGCACGGACGCGTCCACCGACGCCTCGGGCGGCGGTAAGACCGTGACGTTGTCCCTGATCGCCTACTCCACGCCGCAGGCGGCCTACGAGAAGCTGATCAAGGCCTTCCAGCAGACCCCGGCCGGGAAGAACGTCAAGTTCACCCAGTCGTACGGCGCCTCCGGCGACCAGAGCCGCGCGGTCGCCTCCGGACTGCCTGCCGACTACGTCGCGTTCTCCCTCGAGACCGACATGACCCGGCTCGTCGACGCGGGCATCGTCGCCCCCACGTGGAACACCGACGAGCACAAGGGCATGATCACCAACTCGGTGGTCTCCCTCGTCACCCGCAAGGGCAACCCGAAGAACATCAAGACCTTCGCCGACCTGGCCAAGCCCGGCGTCGACGTCATCACCCCCAACCCGTTCTCGTCGGGCTCGGCACGCTGGAACATCATGGCGGCCTACGGCTCGCAGCTGAAGGAGGGCAAGACCGAGGCGGAGGCCACGGCGTACCTCTCGAAGATGCTGCACAACGTCTCCGTGCAGGACGACAGCGGCCGCGCGGCCCTGCAGACCTTCACCGGCGGCAAGGGTGACGTCCTCATCTCCTACGAGAACGAGGCCATCTTCGCCCAGCAGAACGGCCAGGACATCGACTACGTCGTGCCCGACGACACCCTGCTGATCGAGAACCCCGCCGCTGTCACCAAGACCAGCAAGCACCCCAAGCAGGCCAAGGCGTTCCTCGACTTCGTACGCTCCGACGCCGGTCAGAAGATCTTCGCGCAGAACGGCTACCGACCGGTCTCGAAGACGGCCGACACCGCCGGCCAGAACTTCCCGGTCCCGTCCGGCCTGTTCACCATCCAGGACCTTGGTGGCTGGGACGCCGTGGCGACGAAGTTCTTCGACCCCGACAAGGGCGTCGTGACGAAGATCGAGCGCGACCTCGGGGTCTCGGTCGAGAAGTAGATGTCGACCGCGACCACAACGACTGGCGCCGGCCCGGGCCTCCTCCCTGGGGCCCGGCCGGCGCCACCTGCGACCCCGAGCCGGCGCCGTCCCCTGCACGGCAAGGGGACGGCGCTCGGCCTCGGGTTCGTCGTCACGTTCCTCAGCGTCATCGTGCTCATCCCGCTGGGCGCGGTGGTGTGGCACTCCCAGGACCAGGGACTCAGCGGCTTCTGGCACGCCATCACGACGCCCGAGGCAACCTCGACGCTGCGCCTGACGATCGGTGCCTCGGTGATCGTGGCTCTCGTGAACCTGGTGATGGGCACGATGATCGCGTGGGTCTTGGTGCGGGACCGGCTGCCAGGCCGCGCCGTGTTCGACACCCTCATCGACCTGCCGTTCGCCCTGCCGACCATCGTCGCGGGCCTGGCCCTGCTGACCGTCTACGGACCGAACAGTCCGCTGCACCTCAACTTCGCCTACGCCCGCTCCGGCGTGGTGGTCGCGCTGCTCTTCGTCACCCTGCCGTTCGTCGTGCGGACCGTGCAGCCGGTCCTGCTCGAGCTCGACCGCGAGATGGAGCAGGCCGCGGCTTCCCTCGGGGCCCGCCCGGCGACGATCTTCAGGCGCATCATCCTGCCGAACATCGTCCCCGCCATGGCGGCAGGTACGGCGCTCGCCTTCGCCCGCGCCATGAGCGAGTTCGGCTCGACGGTCCTGATCTCGGGCAACCTGCCGTTCAAGACCCAGGTCGCCTCGGTGCACATCTACAACCAGCTCGAGAGCGACAACGTCACCGGCGCCGCGGCCGTCTCGACGATCCTCCTGCTGGTCTCCCTCGTCGTGCTCGTCGGGCTCGACGTCCTGCAGCGATGGGCGGCACGCCGTGGCTGATGTGACCGCACCTGTCGCCGTACCTCGCCGCGGTGTCTCCGACGCGGTACGCCGGGCCGGGATCCGCTGGGGCCTTCGGCTTATCGCCCTCGCCTACCTCACGCTGCTGCTGCTCATCCCCGTCGTGCTGGTGCTCTGGAAGACGTTCCAGAACGGCCTCGGCCCCATCGCCGACAGCCTCAGCAGCGCGCAGACCGTGCACGCGTTCCAGATCACCATCGTCGTCGCGTTCTACTCCGTGCTCGCCAACACCATCTTCGGCGTCGGCGCGTCCCTCCTGCTCGTCCGGCACGAGTTCCGAGGCAAGCGGGTGCTCAACGCCCTCATCGACCTGCCCCTCGCCGTCTCGCCGGTCGTCGTCGGCCTCGCGCTGGTGCTCGTCTACGGCCGGCTCACGGGGGTCGGCAAGGCGCTGGCGTCGGTCGGGATCAACGTCATCTTCTCGATCCCGGGCATGGTGCTCGCGACGACGTTCGTCTGCATCCCCCTCGTCGTGCGCTCGGTCGCCCCCGTCCTGGAGGAGATCGGCGACGACCAGGAGCAGGCCGCCGCGACCCTGGGCGCGGGGCCGGTGGAGACCTTCCTGCGCATCACGCTCCCCACGATCCGCAGTGCGCTCGCCTACGGCGTCGTGCTGGCGCTCGCTCGCTCGCTGGGCGAGTACGGCGCCGTGGCGGTTGTGTCTGGCCGCCTGGTCGGGCGCACCCAGACCGTCACGCTGCTCGTGCAGGAGCGTTACCAGAACTTCGACCAGACCACGGCGTACACCTGCGCCGTCCTGCTCGTGCTGATGGCGGTGCTCGCGCTGCTCGTCAGCCGACTGCTGCGACCACGGGAGCTTTCGACCTGACGCACATCCGCCAGCGCACCGTGACTACCACCATCCCCCGCCCCTTCGCGACGACTCCAGGGAGAGCTTCATGAGCATCGTCGTCCGCGACGTCAGCAAGAGCTTCGGCGACTTCGCCGCGCTCACCGACGTCTCCGTCGAGATACCAACCGGTTCGCTGACCGCCCTGCTGGGTCCGAGCGGCGGTGGCAAGTCGACCCTCTTGCGCGTCATCGCCGGCCTCGAGAACCCCGACGGTGGGGAGGTCGAGATCGAGGGCCGCAACGCCACGGCGCTGCCGGCGCAGGACCGCGGCGTCGGCTTCGTCTTCCAGCACTACGCCGCGTTCAAGCACCTGACGGTCGCTCGCAACGTCGCCTTCGGGCTGGAGATCCGCAAGCGTCCGAAGGACGAGATCAAGGCCAAGGTGGCCGAGCTGCTCGAGCTCGTGCACCTCGAGCAGTTCGCATCCCGATACCCGGCCCAGCTCTCCGGCGGTCAGCGGCAGCGGATGGCGTTGGCCCGCGCGCTCGCCGTCGAACCGCAGGTGCTGCTGCTCGACGAGCCGTTCGGCGCCCTGGACGCGCAGGTCCGCAAGGAGCTGCGCGCCTGGCTGCGCCGCCTGCACGACCAGGTGCACGTGACGACGGTCTTCGTCACCCACGACCAGGAGGAAGCGATGGAGGTCGCCGACTCCATCGTGGTGATGGCCGCCGGAAAGGTCGAGCAGATCGGCTCCCCCGACGAGCTGTACGACGAGCCGGCCAACGACTTCGTCATGAGCTTCCTAGGGCCGGTCACCAAGCTCGGCGGGCGGCTCGTGCGCCCGCACGACCTCGAGCTGTTCGCCGACCCTCGTCCCGAAACCACCCCCGCGAAGGTCACCAGGGTCACCCGCCTCGGCTTCGAGGTCCGCGTGGACCTCGACGTCGCCGGCGAGGAGGTCTGGGCGCAGGTGACCCGCGGCACCAGCGAGCAGCTCGGCCTGGCGGAGGGCGCGACGCTGCACGTGCGCCGCACCGCACCGGTCCGGGTCGCAGCGGTTTCCTGACACCGGTACCCGTGGCCCTGGCCCCGTCGTAGGGTCGGGTCATGGGAACCGCGGTCGTCGTCCTCGCCACCTTGCTGTTCGCGTGGTGCGCCGTCCTGCTCCTCGTCCGCAGCGCCTTCCGAGCGGTACGCCGACTGGCAAGCCGGCTCGGCGACCGGGCCCGCAGCGCGGCGCTGACCCATGGTTCCGGGCCCGCAGCTGAAGCCGCTCGGCTGCGGCGCGACATGGACCGCAGCCTCGCCGGCGCCCGCCGCGCCCTCGCCGCAGCGAAGTCGATCGGGGCGCCGACCGGCGACTCGCGCTCGCTGCTGGCGCGTCTCGAGCTGGCCGCGCGCTCCGTCGACGGCGAGCTGCGCGTCATCGAGGCGCACCCCGACGCCGCCCGGCTCGGGTCCGCCCTGGCCGGACCGCGCGAGCGGGTCGCACTCGTCCGCTCGGCCGCCGCCGAGCTGGTCGACGGTCTGCTGCAGGCCTCCAGCCACGACGCGGACGACCTGGCGCTGCTGCACACCGCGTGCGTCATCGAGGCCGAGGCCCTGCGCTCCACCGCAGGACACGCGTCGCGAGGCACGGAAATCGCGACGCCCTGACCTAGTTGCTCACGCTGCGGCGCGGCCACGGCCGATCGGGCCACAGCCACAGTGCGAACACGAGCCAGGCCACCGCCGGCACGAGGAATACCGGTGTGATGAAGAACGTGCCGGCGAAGCCGGCTGCGAGCGCTAGTGCCAGCCAGACGGGCAGCACGACAGTCCGCCTCGAGACGAACCCGAGGACGATCAGGGCCACCGCGACGACGGCGGAGCACACCGCCTGCAGGAACCCGCCGACGAGCACGAGCCCGCCCCTGGACTCGAAGGTCTCGGCGTAGGAACCCCACCTGAACGGCCAGAACTCCAGGACGGTGCTGACCGCCAGCGCGACGAGCGACGCCAGCACCACCCGGCCGGTGACGAAGGCAGCCTGGACTCGGGCCTCTCCAGCCCGGTTCGTCACGAGGGCGACGCCCGGTGCCAGCAGCAGGAAAGCCAGCGGCAGCACCTTCCCGGAGTCCATCCAGGTGAGCCCCAGCGCCAGCTTCATCTCGTTCACGCTGGTCGTCCCGTGCGTGTGTTGCTGATGCCACCAGACCGCGATCCAGAGGACCGTGGCGGCACCGGCCGACGCGGCGGCCCAGGTCGCCGTAACCCGGTCGGCCCAGGACGACTCTCCCCGTGGTGTCACCCGGCCAGGGTGGCGCAGGCGAGTGGCCGGCGTAAGGGCTGGCGACGAGACGTCAGGGTCGTTCGTCGACGCCGTAGGTCTCGGCGATCGACACCACGTGCTTGGGCAGCTTGCCGCTGAGCACGTCCTGCAGAGTGACGTCCTCGAGGACGTGCCGCAGGCTTCCGCGCACCGCGATCCACACCGTCCGCAACGGCTCGGTCGGGCCGACGTACGCGAGGGACGCAGGGCTGGTGTCCCGCACGGTGGCCAGCGGTCCCTCGACCGCGCGGATCACGTCGGCGATGGCGATCTCAGAGGCCGGCCGGGCCAGCACGTAGCCACCCTCAGGACCGCGCCGGCTCACGAGCAGCTTGTGCTGCTTGAGCTGGCGCAGGATCTCCAGCAGGAACTTGAGCGGGATCTGCTGCGCGGTGGCCAGGTGCTCGGCCTTCACCGGCTCCGCGGAGCCGTCCGAGGCGAGCTGGACCAACGCCCGCACGGCGTAGTCGACCCGGGCCGTCACTCGCATGCACACACTCTGTCAGCAAGGGTGCGGAGACGTGCACCCGCCACGACAGGCGCCCGGTCAGGCGTCGAAGTCGAGCTCGACCCCGTCCGTGACCGGTTCCGACTGGCAGGCCAGGACGAACCCGGCCGCGAGCTCCTCCGGGTCGAGCGCGAAGTTGCGCGCCATCTCGACCTGGCCGGAGACGAGCTTCGCCCGGCAGGTCCCGCAGACGCCGCCCTTGCACGCGTAGGGCGCGTCGGAGCGGACACCCAGAACAGCGT
Organism: Actinomycetes bacterium; assembly: GCA_036499185.1. Taxonomy (GTDB): domain Bacteria; phylum Actinomycetota; class Actinomycetes; order JACCUZ01; family JACCUZ01; genus DATBDW01. The sequence continues at coordinate 10,656 of DASYEF010000139.1, read as the reverse complement.
CGAGGATCCGTACGCCGGTACGCGGCACCTCGACCTTCGTGGCCCGGCCGTCGAGGGTCACCAGGACTGTGCTCGACCCGGCGGCACGGGCCTCCTCGGGCGAGACCGACTCGCGCGGCGTCTCGCCCTCGACGTGGAAGAGCTCGGTGTGCACCGTGTGTGCGTCGACGCCCGCCTCGGCGAGCACCGCCATCGCACCCTCGACCATCGCGAACGGACCGCACAGGTACCACTGGTCCACCGTGTCGACCGGGATGAGGGCGGCGAGCAGGCGGCGCAGCCGGTCGGGGTCGAGCCGGCCGCTGAGCAGCTCGGCCTCCTGCTGCTCGCGGGACAGGACGTGGATCAGCCGGAACCGGCCGGGGTACCGGTCTTTCAGGTCGGCGAGCTCCTCGAGGAACATCACCGACGCCACGGTCCGGTTGCCGTAGACCAGCGTGACCTCGCTGTGCGGCTCCACCTCGAGCGCCGTCGCCACGATCGAGATCACCGGGGTGATGCCGCTGCCGGCGGCGATGGCGCAGTAGTGCCGCTGCTGGGTGCGCTCGAGGCGCGGAGTGAACCTGCCGGTCGGCGTCATCACGTCGACGACGTCGCCGACGCGCAGCGTCGACGTAGCGAGGGTCGAGAACGCACCACCCGAGAGCCGCTTGACCCCGATGCGCAGCCGGCCCTCGGTCGCCGGCGCGCAGATCGAGTAGTTGCGCCGGATCTCCTCGCCGTCGAGCCCGGTGCGCACCGTGAGGTGCTGGCCGGCGTCGAACGCGTAGGCATCGCTGAGGTCCGCGGGGACCTCGAACGTGATGGCCACGGCGTCGTCGGTCAGCGGATCGACGGCCGCCACCCGCAGCGGGTGGAACGTGCCGTGCCGTCGACCGGTGTCGACGACCGTCTCAGTTGCCTCGACGGTCACCGGTGCGCCTTGAAGTGGTCGAACGGCTCGCGGCAGTCCTCGCACACCCACATCGACTTGCACGCCGTCGACCCGAACCGGCTCGCCTCGCGGGTCCGCGCGCTGCCGCACTGGGGGCACCGCACCGAGAGCTGGACGAGGACCGGACCACCGGGAGGGCCGGCGGCCGGCGGCGGGGCGATGCCGAAGGCGGCCAGCGCTTCCCGTCCGGACTCGGTCATCCAGTCGGTCGTCCATGCAGGCGACAGAACCGTCCGTACCTCGACGTGGTCGAACCCCGCGCCGCGCACGGCCTCCTCGACGTCCTCACGGATCGCGTCCATCGCGGGGCAGCCGGAGTACGTCGGCGTGATGGTCACCATGACCCCACCGCGCTCGTCGACGATCACGTCACGCAGCACGCCGAGGTCCTCGATCGTCAGCACCGGCACCTCGGGGTCGAGCACGCCCGCCGCCGCCGCCCACGCCACCTCCCCAGACTTGTCAGCCGCTGGACGACCCAGAGGTCGTCCTCCGGCTGACAACTCGACAGTTCTCGTGGGGATGCTCACCAGGTCGCTCCGGGGTGCGCGCGATGCAGGCTCTGCATCTCGGCCAGCAGGTAGCCCATCGCCTCGGTATGGATGCCGCGACGGCCTCCACCGGGGGGCGTCCGCGGGCCCTCGGGTCGCTCGAGTGTGGCCTGCGCGAGTACGCCGTCGACGTACTCGTCCCAGGACGCGCGCAGCGTCGACGCGTCGACCGCGACACCGTCCCCCGCCAGCGACTGCTCCACGTCATCGGTGACGAAGAGCTCGTCGACGTAGGGCCAGACATGCGCCAGCCCCGCCTGCATGCGGCGGTGCGACTCGTCGGTGCCGTCGCCGAGGCGCAGCACCCACTGGGTCGCGTGGTCGCGGTGGTAGTCGACCTCCTTGACCGCCTTGGCGGCCACGGCGGCCAGCGTCTCGTCGGTGCTCGACTGCAGCCGGTCGTAGAGCGCGAGCTGGTACGTCGAGAACGCGAGCTGCCGGGCCATGGACACCGCGAAGTCGCCGTTCGCCAGCTCGACGAGGTGCACGTTTGCGAAGTCGCGCTCGTCCCGCAGGTAGGCCAGGTCGTCCTCGCTGCGACCGGTTCCCTCGACCTCGCCGGCGTAGGACAGCAGGGTGCGGGCCTGGCCGAGCAGGTCGAGCGCGATGTTGCCGAGGGCGACGTCCTCCTCGAGCTGCGGCGCGTTGGTCACCCACTCGCCGAGCCGGTGGGAAAGCACGAGAGCGTCGTCGCCGAGCCGCATCGCGTAGATGGCCAGCGGTAGGCGCTCAGCCATAGGGACGGGGGCCCCCGCGGAATCGTGAGCGCCAGCGAGCGATCTCGTGGGGCGGCTCATAGGTGCTGGACCTCGGGCGGGATCTCGTAGAACGTCGGGTGCCGGTAGGCCTTGTCGGCGGCCGGGTCGAAGAACGAGTCCTTCTCGTCGGGGCTGGACGCGACGATCGCGTCGGCCGGGACCACCCAGAGGGACACACCCTCGGACCGGCGGGTGTAGACGTCGCGCGCGTTGCGCAGGGCCATCGTCGCATCCGGCGCGTGCAGGCTGCCGACGTGCTGGTGGTTGAGGCCGCGGCGCGAGCGGACGAAGACCTCCCACAGCGGCCAGTCGGTGCGCGACGCCGGCGTCTCCGAGCGGTGCCCGGCAGGAACGCCCTCAACCGGTACGGCGCCGTGGCCCCCCGCCGCGGTGAGGTCGGGCGTGCTCATGCGACCTCGGCGGCCGGGCGCGCGGCGTGCTTGGCGGCGTACGCCGACGCGGCCTCCCGCACCCAGGCCCCCTCGTCGTGCGCGCGCCGGCGGTGCTCGATGCGCTCCTCGTTGCAGGGACCGTTGCCCTTGAGCACCGCAAAGAACTCCGACCAGTCGATCGCGCCGAACCGGTAGTGGCCCGACCCCTCGTCGTAGGCGAGATCAGGGTCGGGCAACGTCAGCTCGAGCACCTCGGACTGCGGCACTGTCATGTCGACGAACTTCTGCCGCAGCTCGTCGTTGCTGAACCGCTTGATGCCCCACGCCATCGACTGCGCCGAGTTGGGCGACTCGTCGTCGGGCGGGCCGAACATCATCAGCGACGGCCACCACCAGCGGTCGACCGCGTCCTGCGCCATCGCCTTCTGCGCCGGGGTGCCGTGCGAGAGCGTGTTGAGGATCTCGAAGCCCTGACGCTGGTGGAAGGACTCCTCCTTGCAGATCCGGATCATGGCGCGGGCGTAGGGCCCGTAGGAGCAGCGGCAGATGGGCACCTGGTTGACGATCGCCGCGCCGTCGACCAGCCAGCCGATGGCACCCATGTCGGCCCAGGTGAGGGTCGGGTAGTTGAAGATCGACGAGTACTTCTGCCGGCCGGCGTGCAGCAGGTCGAGCAGCTCGGCGCGGTCGATGCCGAGGGTCTCGGCGGCGGAGTAGAGGTAGAGCCCGTGGCCTGCCTCGTCCTGCACCTTGGCGAGCAGGATGGCCTTGCGGCGCAGGCTCGGCGCGCGGGTCAGCCAGTTGCCCTCCGGCTGCATCCCGATGATCTCCGAGTGCGCGTGCTGGGCGATCTGGCGGATCAGGGTCTTGCGGTAGCCCTCGGGCATCCAGTCGCGCGGCTCGATCCGGTCGTCGGCCGCGAGCAGCGCCTCGAAGGCCTCGGTGGACTCGTCCTCGCTCGTGCTCACCCACCCGAGTCTAGGGCTTGTCTATGACACAGTCCAGCGACTGGTGCGCCAACATGTAACATCAACGGTCGTGGTCCTCCCCGATGTCGCGATCAGGCCGGCGCAGCACGCCGACCTGCGGCGACTCCAGGAGATCGAGGTCGCGGCCGGCGAGCTGTTCCGTCCCCTGGGGATGGACGTCGTCGCCGACGACGACCCGTTCTCGCTCGCGGAGCTGGAGCGGTACGTCGGTGCCGGGCACGCCTGGGTCGCGACGTCCCCGGTCGCACCGGTCCTCGGCTACCTCGTGCTCGACGTCGTCGACGGCGCCGCGCACGTCGAGCAGGTCAGCGTCGACCCCGCCGCCGCCCGGCAGGGCATCGGCCGGGCCCTCCTGGACCACATCGCGCGGTGGGCAGCGGGTGAGGGCTTCCGCGCGGTGACGTTGACGGCGTACCTCGAGGTGCCCTGGAACGGCCCGTACTACGAGCGGCTGGGTTTCCGGCGCCTCGCGCCCGAGGAGGAGACGCCCGGGCTGCGCGCGTTGCGCGACCACGAGCGCGCCCACGGCCTGGACGCGTGGCCGCGGGGCTGCCTGCGCCGTGACCTGCCCCGCGCGACGGAGACCTAGGGTCGTCGTCCCTCCCCGCAAACGATCACGGTTCCGTGATCAACACAGCCGAACCGAGTTGAACTGAGCGCGGTCAGGTCGAAATGATCACGGAACCGTGATCATTTTCCGCGGCGTAGACGTCGGGAGAGCGGCGCACGGCGGCCGACCCATCCCCTTCCTCCCCAGCCGCTCTTGACCTGACGCACGCAGCCCACCAGCTGCAGCCATCCAGCTGCCCTGCGCGACGGAGACCTAGGGTGGTCGGCGTGGCGTCATTGACCGGACTGACCGACCCGGAGGAGATCGCCCGGCGCAGCGCCGAGGTCATGCTCGCCGGCGACCAGGCGTCAGCCGGCGCCGGCATCACCCTGGTCGATGTTTTGCCCGGGCGCGCGATAGCGACGATGACGGTGCGCCCGGACATGGTCAACGGGCACGCGATCGCCCACGGCGGCTACGTGTTCCTGCTCGCGGACACGACGTTCGCCGTGGCCTGCAACAGCTACGGGCGCAACACCGTGGCCGCGGGCTGCGACATCGCCTTCCTGGCGCCTGTCGAGGCCGGCGACGTGCTCACCGCCGAGGCGAACAAGCGGTACCTGGCCGGCCGCTCCGGCATCTACGACGTCGCAGTCTGGCGGGCCGACGGCACCGTCGTCGCCGAGCTGCGCGGTCGCAGCCGGACCATTGCCGGCACCCTCGTGCCGTTGCCGGAGGAGCAAGGATGACGACGTCCGAGGCCTTCCTCGTCGCCGGGGTCCGCAGCCCGATCGGCCGGTACGCCGGCGCGCTGGCCACGGTGCGACCCGACGACCTCGCTGCGCACGTGCTCCGCGAGCTGACCACCCGGCTGCCGTCGGTCGACTGGGCTGCCGTCGACGACGTCGTCCTCGGATGCGCGAACCAGGCCGGCGAGGACAACCGCAACGTCGCGCGGATGGCGCTGCTGCTCGCCGGCCTGCCCGAGACGGTGTCCGGCAGCACGGTCAACCGGCTCTGCGGGTCGGGTGCGGACGCCGTCGCGATCGCGGCGCGCGCCATCCGAGCCGGCGAGGCCGATCTTGTCGTCGCGGGCGGCGTCGAGAGCATGAGCAGGGCGCCGTTCGTCATGGCGAAGGCGCAGTCGGCGTACGACCGATCTGTCGCCGTGCACGACACCACCCTGGGCTGGCGGTTCGTGAACCCCGAGTTGGAGCGCCGCTACGGCATCGACTCGATGGGCGAGACGGCCGAGAACGTCGCCGGGGAGCGCGACGTGTGCCGCGCGGACCAGGACGCGTTCGCGCTGCGGTCCCAGGAGCGCGCGGCCAAGGCGATCGCAGCCGGCCGCATGGCCGAGGAGACCACGCCCGTGCCGGTGCCTGTCCGGCGCGGCGAGCCGCGTCTCGTCGACACCGACGAACATCCTCGGGCCACGACGCCGGAGTCGCTGGCCGGCTTGAAGGCGGCGTTCCGCGACGGCGGCACGGTGACCGCCGGCAACTCCTCCGGCGTGAACGACGGGGCTGCCGCACTGCTGATCGCGTCCGAGGCCGCCGTAGCGCGCTACGGGCTCGAGCCGCTGGCCCGAGTCACCGGTGCGGCGACCGCGGGCGTGGCCCCGCGGACCATGGGCCTCGGGCCGGTGCCGGCGACCCGCAAGCTGCTGGCGCGCGCCGGCCTCACCGTCGAGGACATCGACGTCGTCGAGCTGAACGAGGCGTTCGCCGCGCAGGCCCTCGCCGTGCTGCGCGACCTCGGTCTGCCCGACGACGCCGAGCACGTGAACCCCAACGGCGGCGCCATCGCATTGGGGCATCCGCTCGGCATGAGCGGTGCCCGGCTGGCCCTGACCGCGGCCCTCGAGCTGGGCCACCGGGACGCGCACCGGGCGGTCGCCACGATGTGCATCGGCGTCGGCCAGGGCATCGCCTTGCTCCTCGAGCGCTGACCCCTCCGCGAGTTCGTGCTGTGGCGGTGCGACAGGGCACCGTTATGAGCCCGTAACATCGGAACATGCCTGCTCGAGGCGGTCCCCTGCCGTTCGCCCTCAAGATCGCGATCACCAACGCGTGGGTGAGCCAGCTCTTCGACCACGAGCTCGAGCGTCGCGGCACCGCCCCGTTCCAGGCCGGGACGCTGATGATGATCGCCCGCCTGCAGCCGGTGACGCCCTCGGGCCTGCAGACGGCGATGGGTGTGCCCTCGACGACCCTGCGCAACCGGGTCAACGAGCTGGTCGCCGCGGGCCTCGTCGAGCGGGTGCCGAACCCGGGCGACGGACGCTCGCACCTGCTGCGCACGACGACCGCCGCGCAGGACGTGGTCAAGGAGTGCAAGGCGGCGGCCCGCCAGGTGCAGCGCCAGCTGGCCCGCGAGGGCATCGACGTGTCCGACGGCCTGACCCAGGGCCTGGACGAGCTGCGCGCGGTGACCATCGGCCTGGTCAACGGCTACAACGCCGGCGGCCGAGGGTCTCTCACCACCGGTCCCTGGTAGCCCCACCGGCTGCCGGCCTCGCACCAGCCCTCGCGCGCAGCGCGCAGGGGCAGGGGTTGGCACAACCCCTGCCCCCCACTGGTCCGGGTCGTCGGGCCAGCGTCGACGACCCGGTCCGGTGGCGCTGCTGCCGGTTACTGCGTGACGAACAGGTCGGCGTACGGCCAGGAGCCGAACGGCGCCCAGAGGTACACGTGACCGTCCTTGCCTGACGCGTCGCCGACGTTGGAGCCGGCCAGCCGCTGGGTCTTCCCGAAGCGGGTCGGGACCACCCACACGTTGGCCATCGCCTGCTTGTCCAGGTCCTTCCACTGCTGGGCCTGCTGCGCACGGTCGGTCATCGCCTTGGCTGCCGCCGCCTTCTCGTTGAACGCCTTGTCGTCAGCGAGCGAGAGGTCGAAGCCACCTGTCGGCGTGAACAGCTCCGGGACGACGGTGGACGCGTTGGTCCAGTCCGGGCCCCAGCCGGCCAGGACGAGGTCGCCCTCCTTCGCCGGGTCCTGCACGATGCTGTAGAACTGCCCGGCCTCGATCGGGTTCGGGCGCACCGTGATGCCGGCCCGCTTCATGGATCCGACGAGCGCGGCCGCGGCGCGGTCGTTCGTCGGCGTCTGCGGGTAGTCATAGCGAAGAGCCTTCATCGGTGCACCGGACTGGGTGATGAGCTGCTTCGCGTACGCCGGGTCTCCCGAGTCCGGGATGTTCTGGCCCAGCAGCCCGGTCCACATGCCCGTCGGCGCGTAGTCGGCCGGCAGGTTGGGCTTGATCACACCGTCCGCCAGGTCACCCGCGAACGCACCACCAGCGACCGTCCGCAGCTGTGCTCGGTCGATCGACGCTGCGATCGCCTTGCGCTGGTCGAGGTTCGGCACCTTGGTGGTGTTGATCGCGATGTAGCGCACGTACGGGTCGAGGTCGTTGACCCGACGGTCCGCGTACCGGTCGCTGGTGAAGACCGTGGCCAGGTTGGACGGGTCCATCGCGTCGCCCAGGGTGAGGGCACGCGAGTCCTCGCCCGAGTCGGCGATCAGTCGCTGGTCGATGACCGAGGTGTCCAGCCCGAACTTCACCACGATCTTGTCGGGGTACGCCGGGCGGTAGCTGTCGGTCGCTTTGGACCAGTTCTGGTTGCGCACGAGCACGAGCTGGTTGCCCTTCTCGTAGCTCTGGATCTTGTACGGTCCGCTGGACACGGGGTGGTCGTCGTACTTCTCGCCGGTGTCCGCTGCCTTCGGCACCGGGCTGAAGGCGAGCAGGGTCACGGTGTAGTTGAAGTCGCCGACCGGTGCCTTCAGGTGGAAGACGACGGTCTTGTCGTCGGTGCACTGCACCGCCTTGTCGAAGGCCGCGGTGTCGTTGTCCTTGGTCGTGTACGGGCCCTTGTAGACCGAGGTCCCGTCCTTGGCGGTCGGGATGTCGAGCATCGAGATGGCGTAGCTGGGGCCATCCGTGATGACGCTCGTGGCGAAGGTGCGGGACACGCCGTACTTCACGTCGTCACAGGTGATCGGCGTGCCGTCCTCGAACGTGGCGCCGTCCTTGAGGGTGAACGTCCATGTCTTGGCGCCGTCGGACGGCGTTCCCGTGTCGGTCGCCAGGTCCGGCACCAGCTCGGTCGACTGCTTGCCGTCCGGGCTGAGCTTGTAGGCCGTCAGGGTCCGCTGGAGGTAGGCGTTCATGAAGGCGAGGTCCTCGCCGGTGTAGTCACGCTGCGGGTCGAGGTGCTGCAGCTGCTCCTGCAACGTGAGGAACGTCAGCGTGCCGCCCTTCTGCGCCGCGCCGGTGTCACCTCCGGCGCCGCCACCGCTACCGCCACCGCTACCGCTACCGCAGCCGGCAATCGTCATCGCCAGGACTGCCACGGCGGCGAGTCCCCGTGCCGTTCTTGTCGAACGCGTCATGAAGCACTCCCTCTGAGTCGGGTGCCCGGAAGGTAGCGCCGCGTGGCGGTAGATCGTCAGTACCCGATGATCAACTGTGGCTTACTCGTGACGGCGTTGTTACCGCCATCCGGCGACACTTGGACTACCGTCGGGATCGTGGCCGGCCGGTCCATGTCGTCATGGGCAGGCCGCTCACGGGAGCCGAGGGCACCCCTGTCCCGACGCCATCCGTGAGTGGTCGGTCGTGCCCGTCGCCGGCCCGCAGGGTTCGGGAGGTGGAAGGGCCACCCGACCCTGCGGGCTCGCGCACGGTCTCGCCGGCAGCACATCGCCTGCGTTGCCGCGCGGTCCTTGATTCGCCGACCCGCGATGTGACCCGGGCGGGAAAGCCGGCGCCGAAGGCGCACACCAAGTTCACCGCTGCGCGGGCCTGGACGATCGCCACGGCCGCGTAGACGACGGCGCGACACGAGCGACCGTTTCCGGCATTATCGGGCGCACGGGGAAGGGGCGCACGCACCGGTGGGTTGCGCGTCCTTCCCCGGCTCGGCGGAATGGTGACACAAGTGCAAGGAGTCCCTGGATCATCTCTCCGCTGCTTGGATGTGGGAGGCAGTCATGAGCACGCAGGGTTGGCAGAAGTTCCTCGCCGCGGAGGGCGTTGACGACTGGGTCGTGCTGCATGGCGGTGCTACCGCTGTCTTCCGCGTTCCAACACTGGGCGAGGCGGCGCAGCTCGCCGGGGCAGTCGCAGGCCTCCCGGGACTAGAGGGTTCGGGGGTTCTCCTGACGGTTGCCGATGACCGTCTCACTGTGAGGCTGAGCCGCGGTGTGTTTCGGCTGGAGGAGCGGCACATCGACCTGGCGCGTGCAGTCTCGGCTACGGCGAGGAAGCACGGTGCCGTCGCCGACCGCGCGGGTACACAGGAGGTCTCGCTAGCGATCGCAGCGAAGCCCGACGCGATCGATGTCAGGTTCTGGCGGACGGTCCTCGGCTATATGCCGCTGGCCGAGGACAACGCCGTCGACCCGCTGGGCCACGGCTCGACGGTCTGGTTGCAGGAGCTCAACGCCGACAAGCCGCTCCAGCACGCGATGCACGTCGACGTGTCCGTCGCTCGTGAGCAGGTCGAGGCACGGTTGGCGGACGCGCTCGCCGCGGGCGGTCAGATCGTCCAGGACACCGATGCCCCCGGTGCCTGGGTGATCGCCGACCGTGCCGGAAACCGCGTTTGCGTCGTCGCCTGGCCGGACGGGTCCGTGCCGCCTGCATCTGTTCTTCCCCAGTAGCGAGCCGCGGCGTGCATCGAAGTGCCGTTCTTGATCGGCGCCGGCACTACGAACTCTTGCCGTCGGCTGGCGCGGACCATGAGGTCGGCTCCTTGACCAGGACATCAAGATGATCAATGAGCGAGAGATTGACGGCTACTGCCCTCCGCCTCCGCCCTTGCTGAGATCGGAGCCATAGGCCTGGTCTCGAGTGCGAGCAGCCCGGCGTTCAATGTCGCCCGTCCGAATGGCCTTCTGTAGCCGCCGTTCTTTGCGGGGTGCAGCCCATCCACTTAGCCGTCGACGAAGATTCATGGCTTCCGCCCCTTTCCATGGAGGCCCCCGCTGCAACGGCTTCAGCGTCTTCCGCGGCGAGATTGCCGTCAACCCAATGGGTACCTCCTGAGTCTGCTCACTCCCGCGGATGTGAGCGTTCGGTAGGTGCCGCTAGCCGACGCGGCCGCCAGACCGAATTGTTCGGCCGGAACGGGGACACAGACGGTCAGGGAAGGTCGAGTCAGACGGAGAAGTCGACGCCCTGCGCAAGTGGCAGTGCCCCGCTGTAGTTGACCGTGTTCGTAGCCCGGCGCATGTACGCCTTCCAGGCGTCCGAGCCCGACTCGCGACCACCGCCGGTCTCCTTCTGGCCGCCGAAGGCACCGCCGATCTCGGCGCCCGACGTGCCGATGTTCACGTTGACGATGCCGCAGTCCGAGCCGTCGGCCGCGAGGAACCGTTCGGCCTCGGCCTGGTCCGAGGTGAAGATGGACGAGGACAGCCCCTGTGGGACCGCGTTCTGCAGGGCGATCGCCTCGTCGAGCTCGTCGTAGT
>DASYEF010000138.1:0-1678 GCA_036499185.1 Actinomycetes bacterium | reverse complement strand
CGAGCTGCTCGGCCATCTGCCGCCAGACGGTCGGGTCGCCCGTAGCGCCCTGCTCGGCCTGTGCACGCACTGCCTCCGACGAGGACTTCTCGGCGAGGAAGCGGCGTGCCACCTCACGAAGCTCGTCGTGTTCCTCGGTCCACCCGCTGATCATGGTCGCCTTCCGCTGGCATGCTGACGGTCCGAGGATATCCTCGATCCAACCCTATAGGCAAATAAGTTATCTGATTATGGGAGCGTCATGGAACCGGTTTCGCTGGCAGACCTCGCCGAGGGCGCAGCGACGCTGTGCCTCGGGGCGGACGGCGTGGCGACCAACCCGCTCACGGTGGTCGACCTGGGTGCAGGACGTCCGCATGGTCCCCTGCCGCCGGAGCCGCACGGCGTCATCGTCGGCGTCGGAGACCCCAGCGAGGACGCGCTCCCGCTGCTGACCACGTACGCCACCCCGGACGACCTGGAGACGATCACCGCGACGGTCGCGGTCGCACCGATCGCTTCCCTGACACTGGTCGGCCTGCTCGACCTCGCCTCGGAAGGCTCGGTCCGGGACGGCCTGGTAGCCGAGTCGCTCGCCTACTCGATGCTGCTGGCGGGCTCCGAGTTCCGCGCCTGGCGCGAACGCACACAGCCAGGTCTCATCCCCGAGGACGACGACCCGGTCCTGCTGGAACGCGACGGAAACCTGCTCACGATCACGCTCAACCGGCCGCAACGGCACAACGCGTTCGGCCGGGCGGTACGAGACGGGCTGCTGGCCGGGCTCGAGATCGCCATGCTCGACCCCGCGGTCTCGGTCGTCCTGGCCGGCAACGGCCGGTCGTTCTGCAGCGGCGGCGACCTCGACGAGTTCGGGACCGCGACTGACGTCGCCGCAGCGCATCTCGTCCGCGTCCGGCAGAGCGCGGGCCTGGCTGTGCACCAGATCCGGGACCGGGTCCGGGTCGTCGTTCACGGCGCATGCATCGGCGCCGGGATCGAGGTGCCCGCCTTCGCCGGGCGCGTCGAGGCGCGTGCCAACGCGTACTTCCGATTGCCCGAGCTCGGCATGGGCCTGGTGCCGGGCGCCGGAGGCACAGTCAGCATCACGCGGCGCATCGGGCGCTGGCGCACCGCCTACCTGGCGCTGACCGACCGCCCGATCGACGTCGGTACCGCTCTCGCCTGGGGGCTCGTCGATGGCCGCGCTCGCTGACTGGGCCGCGTCCGGCGCGATGGCCCTTACCGGACGTGCTGGGGGCCCTCCGCTGGTGGCACCAGGGAACCCGGCCACTGCGGTGCGCGAGGCGCTTGCTCGTCTGGGGCTGACGATTCCGGGCTTGCTGGGCGAGCGAGCGGCGTACGCCGGACTGACCCGCAACGGCCCCGCCTCGTGCGGTGGCGCGATGCGCATGGTTCCGACACTCGACGGCCACCTGGCGCTCTCGCTCGCTCGTCCGTCGGACATCAGCCTGCTGCCGGCGCTCGTCGAGCGGGACGTCGAGGAGCCGTGGATCGCGGTCAGCGCCTGGGCGCGACAGGTTCCGACCGCGGAGGCGGCCACACGCGTCCAGCTCCTCGGGCTCCCCGGTGGCGCGGTCCCGACCACCCCGGTCACCGGGGCCGGCGTGTCGACAGCTGCCCTCGGGACCAGGCCAATGACCGACGTACCTCTTGTCGTCGACCTGACCGGCCTCTG
>DASYEF010000137.1:0-2834 GCA_036499185.1 Actinomycetes bacterium | reverse complement strand
CGGTTCCGCGAGTGGCGGGCGGTCGGCCTCGACGAGCGCGCCGCGACCGTAGCCACCCTCGACACCGCAGGCCGGGCCGTGCTCGTCGCAGGCAGCACCGTGGTCGTGAGCATGCTCGGCCTGTTCGCCATGGGTCTCTCGTTCATGCGCGGGGCCGCACTGGTCACGATCCTCGCGGTGCTCGTGGTGATGGCCGCGAGCGTCACGCTCTTTCCGGCGTTGCTGGCTTTCCTGGGTCGCCACGTCGACCGGCTGCGGCTGCCGTTGGGCCGCCGCGCCCCCGTCGCGGTGGCTGTCGGCGGACACGTCGAACCGTCCCGGAACTGGCTGGCCTGGAGCCGCCTCGTGGAGCGCCACCGCATCGTCGCGGCAGTCGCCGGCGTGGTGATCCTCGTCGGCCTGGCGATGCCGTTCCTCAACGTCCGCTTCGGCTTCCCCGACGCCGGCAACAACCGCGAGGGGACGTCCACCCGGACCGCGTACGACCAGGAGACCGCGGCATTCGGTGCGGGGTCGAACGGCCCGCTGCTGATGGTCGCCGAGCTGCCCCCGGGCAGCGGTGCGTCGTCGCTCACCGTGGTGACCGGCGCGCTGCGGTCCACGACCGGGGTCGCCGGGGTCTCCCCGGCGCAGGTGAGCAAGGACGGTCGCACCGCGGTGTTCACCGTTGTCCCGACGACCGGGCCGCAGTCGCCGAAGACCGAGGATCTCGTCCACCGGCTGCGCGACGACGTGCTGCCCTCGGCGATCTCCGGCACTGGCCTTGCCGTCCACGTCGGTGGTGTGACGGCGACGTCGATCGACTCGACCCACAACATCGCCAAGCGGATCCCGCTGCTGATCGGCGGCGTCGTCCTGCTGTCGATGCTGCTGCTGCTGGTGTCCTTCCGCAGCGTCGCCGTGGCCCTCAAGGCCGCCGCGATGAACCTGCTGTCGGTCGCGGCGGCGTACGGCGTCGTCGCTCTGGTGCTGCAGGGGGGGTGGGCCGGCCGGCTGGTCGGCATCGACACGCCGACTCCGCTGCCGGCGTTCGTCCCGGTGCTGATGTTCGCGGTCCTGTTCGGGCTGTCGATGGACTACGAGGTGTTCCTCGTGAGCCGGATGAGGGAGGCGTGGCTGCGCACTCGCGACAACCACCGCGCCATCCTCGAAGGCCTCGCGGGGACCGGCCGGGTCATCACGGCTGCCGCAGCGATCATGGTGGCCGTCTTCGCGGCCTTCGTGCCCAGCCAGGACGTAGTCCTCAAGGTGATCGGCGTGGGCATGGCCTCGGCCATCTTCATCGACGCCACCGTCGTGCGAATGCTCCTGGTGCCCGCGGTCATGCACCTGCTGGGCCGCGCCAACTGGTGGCTCCCGGCGTGGCTCGGACGGCTGCTGCCCCAGCTCCACATCGAGGGCCGGCCCGAGGTGCACCTGCCGGCGCAGCGCAGTCCGGAGCCGGAGGCCGTTCCGGCCGGTTAGCCCCCCGGCGCCTCTTCGGCTGCGGCGAGTGCCCGGCGACGGATCGTCGACCGGGCCTCGTCGTAGCCGGGCAGTGGACGCAGCGGGGCGAGGTCCCCGTCGCTGTCGACCATCGTGAGGTCGGCGAAGCCGAGGTCGGCAGCGGCCCGGAACGCGGCCACTCCCCGGTCGAGCTCTCCGACCGTGGCCCAGCCGCACGCGGTGTTGTAGGCGATCGTTGCCGGCACGTGCGGCGCCGGTGGGGTGCCGGGGCTGCCGCGGTCCAGCCAGGCCTGGCCGATCTGCGCCGACGCCAGCTGCGCACCGGCCTGGTGGGCGGCCGTGACGATGCCGAGCACCGCGCCGGGGTCGACAGGGGCGGCGGAGGCAACGAGCGACCGAGCAGAGTCCCAGTCGTGGTGGACGCGGTGCACCGCCAGCAGCAGCGAGGAGGCCCCCGCAGCGTCGCGGCCGGCCAGGCCCACCTGGAGCTCGCCGGCGCCGGCTGCCCGTTCGGCGGGGTCGTCGCTCGCGGCCCGCACCGCGGCTCGGACCAGCGGGTGCATCCGCTCGTCGGTCGGGTCGGCCACCAGCGCACGGGCGTCCTCGACGCGGCCGGACCAGAGCATCCGCACGGCCCGCGCGTTGACGTCGAGCTGGCGCTGCTCGCGCGCCGCGCGCACCGTCATGACGTTGCTGAAGACGAAGAAGGCCGCCATCAGCGCGCCGAACACGAGTCCGAACCGGTAGGCCACCACCGCACCGATCGCCGCGACGACGACCGAGACCATCGCGGCCCGCGCCTCACGGGTCGCAGGGGCACCGGGCAGCAGCTCACGCAGCGCCTGCCCGCCGTCCAGCGGCAGCACCGGGAGGAGGTTGAGCAGGCTCCACCCCAGCGTCGTGAAGATCGCCGTGTTGACGATCGTCGTGGCCAGGCCGTCCGGGACGCCAGCTGTCCGGCCGTACGCGATGAGCGCTCCCCCGAGGACGAGACCCACAGCCGGTCCTGCCACCGAGATGGCGAACGACCGCGCGCGCGACAGCGGCCTCGGAGGGATATAGGTGGTCAGACCGCCGAGCCCGGCGAGCGCGATGGACGGCTCAGCCCCGGTGCTGCGCGCCACGAAAGCGTGGCCCAGCTCGTGCGTCAGGACCGCGATCGGCACCATGACCAGCCAGACGACGAACGCCTTGGCCGTGACGCCGGGGTACCACCCGAGCACGGCGATGATGATGACGAACGAGATGTCGATGTGGACCGGGAACCCGAGCAGCCGGAACCGGGCGATGGGGCGCCCACCCTCGACCAGCTGCGTCATGGGTCGAGGGTAGGTCCCCTGCGCAGGTCAGCCGGGCAGGATCGACTCCACGGCCTCGAGCAGGGCCGG
>DASYEF010000136.1:0-4654 GCA_036499185.1 Actinomycetes bacterium | reverse complement strand
GGTCCGCCGGCAGGGCCCGCCCACGGGGCGGCGCAGAATCCTGGCCGGCAGACCAACCGGGGAAAGTACCGACAAGGCTATCGGTGCGCAGGTCCGCCGGCAGGGCCCGCCCACGGGGCGGCGCAGAATCCTGGCCGGCAGACCAACCGGGGAAAGTACCGACAAGGCTATCGGTGCGCAGGTCCGCCGGCAGGGCCCGCCCACGGGGCGGCGCCGTTTCTTGGCCGGCAGACCAACGGAGAGAGCCGCCGATGAGGCGCCCACCGGATGAGTCCCGACTCCCCTGCCCGCCCCCGGTCTTCGTCGTATGCTCGCTGGACTATGGCGGGGATCCGGGACCGCGCGCCGCGGCGCGCGTTGCGCGCTCGCCGCCTCCAGGCACTGGCTCTGCTGATGGTCTCGGCGGCGATCACGGCCATCGCGGCCGCGGCCCCGCTGCACACCCGGGCGATGGCCCAGGCGCTGACGACGGCGGACCTGGCCCAGGCTCCGCTGGCCACCACCTCCCTCGACGTGACGGGCCGACCAACGACCGACCTGTCCTCGGCGAGCCTCGACCCGCCGGCACCCCAGGCCCTCTCGGGTCTGATCCCGGCCAGCATCACCCGCCACTACGGGGCGCCGCTGGTGGGCTGGTCCGCAGACGCCAACAACTCCGAGTTCCGGCTCGACGGCCAGATCGTGTGGCGTGAAGGCGAGTGCGACCACGTCGTCTGGATCAAGGGCAGCTGCCCTCAGGCCGCCGATGAGATCGCCGTCAGCGAGGCGGATCTACGCCTTCCGCACGTCGTGCTGGGCGCGACGATGATCGTCCCCGGTACGACCCGGCGGCGGGGCGCGCCGGCGACGGTGTCGCTGCACATCGTCGGCGTCTACCGCCTCGGGGCCGGCTCGTTCTGGGAGGCACGCCCACCCACCGGCTCCTCCGGCTTCCCCACCGACACCGGCACAGCGCACGACGACTGGCTCACCTCGGAGGCAACGTTCTCAGACGCAGCACCACTGCTGGTCCAGCCGATCAGCGAGAACCTCTACCCGATCAGCCCGCGGCGTACCGATGTCGACTCCCTGGCTACGCTGCCGGGGCGGATCTCGCGCACACGCGCAGAGCTCGCCAGCAATACCCAGGGCGACGGCGTCACCGTCGAGACCGCGATCGGCGACCTCGCCAAGGACGTCGCCCACCAGCGCCACCAGACAGACAAGACCGTCCCGGTCCTGATGGCGCAAGCCCTGCTGCTCGGCCTGCTCGTGACCTGGCAGCTGCTCGGCGCTGCCGCTCACGAACGCCGCGGCGAAGCCGCGCTCGCCCTGCTGCGCGGCCGTGGGCGCGTCGGCGCTGCGAGCCTGCTGGTCCGCGAGCTGCTCCCGCCGGTCGTGGCAGGCGTCCCCCTCGGCGCTATCGCGGCACTGCTCCTCAGCTGGTGGGGACGCGTCCACTACCTGCCGTACTCACCGCCGTTCGAGCTCGTCCCCAGCTTCTGGATCGCACTCGCTGCCTGCGTCCTCGTCCTGACCAGCCTCACCGTCGCGGCGGTCACCCTCGTCGCCCGCGAACCGGTCGCACGACTGCTGCGCTCGGTCAGCAGGATCGGGGGCATCGGCGTCTGGCCCGCAGTGACCCTCGCTGTCGCCGGTACCGGCGCGGTCGCGTTCGTCGCCGGCTGGCTCGGCGGATCGGGCGCGCTTGCCGGCCCAGCGCTCCTCGCGGTCGTGGTCGGCCTCGTCCTCTCGTACGCCGTGGCGCCGCTCGCTGCGCGTGCCGGCAGGTGGGCTCTGCACCGGGGCATGATCCGGACCGCCCTCGCCGTGACCGACGCTGCCCGCTCTCCGGGTGCCCGCCGGCTGGTCGCGATGACGACCGTGGCAACGGCGCTCCTCGTCTTCGCCGCCGACGCCGTCGCGGTCGGCGACCGCAACCGGGAGCGCGCAGCCCAGGAGCAGGTCGGGACGAGCCAGGTCGTGACCGTCTCCGGAGATCTCGCCTCCACGCGTGCGGCCGTGACGAAGGTCGACCCGCGCGGCCGGACGGCCACGGTTGTCGCGGTCAGGCAGTCCCAGGGCGTCATCGGCGCTGTCGCCACCGTCGGGGTGGACCCCGCCCAGTTCCGCCGGATCGCGAACCTTGACGCGACCCAGGACGACCTGCCCTGGAGCCACCTCACTCCTCCCACCGCGCCCCCGGTGCGGATCGTCGGCCACAACATCCGGCTCGCCGTCACAGCCGACGTCCAGGCTGATGCACCGCTGAGCATCGACCTCACCCTCGTCCATCCCGACGGCGGCGTCGTCACCTCGACGCTCGGCGAGGTGCGCCCGTCCGGGCGCTCGGTCCTGCATGACATCGAGGACTGTGACCACGGCTGCACCGTGACCGCGATCGGCATCGACTCCAGCCCCGGCGCCCAGGTCTCGGGGAACCTCACCCTCGCCGCCCTGGCCGTCGACGGCACGCCTGTCGTCTGGGGAGGCCCCAGCGAGTGGCGCGATCAGAAGGGGACGACCGGCACCATCGCGACCTCCGAAGCCGCCGACGGCGGACTCGCCCTGCGGTTCGACCTGCAGGGGTTCGACCGGGTAGCCCTCCCGACGGCCTGGTTGCCGCTCTCCTTCCCCACGGTGATCAGCGGCCGTCCGCCCGCTGACGCCCACGGCAGCCGTTTCAACCTGACAGGTCTCGACGGCGTGGACCGTCCTGCCACCGTGCTCGTCCGCAGTAACCGCCTGCCCGGCCTCCCCTATCCGGCCGCGGTCACCGACCTCGACACCCTGAGCCGCGGCAGCCAGCCAGCGCCGGACCTGGTCCTCCAGGTGTGGATGCGCGATCCCAGCGCTGCCTTCATCGCCCGCGTCCGTGCCGCGCTGCAGGACAGTGGCGACCCGGTCGTCTCGACGGCCTCGATCAGTACGGCGCGAGCGGCGTTCGACCAGTCGGCGACTGCCTGGAGCCTGGCCCTGGCCGTGGTCGTCGGCCTCACCGGCCTGATCGCCGCCGTCCTCGCCCTCATCGTGGTCGCGGTGACGAGCTGGAAGGGACGCGCCCACGACGTGGCCTCCCACCGGATGGCCGGCCTACCTGTACGCCAGCTGCGCCAGGCCCTCGTGGCCGGACAGGTCGGCGCCGTCGTCGTCGCCGTGGCCGCCGGCACCGCGGCCGGCCTGGTCGGCGCTCGTCTCGCGCTCAAGGACTTCCCGCTGCTCGCCCAGGCCCCGGTCGGCTGGCAGGTCGACCTGGGCACCGCGTGGGCCGCGGTGACGGGCGCCGTCGTCGTGGCGCTGGTCGTCCTCGGCATCGCCGGCTGGCTCTCTGCACGCACGATGGCGTCGAAGGCCACTCTCGACCGGTTGCGGGGGATGTCGTGAACGGGCTTCGCGTCTCCACCCGCGGACTGGTGCACATCTACCGTGCCGAGGGCCACGACGTCGCCGCCCTGTCCGGCGTCGACCTCGACATCGCCGCCGGCGAGCTGGTCGGCCTCCTGGGGCCCTCTGGTTCGGGCAAGTCCACGCTGCTCACCCTCCTCGGCGGCCTCCTCCGACCCAGCGCCGGGAAGATCCACCTCGGCACCGACGAGCTCTCCGCGGTCTCCGAGCGCAGGCTCGACGAGCTTCGTGCCGGCACGGTCGCGCTGATGCTCCAAGGAGCCGGCCGCAACCTGCTCCCCTACCTGACGATCGAGGAGAACGTCGCCTTCGCCCAGGTCGCCGCAGCCCGCGCCGGTGCCGACGTACCGGAGATCGCCGACGTGCTGGACCGGATGGGACTGGGCCCGGCCGCCTCCCAGCGTCCCAGCGCCCTGACGCCCGGCGACCGCCAGCTCGCCGCAGTCGCGGTCGCCATCGCTGCAGCACCCGCGGTGCTGCTCGCCGACGAGCCGACCAGCCAGCTCGACCATGCCGCGGCGGACCTCGTCCTCAGGGCGATCGAGCAGGTCAACCGCGAGCTCGGTACGACGGTGGTGCTGGTCACCCACGACCCTGCCGTCGCCGATCGGCTCCCGCGCACGGTCACGATCCGGGACGGGCGTATCGGTGGCGAGGGCCGCAGCGGCGAGGAGTACGCCGTCGTCACAGCCGACGGCTTCCTCCCCCTTCCGTCGCACGCGCTGGCTGACCTGCCGCCGGGGACGCTGCTGCGCCTGCACCTGACCGACGGCGTGTACCAGCTGATCCCCGAGGGTCGCGAGGCCGGAGGCGCCGATGGATGAGACCGCAGCAGCCGATGCCCTGCGCGCCGATGCGGTCTCGGTGCGCTACGGAGACGTGCACGCTCTTCAAGAGGCCTCGTTCGCCGTCGGCGCGGGGCAGTTCCTGGCCGTCACCGGGCCGAGCGGTGCCGGCAAGACGACGCTGCTCTGGGCGCTGGCCGGCGCGCTGAGGGTGACCGGCGGCGCGGTGACGTGGAGCGGGCAGCCGGTGCACGAGCGGACCGAATCAGCGCGCGCGGGCATCGTCCTCGTGCCGCAGGGCAACGGCCTGGCCCGGACGCTGACGGCGGCGGAGAACATCCTGGTCGCTCTCGTCGGCACCGGCGCACCCGTCCAGGGTGCCCAGACGCGCGCGGCCGAAGCACTCGCCCTGGTGGGGCTCGAGGAGTCAGGCAACCACCTGATCGAGGAGCTCTCCGGCGGACAGCAGCAACGGGTCGCGATCG
>DASYEF010000135.1:0-7330 GCA_036499185.1 Actinomycetes bacterium | reverse complement strand
CAGGCAGGACGACGTCCGGCTGGCCGCCGGGCTGGTCGACGAGCTGCTCGCGGCGCCGCGCACCACACCGACGAGTCTCGACGGGTCGCCGGTCGCGGCCTGGCGGCACCGGCTCGCCGAGCTCGGCTGGAGCACTGGTGGCGGCTCGTTCGTGGCCATGCACCGCTCCCTGCGTGACGTCGGGCCGGAGCTGCCCGACGGCGTGCGCCCGGTCGCCACCGAGGACGACATCGCGGCTCGGGTGCTCGTCCAGCGCCAGGCCTTCGAGCGGTCGACGTTCACCGTCGATCGTTGGCGGTTGATGGCAGGGTCTCCGATGTACGACGGCGACCTCGACCTGCTGGCCCGCGACGACGAGGGGCGGCCGGCGGCTGCGGGCACCGCGTGGTGGGCGGGACCCGGGCGCACCGGCCAGCTCGAGCCCGTCGGCACCCATCGCGACCACCAGGGTCGCGGGCACGGCCGCCGGCTCGTGCAGGGGCTCTGCTCTGCGCTCGCGTCAGTCGGGGCGTCGGCGGCTGCCGTCGAGACACCCCTCGCCAACGTCCCCGCCGTCCGGGCCTACACCAGGGCGGGCTTCCGGACGGTCGCCCTGCTCACGCCGATGCATCCGCCGTCGACGACCGACTGAGGTCCACGCCCCCGGCGAGCAGCACCTCGACCTCGCTGAGCACGTCGTCGGCGCAGCCCCACGACAAGGTGACGCCGGCGCCACCGTGGCCGTAGCAGTGGACCACGCCCCCCGGTGAACCGTCCTCGTGCGCGACGGTCTCGAGGCGCACCTGCGGCCGCGCCGGCCGCAGCCCGACCCGATGTGCCAGCACGGGTGCATCCGCCAGCTGCGGCACGAGGGCGACCGCCCGCTCGAGCAGCTCGCGGGCGGTGTCCGGGTCGGGCGCAAGCCGCCAGTCGCCGTCCTGCGCGGTCCCGCCGACGACCACGTCGTGCTCACGCGGGACGACGTACAACGGTCGCTCGTCGGCGGACGTCTCCGAGACGAGCAGCCATTCCTCGACGCCGGTCTGCCCGACCCGCACGACCTGGCCGCGCACCGGGTGCAGCGAGGAGTCACCGGCCAGCGCGCGCGACGCCAGTCCGGTCGCGTTGACCACGACTCCCGAGGTCGGCAAGGCAGCGAGTCGCTGGCGCGTGACCGTGCCACCCGCCTGCTCGAGACGCCCGACGAGGTAGCCAAGGTAGGTGTCCATCTCGGCCACCGGCAGTCGCAGCCGCCAACCCCGCGGATAGCCGGGGCGAGGTTCGACGACGGTCCTCAGCGCCGGGACGGCGGGCCGCCACCAGGGCTGGGCCGGAGCGTCCGCACCCAGCAGCTCGACCCCGTCGCGCAGGCGTACGCCGGACGCCGGTGCGGTTCCTGCCAGCTCGCTCAGGACGCCGTAGGTCCGAGCCGACCAGGCGGTCACCCGGTCCTGTGGGAGCGCGCGGTACGGGTACCAGAGGGCGGCGGCGACCGCCGAGGTCGTCTCCGGCGGCAGGTCGCGGGCCAGCACGTGGGTCTCGTGCCCGGCCTCGGCCAGCCGGACGGCGCAGGTCAGCCCGACCACCCCGGCCCCGACGACGATC
Organism: Actinomycetes bacterium; assembly: GCA_036499185.1. GTDB lineage: Bacteria > Actinomycetota > Actinomycetes > JACCUZ01 > JACCUZ01 > DATBDW01. The sequence goes on along the minus strand of DASYEF010000135.1, from coordinate 5,746 downwards.
ACCCGCACGGCGCTCAGCCTGCCATGACCTGCACCCGAACCTCGTTGCCAAGAAGTCTTGGCAAAGAAGTCTTGGCATGGCACTCTCGTGGTGTGGAACCTGAGATCGACGCCCCCAGACCAGCGGTCTTGCCCAGCGACCGGACCCTCGACGTCGCCGACCCGATCCGGCTCCGGGCCCTGGCCCACCCGCTCCGCCTGCGGCTGCTCCGCCTGCTCCGGGATCACCAGCCGGCCACCGGGGCGCAGCTGGCGGAGCTCACCGGCGAGTCGACCGCGAGCATCAGCTATCACCTGGCCACCCTGGCCAAGCACGGCTTCGTCGAGCACGACCCCGCCCCCGCGCGGACGCGGCGGCACAAGCCGTGGCGGACGACCTACCAGTCGCTGCGGATCGAATCGCTGCCCACCCACGGACCCCCGATCCAGAGCCCCGAGGGCGTGATCCTGGCCTCGTTGCTCGACGAGACGCGCCGCCAGCAGGACGACTACGTCCACGGCCGCTCCGACCTGCCGCGGGAGCTGCGCGCCGTCGGGACGTTCGAGATGACCGACCTGACCCTGACGGTCCAGGAGTTCGATGCACTGAGCGAGGCGGTACAACAGGCGATCGGACGGTTCCGCCGGACCGGGCCGGCCGACGACCGAGCGCGGTTCGCGGTCTCCTTCGTCGCCATCCCTGTCGCCGTACCGACCGATGTCGAGGAGGCACGGCAGTGAGCCCGTTGTCCGGTCCGCTCCGCAACCGTGACGTCCGCCTGCTCGTCACCGGCTCGACGGTCTCGCTCGTGGGCGACGGGATCTACAGCGTCGCGATGGCGGTGGCTGTGCTGCACGCCAGCGGCGGCCGCGCGACGGCGCTGGCGGCGATGGCGGTCACGAACCTGGTGCCCCGCGTCGTCTTCGGGCTGTACGGCGGTGTGCTGGCCGACCGGGTCAGCCGGCGGGCGATCCTCGCCGCGTGCGACCTCGTCCGGCTCGTCATCGTCGCGGCGCTCGGTCTGCTGCTGGTCGCCGGCGATCCGCCGTTGTGGGCGCTGATCCTGCTCGTGGCACCGCTCGGGGCGGCATCCGGTGCGGCGAACCCGGCCTTCAGCGCGATCCTCCCCGACCTCGTGCGCGAGGACGAGCTCGTTGCCGCGAACGGTCTGATGGCCAGCGTCTCGCCGCTCGCCGGAATGGTGGCCGGCCCCGTGCTCGGCGGCGTGCTGGCCGCCGTGGACACCGGCGCGGCGTTGCTCGTCGACGCGGCGACCTTCGGCATCTCGGCGGTCTGTGTCCTGCTGCTGCGCCCCCGGGTCGGGCACGCGCCGGACTCGGCCCGACCGTTGCCGTGGGCACACTTCCGGGAGGGCGTCTCCTTCGTCCGGCGTACGCCGTGGCTGGCCGTCAACCTGCTGTGCGGACTGGTCATCACCTTCGCGGTGTCCGGAACCATGCAGATGCTGCCCGTGCTCGTCACCCGCGCCTACGGCGCTCCGACGGCGAGCTTCGGCTACCTCATCGCCGTCGGCGGGGTGGCCGCGACGCTCGCGGCGGTGGTCGTGGGGTCGCGGCGCCCGCCGCGCCGACCGCTGGCGGCGTCGTACACGACGTACGCGCTGGGGCTGGGCGCCGTGGCCGGGCTCGGGCTGGCGCCGAACCCCGTGGTCGCGGCCGGCTTCATGGTCGTGTTCTTCGTAGGCGCGACAGCCGGCAACTTGTTCCAGGACAGCGTTCTCGGCTCGCGGGTGCCGCGCGAGCTGCGCGGCCGGGTGTCCTCGCTCGACTGGGTGGCAGCGACCGCGGCAGCGCCCCTGTCGGTGGTCGTCGCGGCACTGGCCGCCGACCACATCGGCATCCGGACGACCTACGTCGCCGCCGGGCTGGCGGCCGCGGTCTGCTCCGTGGGCGGTCTACTCCTTCTCCTGCGCTCCGGCGAACCGACCGGAGAGGCGGCCGTGAAGAACGACGAACCGGCCATGGCCTGACCTGTGGTGGGTCAGAACAGGCGGGCGGCCACGTCGTCCATGCCGCGCAGGGCGTCGTAGTCGAGCACCACGCAGTCGATCCCGCGGTCCGTGGCGAGCACTCGCGCCTGCGGCTTGATCTCCTGCGCGGCGAACACCCCGCGGACCGGCGTGAGCAACGGGTCCCGGTCGAGCAGGTCCACGTAGCGGGTCAGCTGCTCGACCCCGTCGATCTCGCCTCGTCGCTTGATCTCGATCGCCACCGTCGCGCCCTTGGGGTCGCGAGCGAGGATGTCGACCGGCCCGATCGGGGTGGGGTACTCGCGGCGCACGAGGCGCCAGCCTTCTCCCAGGGTGTGGATCTGCTCGGCGAGCAGTGCCTGCAGGTGCGCCTCGACGCCGTCCTTGACCAGACCCGGGTCCACGCCGAGCTCGTGCGACCAGTCGTGCAGCACCTCCTCGACGGAGATGACGAGTCGCTCGCCGGCCTTGTTCGTCACCGTCCAGGTGCCGGCCTCTTCGCCGGTGCCCTCGCGCAAGGTGCACGGCGGGCTCATCCAGTTCAGCGGCTTGTAGGCCCGGTCGTCGGCGTGCACCGAGACCGACCCGTCGGCCTTCACCAGGATCAGCCGGGTCGCACTGGGGAGGTGGGCGGTGAGCCGGCCGACGTAGTCGACGGTGCACCGCGCGATGACCAGCCGCACGAGCGCCGAGGCTAGTGCAGCCGGAGGCACCTCCCCAGCGCCGGGGACGCCGGCATCACTCCCCACCGGCCGACGAGCGGCTCATCGGGCCGGGTTGTCGAGGAAGGCGGACAGCCGGTCCAGCGAGTCGTCCCACCCGGCAGCGAGCGCGGCGAGGAAGGACTGGGCCACCTTGATCGGCTCCGAGCGGTGCCGGTAGAGCACCCGACGTCCGGCCCCGGCGTCGCTCGACACGAGCCCCGCGTCGGCGAGCAGGGCGAGATGCTTCGCGATGCCCTGCCGGGTGATCGACAACCGGCCGGACAGGTCGGTCGCCGTGCTGGGCCCGTGCTCGGCGAGCGACGCGAGGATCGCCCGGCGGTTGGGGTCGGCCAGCGCCGCGAAGACGCCGGCCGACACCTCCTCGGCGTCAGGCGGCATCGAGGTACGCCACGAGCTCGCCGAGCTCCGCGCGCCAACCCTCGGTGTTGCCCTGGTAGCTCGCCTCGAGCCACTCGTCCGGCAGCTGGGCGAAGCCGCTCTCGGTGACGGTGAGCCGGGTGCCGATCGCGGTCGGCTCGAGGGCGAACTCGACGTACGTCCGGCGCGGGTCGCCGTCGGGGGCGCCGTTGATGCCCCAGCAGTAGGCGAAGACCGACATCGGGTCCACGACCTTGATGGCGAGCGTCTGCTCACCGTCGAACTGCTCCCAGCGCATCCGGACGTCGTGGCCCGGGGCGACCTCGCCCTCGGCCTTGTTGCCGAACCAGCTGGTGAGGCCCTCCAGCGTGGACAGGGCGCCCCAGACCTTCTCCTGCGGGTGGGCCAGCTCGAGGGTGCGGGTGATGGTGTTCGGGATGGGCATGGTGTGCTCCTGCTTGTCGCAACTGATTGGTTGCGTCGAGCTTATGGCAACCGTACGGTTGCGTCAAGGGATGAGGTGGGCGAGTGGAGGATTGGCTTCGCTCGCACGTCCGCAGAAGTGCGGCGCCGTCCCGCCGTTCGGGGTGCGGTCAGAGCAGCCTGGACGGGAGAGGGGCTTGTCCGTCCGCGCGCGGCTCTCCCGTGTGCCACGGATCCGCTGTGGATCACCCCGCACGAAGATCCACAGGGGATCTGTTCGGGAAACTGTCAAGGATCCGCTGTGGATCATGCACCGATCCGCTGTGGATCACCTGAGACGACGGGCCATGGAGGCACTGCCTTAGCCGCAGCCTCGGATCCAGGCCGCTCTGACGTACACCACCGCGGACCAGCACTTATTCAGGGACGCATGCGAGCTCAGTGCGTCGGCTCGGGCGCTCCGGCGGCCGGTCCGGCGTGCTCGCCGGTGTCGACGACGAGGTCCAGCACGTCGAGCAGCCTGAGCAGCCGGAGCACGGCGCGCCGGCAGTGCTGCAGCTCGACGGAGCCGCCCCGCTTGGCGAGCATCGCGCGGGCCAGCAACAGCGGCGACATGCCAGATGCGTCGGCGAAGACGACGCCGCTCATGTCGATGACGAGGCGCTGGCAGACCGGCTCCCGGCGGGCCGCCACGGCCTGGTCGACCACCGCCTGCAGCAGGGGTGAGCTGGTGATGTCCAGGTCGCCGTCCAGGCGGACCAGCACGGTGGGCCCGTCCGGGTGCACGTCGACGGCCAGCGTCGACTGGGTGCTGCGCACGCGAGGCCCCCGTTCGCCACGCCCGACGGCCGCCCCGTCGGGGCCGTCTGCTCGGACCTGTCTACCCCATCTGACCCCCGCCACGCCCGAGCGCGAGCACCTGGGAGGATCGCCGGGTGGCACGTGACTTCCGAACGGTCGGCGTGGTCGGGCTCGGCACGATGGGCGCCGGCATCGTGGAGGTCTTCGCCCGTGAGGGGCTCACGGTCGTCGGGGTCGAGCCCACCGAGGACGCGCTGGAACGCGGTCGTGGCCACCTGACCCACTCCACCGACCGAGCGGTACGCCGGGGCAAGCTGAGCGAGGCCGACCGCGACGCGCTGATCGGCCGGGTGCGGTTCACCACCTCGATGGAGGACCTGGCCGACGTCGACCTGATGATCGAGGCCGTTCCCGAGCGGCTGGACCTCAAGCAGGAGATCTTCGCGGCTGCGGACAAGATCTGCCGGGCCGACGCGGTCCTGGCCACCAACACCTCGTCGCTGTCGGTCACGGAGATCTCGGTCGCCACGACCCGGCCGCACGCGGTCATCGGGATGCACTTCTTCAACCCCGCGCCGGTGCTGAAGCTTGTCGAGGTCGTGCGGACCGTCGTCACCCAGCAGGACGTGGTCGACGACGTCACCGAGCTGGCGCGGCGGCTCGGCAAGACCCCTGTCGTCATCGGGGACAAGGCCGGCTTCATCGCCAACGCGTTGCTCTTCGGCTACCTCAACCACGCGGTCTCGATGCTCGAGTCGCACTACGCGACCCGCGAGGACATCGACGCCGCGATGCGCCTGGGGTGCGGTTACCCGATGGGCCCGCTGGCGCTGCTCGACCTGATCGGTCTCGACACGGCGTACGAGATCCTCGACACGATGTACCGGCAGTCTCGCGACCGGCTGCACGCACCGGCACCGATCATCAAGCAGATGGTCACCGCCGGCCAGCGGGGGCGCAAGACGGGACGCGGCTTCTACACCTACGAGGCACCGGACTCGCCGAAGGTGGTCGACGACGCGGCAACCCCGGACGCCGGAGCCGAGCACGCCGCGGTCCGCGACGTGGAGCGGGTCGGGGTCGTCGGCTCCGGCACGATGGCCACCGGCATCGTCGAGGTGCTCGCCAAGGCCGGGTACGACGTCCTCTACGTGGCCCGCGGCGAGGAGAAGGTCGCTCGCGTACGTGCCGCGATCGAGCGGTCGCTCGACAAGGCGGTGCTGCGCGGCAAGCTCGAGCAGGGCGACCGCGACGCGGCGCTGGCACATGTGCACGGCTCGGCCCGGCTCGACGACCTGGCCGACCGAGACCTCGTCGTCGAGGCAGTCGTCGAGGAGCTCTCGGTCAAGCAGGCCCTGTTCGCGACCCTCGACGAGATCTGCCGTCCGGGCACCGTGCTCGCGACCACGACGTCGTCGCTGCCGGTGATCGACCTCGCCGCGGCGACCTCACGCCCGGCCGACGTCGTCGG
>DASYEF010000134.1:0-14804 GCA_036499185.1 Actinomycetes bacterium | reverse complement strand
GGTCTCGGCCAACGTCCGGGAGACCTACGACCGGTCGCTCGCGGCGGGAGCGAACAGGCTGACGTCGCTGACCATCAACGGGGCGCCGGTCGACCCGAACGCGACCTACCGGGTCGCGATGAACGAGTTCCTCGGTGGTGGTGGCGACGGCTTCGTCGCCATCAGGAACGGCACCAAGGTGTTCGTCGGCAAGAGCGACCTCGACGTGCTGATCGCCTACCTCGGCGCGCACAGCACGCAGGCCACTCCGTACCCGGTCCCTGCCGCTGACCGGATCACGACGACCGGCTGACCGGCATGGCCGGCATGACCGGCTGACAGCAACGAAGGGGCCGCGACCGCTTTGGTCGCGGCCCCTTCGGCCGGCTCAGCTGGTGCGCAGCGAGGCGTAGTAGGCGCGGCAGTCGTCGTACGACGGCAGCAGGCCGCTCGCCTGCGCCTCGACGAGCGTCGGGGCCGCGGCGTCCTTGGGGGAGAGCAGGGGCTCGATGCCGGACGGCCAGTCGATGCCGAGGCCCGGGTCCAGCGGCGTGATGCCGTGCTCGCGCGCCGGGTCGTAACCGGTCGAGCACAGGTAGGAGATCGCCGTGCCGTCCTGCAGGGCCATGAAGACGTGGCCCAGCCCCTCGGCGACGTAGAGCGCCTTGCGGTTCTCCGTGTCGAGCCGGACCGCCTCCCACCGCCCGAAGGTCGGTGAACCGATCCGGATGTCGACGACGACATCGAGCAGGGCGCCCGCGATGCAGGTGACGTACTTGGCCTGGCTGGGCGGCACGTCGGCGAAATGGATGCCGCGCACGGCACCTCGCCGGCTGACCGAGATGTTGGCCTGCTCCAGCGAGAGCCGGTGACCGATCGCGGTCTCGAGCGGGCCGGCCTTGAACCACTCGAGGAAGACGCCGCGGTCGTCGGGGTGCTGGAGCGGGGTGAACTCGAAGGCGTCCGGCACCGAAAGCTCCCGGACCTCCATCAGGCATTCCCTGACTCTGTTGACTGTGCTGCCTCGGCGAGCACGTCGAGCAGGTAGTCGCCGTAGCCGCTCTTGCGCTGGGGCTCGGCCAGCGCCCGCAGCTGGTCGCCGGTGATGAAGCCCTCACGGAACGCCACCTCCTCGACGCAGCCGATCTTGATGCCCTGGCGTTCCTCGACCGCCTGCACGAAGGCGGCGGCGTGCATGAGGGACTCGAAGGTCCCGGTGTCCAGCCATGCCGTGCCCCGGTCGAGCACGGTGACGTGCAGGGTGCCTCGGCGCAGGTACTCCGCGTTGACCGCGGTGATCTCGAGCTCGCCCCGGTCGCTGGGCTCGAGGTGACGCGCGATCTCGACGACGTCGTTGTCGTAGAAGTAGAGACCGGGGACGGCATAGCGGCTCTTGGGCTTGTCGGGCTTCTCCTCGATCGAGAGCACCTGTCCGTCGGCACCGAACTCCACAACGCCGTACGCCGTGGGGTCGGCCACCCGGTAGGCGAACACCCGGCCGCCGGTGACCGCGCTGTTGGACGCGAGGGACCGCCCCAGGCCCGCGCCGTAGAAGATGTTGTCGCCGAGCACGAGGGCGACGGTCTCGGTGCCGATGAAGTCGGCGCCGATCACGAAGGCCTGGGCCAGGCCCTCGGGACGTGGCTGGACGGCGTACTCGAGGGAGATGCCGAGGTCGGAGCCGTCACCGAGGAGGTGCCGGAACTGCGCCTGGTCCTCGGGGGTGGTGATCACCAGAACCTCGCGGATGCCGGTCATCATCAGCGTGGAGAGCGGGTAGTAGATCATCGGCTTGTCGTAGACCGGCATGATCTGCTTGCTGATGCCCCGGGTGATCGGGTACAGCCGGGTCCCTGAACCGCCGGCGAGGATGATCCCGCGCATGGTCGGCAAGGCTAACTGTCGCGGTCCGGTGCGCCGACCAGGGCCGGGTGGAGCCCGCCTGGCGGCCCGCCTGAGCGCTCGTGAATCGTGCTGACACGGCAGTCTCCGTAGACTGCCCCACCATGCGCATCCTCGTCACGGGTGGTGCCGGCTTCATCGGCTCGCACTACGTCCGGACCCTGCTCACCGATGGTTACGCCGATACGACGTACGGCGACGCCGAGGTCGTGGTCCTCGACAAGCTGACCTACGCCGGCAACCTCGCCAACCTCGAGCCGGTGGTGAGCTCACCCCGGCTGCGCTTCGTCGAGGGCGACATCCTCGACGTCGGTCTGGTGGACGACCTGGTGTCTGGATCCGACGCGGTGGTCCACTTCGCGGCCGAGTCGCACGTCGACCGGTCCATCCTCGGTGCCGCCGACTTCGTCATGACCAACGTGGTCGGCACCCAGACCCTGCTCGAGGCCGCCCGCCGGCACGAGGTCGCGAAGTTCGTGCACGTCTCGACCGACGAGGTCTACGGCTCGATCGACGAGGGATCGTGGGCCGAGGAGCAGCCGCTCGAGCCGAACTCGCCGTACTCCGCGTCGAAGGCCGGCAGCGACCTGGTCGCCCGCGCCTACGCGCGCACCCACGGGCTGCCGGTCTGCGTCACCCGCTGCTCCAACAACTACGGGCCGTACCAGTTCCCGGAGAAGGTCATCCCGCTGTTCGTCACCAACCTGATGGACGGGCGACCGGTCCCGCTGTACGGCGACGGGCTCAACGTGCGCGACTGGCTGCACGTCGACGACCACTGCCGCGGCATCCACCTCGTCCTCGAGGGCGGCCGGCCGGGCGAGGTCTACAACATCGGCGGCGGCACCGAGCTGACCAACACCGAGCTGACCGAGCGGCTGCTCGCCGCCTCGAACGCGGGGTGGGACGCCGTCGAGCGCGTCGAGGACCGCAAGGGCCACGACCGGCGCTACTCGGTGGACATCTCCAAGATCTCGCGCGAGCTCGGGTACGCGCCGCTGGTGCCGTTCGACGAGGGCCTGGCCGCCACCGTGGCGTGGTACCAGGAGCACCGGGGCTGGTGGGAGCCGCTGCGGGCCCGGGCCGCCCTCGCCGGCTGAGGGGCGCTCGGCGTGCGATGGCTCGTGACGGGTGCATCCGGCATGCTCGGGCGCGACCTGGTCGACGTCCTGGGTGCGGCCGGCGAGGAGGTGACCGCGGTGGCGCGCAGCGACCTGGACGTCACCGATGCGACCGCCGTCGCCGCGGCTGTGCCCGGGCACGAGGTCGTCGTGAACGCGGCGGCCTGGACCGACGTCGACGGCGCCGAGGGCCACGAGACCGAGGCGACCCGGGTCAACGGCCTGGCGCCACAGCTGCTCGCCGCGGCCTGCGCGGCAGAGGGGGCACGGCTCGTCCAGGTCTCGACCGACTACGTCTTCGACGGCGGCGCGGACCGGCCCTACGCCGAGGACGCGCCGCTGGCGCCCCGGTCGGCGTACGGGCGGTCGAAGGCCGCGGGCGAGGCGGCCGTCCGCGCGCTGCTGCCGGGATCGTCGTACCTCGTGCGGACCGCCTGGCTCTACGGCGAGCACGGCCGGAACTTCGTCCGCACCATGGCGAGCCTCGAGGCGACCAAGGACACGGTGGACGTGGTCGAGGACCAGCTCGGTCAGCCGACCTGGTCGCGCGAGCTGGCTCGCGGCGTGCACCGGCTGGTCGCCGCCGACGCCCCACCGGGTACCTACCACGCGACCGCGGCGGGGCAGACGTCCTGGTACGGCCTGGCCCGCGCGGTGTTCGAGGAGCTCGGCGCGGACCCGGACCGAGTCCGGCCCACGACGACCGATCGCTATCCGAGGCCGGCTCCGCGCCCGGCGTACAGCGTCCTGTCGCACGAGTCGTGGACGCACTCCGGGGTCGCTCCGCTGGGCGACTGGCGGGCGATGCTGCACGACGCGGTGCCCACCGTGACCGGGCGGTAGGCGATGCGGATCGCGATGCTCGGAACCCGGGGCGTCCCGCCGAGGTACGGCGGTTTCGAGACCGCCGTGGACGAGGTCGGCCGGCGGCTCGTCGCCTCCGGCCACGAAGTGGTCGTCTACTGCCGCAACCCGGGGCAGTCGATGCGCGTCCATGACGGCATGCGCCTGGTGAACCTGCCCGCCGTGCGACGGCGGTCCCTGGAGACCGTGTCCCACACCGGTCTGTCGGCCCTGCACGCGGCCGTCCGGCTCCGCCCGGACGTGGCGCTCCTGTTCAATGCGGCCAACGCCCCGTTCCTGCCACTGCTGCGCGCCAGCCGGATCCCGACCGCGGTGCACCTCGACGGGCTCGAGTGGAAGCGGGCCAAGTGGAAGGGGGTCGGGGCCGCGTACTTCAAGGCCGCGGAGCGGTGGAGCGTGCGCTGGGCCGACGCGGTGGTCGCGGACGCGCGCGCGATCGCGGACCACGTGCGGGAGACCTATGGCCGCGAGAGCGTGTTCATCCCGTACGGCGCACCGCTGGTCGACGCGGGGTCCGATCGCCTGGCGGAACGCGGCCTCGAGCCCGGGACCTACCACCTCGCGGTGGCCCGGTTCGAGCCGGAGAACCACCTGGCCGAGCTGGTGGAGGGACGCCTCCGCAGCACCGCCGCGGCACCGCTCGTCGTGGTGGGCGGGGCGCCCTATGCCGACGCGTACGAGCGCGGCGTCCGGGACCGGGCGGCCGGGGACTCGCGGGTGCGGTTCCTCGGTGCGGAGTGGGACCAGCAGCTGCTCGACCAGCTCTACGCCGGCGCGATCAGCTACCTGCACGGCCAGTCGGTCGGCGGGACCAACCCGTCGCTGCTGCGGGCGATGGACGCGGGGGCCGCGGTGACCGCGTGGGACGTCGTGTTCAACCGCGAGGTCACCGATGGGCAGGCGCGCTACGTGGCCGACGCCGCGGGGGTGGCGGCCGCGCTGGCGGCCGACGAGGAGGACCCGGTGGCCAGCAAGGAGCGCGGTGAGGTGTTGCGGGAGCACGCGCGGTCGACGTACCGCTGGGACGACGTCGCGGCGGCCTACGAGGCGCTGTGCCAGCAACTGGCCGGCCGGACCGCCAGGACCTCCGGGTGACCGTGGACGAAACGGTCCGGACCCGGCGGATCGCGGTCAACACCGCCGTCTTCGAGCACGGGACCTCCGGCTCCGCGACCGCCGCTCGCGCCGTCGTCGACGCCCTGCTTGCCCTGCCGGGAGCCGACGTCGTCGACGTCCGGCCGGCGGGATCGCGGGGCCGGTCGTCGGTGCGCAACGCGCTGCGCGACGCGCGATGGGACCTGTGGCAGGCATCGCGGTCGGTGCCGGAGCTGGACCTGCTCGTCTCGCCGTGCAACATCGGGCTGCGCGGAGCTGCCCACCGCCACCTGCTCGTCGTCCACGACGTGATGCCGCTGGACCGGCCGCACCTCTTCGACCGCAGGTTCGTCACCTACTGGCGGCTGCTGGTGCCACGCAGCGTCCGCTCGGCCGACCTGGTGCTGACGCCCTCCGAGCACGCGGCCACGGTGCTGCGCCGGATGGCGCCGAACGCCGAAGTCCGCGTCGTCCCGTGGCCGCACGCCGGTGGCCCGGCCCGGCGGGCCGCGTTCCCGACCGGCGCACCGACCGTGCTCATGGTCGGGGCGGTCGAGCCGGTGAAGAACCACGTCGGCGGCCTGCGCGCCGTCGCAGCGGTGCGGGCTTCGACGGGGGCCGACGTGCGCGTGCGGGTGGTGGGGCCGGCCGGCCGCGCCGAGGGCGAGCTGCGGGCGGCCCGCCGCGAGCTGGACCCCGGTGAGCTGTGGAGCTCGCGCGAGGTCGACGTACCTCGTGACGTGCTCGATGACGCCTACGCGTCTGCCTGGCTGCTGCTCCAGCCGTCGTACGACGAGGGGTTCGGGCTGCCCCTCGTCGAGGCGGCGCGGCACGGGCTGCCCGTCGTGCACTCGGGGCGCGGGACGATGCCCGATGTGCTCGCGGACGTGGACGCGGGAGGAACCGAGCCGGGCGAGCTCGCCGCCGCGATCGCACCGCTGCTCGACCGCGCGCGCTGGGCGGCGGCCGCTGCGCGGGCCCTCGCTGCGTCCGCCCGCTATGACCCGGCCGGGTTCCGCCGGACGGTTGCCGGCGCGGTCACGGATCTGCTGGCGGCCCCGTGAACGGGCTGCCGTTGCTGGACCTGCACGACCTCGGCAACCGCCAGACCGGCAACGAGTCGTGGGCGCGCTCGCTGGCCGCGGCGCTGTTCGCCGCCGACGGGGCGGGGTCCTACGACATGGCCGTCAGCCGTGCGCTGCCGGCCGCGGACGCCGCCCTCCTGCCGGCCGCCCGCACGGTGCGCGTCTCCGACAGCCCCACCCGCAGGCTGGCCGTCGACCTGCCGGCGGCGGCGCGCCGGCTGGGGAGCACGACGCTCCTGGTGCAGTACACGGCCGCGCTGTCGCGGGTCCCCACCGTCGTGATGGTCCACGACCTCTCGTTCGAGAGCCCGCAGGCTGCCCAGTGGCTGCCGCTGGCGACTCGGCTCCGCTACCGGGCCACGATCCGGGCTTCGGTGCGCCGGGCCGCACACGTCCTGACGGTCAGCGAGTTCACCAAGGCGGACATCGTCGCGACCTATCACCTCCGTTCGGACCAGGTGACCGTCGCGCCCAACGCTGTCGACCCGAGGATGGCCGCCCTCCTCGCGGCGACACCAGAGACCCGGGGTGGCCGGCCGACCGTCCTGATGATCGGGAACGTCCTCCCGCGCAAGAACCTGCCGGTCGTCGCGAAGGCGGTGCGGCTGATGCGGGACCGAGGTGAGGACGTCGTGCTTCGGGTCGTGGGCGCTGTGCATCCCACCGGTCGGCGTGACGAGGCGGTGGCCCGTTCGGAGCTGGGCGAGCACGTGTCGTTCACCGGCTACGTCTCCCGCGAGACCCTGGCCTGCGAGCTGCGGTCCGCTCACGTGCTGGCGTTCCCGTCGCTGTTCGAGGGGTTCGGGATCCCCGCCGTGGAGGCGATGGCGGCGGGCCTGCCGGTCGTGGTGTCCGACCGGACGGCCCTGCCGGAGGTCGTGGGTGACGCCGGCCTCGTCGTACCTGCCGAGGACCCCGGGGCCTGGGCCGAGGCGCTGTCCCGCGCCCTGGAACCGTCCACGGCCGCCGGCCTGGTCACGGCCGGAAAGCTGCGCGAGGCCGAGTTCCGGTGGGAGCGGTCCGCAGTCCCCGTGTCCGCCCTGCTGGGTGCCTCCCGCGCCGTACCGCCGGGCTAGGACCCGTTACCGTCGGCACCGCACCGGGCAGCCTCAGGTGCCCGACCACAGCTCACGAGGGGAACCGCACGACGTGACCGAGAGCACCGGGGTCGAGCCGCGTCCCGCGGCTGGGGCGGCGCCGTCGCTCCAGGTCCAGTCCGTGCTCTATGGCAACTCCCCGGCCGAGCTGGACCGGGGGATCGAGTCGCTCGCGCGCGCGATCGAGCTGGCGCGCGGGCGAGGTTCGGTCGACGGGGTGCGTGTCTCGTGGGGAGACTGCAGCGACGCGCCGACCTTCGACGCCGAGCAGGTCGACGAACGCTCGGCACGGTTCACGGCCGCCGGTGCCGAGGGGCTGCGCTACACGTGGTTCGGCGAGAACCTGGGGTCGGCTGAGGGCAACAACCGGCTCTGGGCTGACGTCGACACAGAGCTCGTTCTGATCCTGAACCCCGACACGGTGGCGGCCCCGGACCTGCTCATCGAGCTGTTGGCTGCTATCCGCGAGCCTGGCGTCGGACTCGTCGACGCCCGGCAGCTGCCGATCGAGCACGCCAAGGACTTCGATCAGGCGACCGGTGACACGAGCTGGGCATCGGGCGCGTGCTCGTTGGTTCCGGCACCGGTGATCCGGGAGATCGGCGGCTACGACTCGCGCAGCTTCTTCCTGTACTGCGACGACGTCGACTTCTCCTGGCGGGTGCGGCTGGCCGGGCACCGGGTCGTGCACCGACCCTCGGCTCGGGTGTTCCACGACAAGAGGCTCTCCTCCGACGGCAGCTGGTCAGTAGGCAGCGCAGAGGAGTACTGGTCGGCGGAAGGTGCACTCGTGCTCGCGCACAAGTACTCGCGTCCGGACCGGGTGAAGGCCATCCGCAAGGACCTGCTGGCGCACGGCTCCGAGGCACAACGGAAGGCAGTCGCGGACTTCGACGGTCGGGCCGCGGAGGGCCGTCTCCCCGAGCCACTCGACCACGACCACGCGGTCGGCCAGTTCGTGGCAGGCAACTACGCGCGCCACCGGTACTGATCATGGGGGAGAACCGCTACGACTTCGCGTACGACCAGGACGGCGTCTACGGCAGGGCGGTCCGGCTGGTCGAGCAGCACGCTGGCACCGGCGTCCACCTCGACCTCGGTTGCGGACACGGTGCAATTGCCGAGCAGGTGCGCGACCACGGTCTGACCTACCTCGGGATGGACCTGGCGAGCGGTGGCTTGCAGGCCCTGAGCGCACGCGGGGGCGAGACGGCCGTGATCGACCTGCAGGACGTCGAGGCGGCGCTCGGTGCCGTCGACCAGGCCCTCGCGGGGCGACGCCTCGCCTCGATCAGTCTGTTGGACACCATCGAGCACATCACGACGGCACCGGAGCTGCTTGCCGCGCTCCATGACCACGCCGTGGAATCTGATGCACCTCTGATCGTGAGCGTCCCGAACGTCGCCCACCAGGATGTCGCCGTGAAGCTGCTCCTCGGGCGCTTCGACTACACGTCGACCGGCCTCCTCGACGACACCCACGTGGTCATGCACACGGCGCGGCATCTCGAGGCGCTGATGGCCTCGGCCGGCTGGCACGAGACGGCGACCGCAGATCTGCCCCTGGTCGAGAGCGACCAGCACTTCCCTTCGGATCATGTCGCGCTTGCCCGTTCCTCGGTCCTGCACCGCTTCCTCGTCGGCGTCCGGGCCTCGGCCGGCCCGCACGGCGAGACCAACCAGTTCGTCAGGGCGTATCGCGCCGGTAGCCGCGTCCCCGTCTCGATGGTGGAACGTGACGAGGCGCATCGGCCGCTCCTGACCGTCGTGCTGCGGACCCAGGGGCGCCGCCGACAGACGTTCCGCGATGCACTGCTCTGTCTCCTGGCGCAGACCGTCGCGGACTTCGAGGTACTGGTCGTCGGTCACCATGTTCGGCCCGACGACCGCAGCGGGTTGACCGCGGCACTTGACGAGCTCCCGGACTCGTTTCGTCAGAGAACCCGTCTGGTACTCGAGGATGACGGCAGCCGAGCGCGGCCCCTCAACGTCGGGATGGCCCACGCGAACGGTCGATACGTGGCCTTCCTGGATGATGACGATCTCGTCTTCGGGCACTGGGTCGAGACCTTCGTAGCAGCCGCAGCAGCAGCCCCGGGGCAGGTCTTGCGATCGGTCTGTGTCGAGCAGGACATCGACCCTCTGGATCCCGCAGATCAGGGCGGTGGCGCACGGGCCGCCGGCCCGCTGGTCGCCTGCTATCCGCGCGAGTTCGACCTCATAGCCCACATGTCACGCAACCACACGCCGTTCATGAGCTATGCCTTCCCTGCTTCGCTCTATCGCGACCTCGGCCTCGAGTTCGATGAGAGCCTCGACATCTGCGAGGACTGGGACTTCGAGCTGCGCGCCGCCCTGACGGTTGGTGTCTCCTCGCGGCCGGAGGTCACCGCGATCTATCGGCGATGGTCGTCCGGGCCGGCCTCGGAACGGCTCCACGACGAGGAGCAGTGGCGGCGGACCGAGGGTGAGATCCTCGCGAAGATCGATCAAGATCCACACGTGTTCCCGCCCGGGACGATCGCCGCTCTCCGCGAAGCCACCGATACCGGCATGGGTCAGGTCGGGCGAGAGTTCGCGGCCCTGAAGGCGCGTAACGACGAGCTGGAGGAGCACGCCTTGCGGATGGAACGCTCCCGCAGCTGGCGCTTGACTGCCCCGCTGCGGGCCCTCACCAACCGAGGGAGCCGGTCGGAGCAGCCGTAGGAGACGGAACGGATCGCCTCGACCACCGCTGCCCCAGCAGCCAGGGCAACCGGGCCACGAACGAGAGGACGGCGGCACGACGACCGCGGACCCGGGTTGGCAGACCCTTCTCGTCAGGCGGCGCGAGGAGAGCGGCGACGGGTGTCGGACGAGGACTCCGGACCGCCGAAGCAACCCCCATCAGTTGCCGCATCGTCGCGTTGCGGGCGAGCACAGCCAACCGGTTGCGCCTGTTGTGGAACACGAACATGTCGGAGCCAAGGCGGCTGGTTGCCGCGTGCCGGTGCCGCACTCGCGCCGCTGGGACGAAGCGAACGACCCACCCGGCGCGTCGCGCGCGCCAGCTGACATCGAGGTCCTCGTAGTAGGCGAACAGCCACGGGTCGAACCAGCCCAGCGCGCGTCCGACGTCGGTCCGGAATGCGGCGGCTGCCCCGCACACGGCGAAGACGTCGACAGCCTCGTCGTACTGCCCGCGGTCGATCTCCAGGAACCCACGATCGGCGCCATGCCCAGTCGGAAGGAGGATGCCGCCGGTGCTGTTGAGCACATCGAATCGTTCGGTCGTGGCGGAGATCTCGGAGCTGTGCAGCACGGCGCCCAGTCGATCCGTGACGAGGACATCCGCGCTAGACCCATCTTCGACGGGTACGGCGAGCTCGGCGCCGTCGGGCAGCGCGCGGACAATGACCGAGCTCGTGACGTCGGTGCCGTCGGCGAGCACGCGGGCACCGTTGGACAGGTCGAGCGCCACCTCCAGCACCACGTACACCGGATCGAGCAGCACTTTCGACGTGACCGCCGCCACCCCGGGCCCGAAGCCCTCCAGCAGCAGCTCGAGCCAGTCCCGGTCGGGGCGCGCGTCGTTGTTGAGCACGGCAGCGAACTGGGTCCTGACCTGAGCCAGACCCAACGTCGCACCGCCGGCGAAACCCAGGTTGCGGGGCGCCCGGACCACGCCGACGGCGGGGTACCGAGACAGGACGTCCGCGGTTCCGTCGACGCTGGCATTGTCCACAACGAGAACCCTGGTGCGGCTCCCGATGGTTTGCTCTGCGAGCCCATCCAGGCAGGCCGGCAGCAGATGCGCGCCGTTCCACGTAACGACCACGACGGTCACCGCGCCCAGACCGACGTCCGGGTCGTCCTCCGTCACGACGGTGCGCCGCGATCACCACGGGTGCGTCGGAAGATCCAGCGCAGTGGGCGTCCCAACGGCGTGCGCATCAGTGGTCCGGACCAGCGGTCGCGGTAGCGGCCGACTCGCCGCGCCACCCGCGATCGCATCGGCTGATGCCGCAACAGGTAGATGCCGTCACGCCGCAGCCGGTCGGCTGAGCCAGCCGGGAGCAGCAGCGGGTCGCGGTCCCAGCCGGCCACGACGCGCCACGCCGTCTCCGGCCAGTCCCCCTCGGGCACCTCGGCGAATGAGCTCTTCGTCGCCGGCCAGCGGCGGTACAACCCGGTGACCTCGCCGGTGTCGTGCACGCCGACGAGGGCCGCGGCTCGAATCAGCAGGTCCCAGTCCTCCAGGATCGGGAGACTCTCGTCGTAGCGCAGGCCCAGCTCGGAGAAGACGGTGCGGGGCATGGCGTAGGAGTGCACGGGCGAGTGATTGTCGACCACGTGCGCGAGGAACGACCACGCGTCGTCCCAGCGGGGCCGAGGCCAGGAGGCCGCAAGGAAGCCCGGTGCTGCCGGGCTGAGGGCCACGTCCTGCTCCAGGATGATCGACCGCGCGATGCTGCCCGGGTGCCGTGCCGCGGTCTCGCGGAAGGCCGCCACCCAGTGCGAGAGCACCAGGTCGTCGTCGTCCAGGACGGCGAGGTAGTCCCCGCGCGCCAAGCCCGTCCCGACCGTCAGGGGCCGCGCCCTCCCGCCACCCTCGACGGGCACAACAACCACCCGCTCACTCAGCGTCGTGGGCAGACCGGCAACTGCCGCGGTCAGGCCTTGCGTGTCCGCCGGGGTCAGATCGTGCGCGAGCAGCAGCACCTCGAAGTCGGTGCAGGTCTGGGCGGCGAGGCAGAGGAGCACGTCAGACAGAGCCTCGGGTCGGCGACCCTGGGTTCGGACCAGCACCGAGAGGAACGGGTGTGTGGCGCCTCCATTCGGCAGTGCCGCGGCTGTGCTCGTGCACCGGTAGGTGAGAACCGTCCACGGCCGACCGTGGCCGCCGGCCCGGGTACCGATCGTGGTGAGCAGATCGTCGAGCGGCCGGCCGGTCGGCTCGACAGCCGAGTGGTGTTCCGCATCCTCACGGATCCGACCGGCGTGATGAGCAAGCCGGTCCACCGTCCCGCGAGCTAGGACGGCACGGGCAACAGGGGACACGACGTCGTCACCGTTCCCGAGGAGAAGCGCCAGGACGAGGGCCGGCTGCGCCAGGTTCGGCAGGAGGACGACCATCGGGTGACTGCCGCTCGCCTGCAGCGCCTCCTGCACCTGGTCTGCGGAGCTGGGGGCAAGCAGGACCACCGGGCGGGCGCCGGGCGACAGGTCGCGGATGAACCCGTCGGGCAGCGCTCCGTCGGGGTCTCCGCCCGGTTCGTGACCCAGCACCGAGGCGGTCTCCGTGAGAGCCGCTCGTACTTCGTCCCACGGCAGTGGAGACGACCTGGGCGCGGTGTCGGGCACTCTCAGAGTCTCGCGTACCGAGGGCAAGGGACCCAGCACCCCCTCGCGTATCGTGTGCGCCGTGGCGACGGACCTGGGTGCTCGCCGAGCGAACGCGCTCCACCGCGCCACCCCAGGACTGATCCATGAACTGATCGCGAAGCGCGGGCTCATCTCGGCCTTCGCACAGCGAGACTTCCGGACCCGCTACCGCACCAGCGCGGTCGGGTGGACCTGGTCCCTCATCCAGCCGCTCGCCAACCTGGCCGTGTTCGCGGTCGTGTTCTCGGTGGTATTCACGGCCCGGGCTCCCGAGCTCGGCAATGGAGAAGGCAGCAGCTATGCGCTGTATCTGTTCACCGGCTTCGTTGCCTGGAATACGTTCGCCCAGCTGCTGAACCTGAGCATGGCCTCGTTGCGCGAGAGCGGCAGCTTGCTGCGCAAGGTGGCCTTCCCCGCGTGGGCGCCCGTCCTGGGATCGGCGCTGGTGCAGATGGTCCAGGTCTGTCTCGAGCTGTCGGTGATGGTCGTCTGGTACGTCGTGATCGGCAACGTCGGCTGGACCTGGCTCTACGTCCCGTTCCTGCTCCTGGCCCTTGCTCTATTCTCTCAGGCGGTCGGCCTGCTGCTGTCCACGGCAAATGCGCGGTACGGCGACGTCCAGTACATCGTCGGGGTCGTGCTGAGCGCCTTGTACTTCCTGACACCCGTCCTCTACCCGGTGTCGGCGATTCCGGCCAGCGCACCGTGGCTCAAGGCCTTCGTCGAGTACCAGCCGGTCTCCTGGTACGTCCGATCCCTGCATGCCGCGCTGTACACACTCGACGGGCCAGGTGTGCTCGTCACCGGATTCCTCCTCGTGTTCGGGGTGGTGGCCTTCCTCGGCGCTCTGTGGGTCTTCGACCGAACCACGGAAGACGTCGGGGAGATCCTGTGAGCCATCCCGGAGAAGCAGCGGTCGAGCTCCGTGGTGTCGGCAAGCGGTTCCGCCGGCATCAGGATCGGCGCGGCACCCTCAAGGAGCTGATCGTTCGCGGTCGGGCCAAGCAGACCCAGGACTTCTGGGCCGTGCGCAACATCGACCTGCGCATCCCCAAGGGGAGCGTCTACGGCCTGGTGGGACACAACGGCTCGGGAAAGTCCACGCTGCTCAAGGTGATGGCCGGTATCTACCGGCCGAACGAGGGCTCCGTCGCTGTGGATGGCCGGCTGGCCGCACTCATCGAGCTCGGCGCGGGCTTCCACCCGGAGCTCACCGGACGGGAGAACGTGCGGCTGAACGGATCGATCCTCGGTCTGTCCCGTCGCGAGATCGACGGCGCCATCGGGGAGATCATCGACTTCAGCGGGCTCGGTGACTTCATCGACGAGCCGGTGAAGAACTACTCGAGCGGCATGTACGTGCGACTCGGCTTCTCGGTCGCGGTCCATATGAAGCCCGATGTCCTGCTGGTCGACGAGGTCATCGCGGTCGGCGACGAGGACTTCCAACGCAAATGCTTCGACCACCTGTACAAGCTTCGGAAGGCCGGCCGGACGATCGTCATCGTCAGCCACGCCACGACGCTGATCGCGTCCCTGTGCGACGAGGTGGCCTGGCTCGACCACGGCTCAGCCCGTGGCATTGGCCGGGCCCAGGCCGTGGTGGATGACTACCTCACGTCCGTCAACTCGGGTGAGGATGCGCCTCTCCGTAAGGACGGGCCCGAGTACGCGGCGCACCGGACGGGAAGCGGTGAGGTGCGGATCTCCTCGGTAGAGGTGCTAGGCGCCGACGGCGCGCCGGTAGCCGCCTGCGTGAGCGGCGAGCCCCTTCGGATCCGACTGGCCTATCACGCCAACGAAAGGGTCGTGGACCCCGTGTTCGCCCTCGCGATCCGTCACGAGTCCGGCCCTGTGGTCACTGCTGTGAGCACCCGGATAACCGGCGACGACGTACCGGAGGTCGACGGTGCCGGCCGGCTCGACTACCTCCAGTCGCCGTGCCGGCTCAACCCGGGGACGTACCAGATCGACGTGTCGGTCCTGGAGTCGTCGGGTACCCATGCGCTGGATGCGTGGACCAGCGCCGCTGACCTCGTCGTCCGGCAGGCGAGAGGTCTCCACCGGGGCGGCCTTATCTCGCTGGACGACGGCTTCGAAGCCCCGGTGACTCACGTCGAGCCGGCCGCGCGGGACTGAGGCCCTCACCCCGGGGAGCGCGGCCGGCGTCCTTCGAGCGATCCCCACAGGGCGAAGTGCCGGATCGGGTCCTCGCCGCTGTCAGCCACGTCCGGGTACGTGGCCAGGTACCAGTCTGCGTCCACGAGATCCCGCGCCCAGGCGATGACCGCTTCCTC
>DASYEF010000133.1:0-1920 GCA_036499185.1 Actinomycetes bacterium | reverse complement strand
CCCGTACATGTCGATCAGCCGGCCGACCACGGGCTGACCGACCGCCGTGGCGAGGTAGAGCGCGGAGATCAGCCACGCGGTCGCCGACGCCGGCTCGCCGAACGCCACGCCGATCGGCACGAGCGTGACGGCGATGATCGTCGAGTTGATGGGGTTGAGGACCGCGCCCGAGATCAGCGGCGCGAGCAGCTTGCGGTCGAAGCCGTCGTCGGAGCGGAAGCGGAAGCGGCTGCGTAGCCGGGCCACGCGAGCTGTCGTCGCCGGTGCGCTCACGGCTCCACGACGCGTTCGAGCAGGACCAGCGCCTCGTTGACCACGGCCAGCTCGGCCGCGCTGAGCCGCTCCGCGAGCGTGCGGCTCAGCCACTCCTCCCGCGTGGCACGAGCCCCCTGCCCCTGGGCGCGTCCCGCCTCCGTGAGGAAGATGAGCTGGCGGCGGCCGTCGGCCGGGTCGTCCTCGCGCCGGACCAGCGCCTGCTTCTCCAGCGCCGCCACCGTCGCCGCCATCGACTGCGGCCGCACCCGCTCGGCGCCGGCCAGGGCGCTGGTCGACGACGGCTCGTTGAGCGCCAGCCGCGCCAGCGCCGACGCCTGGGCGGAGGTCAGCTCGCCGACGGCCGACGCATCCTGCATCTGCCGGCGCAGGCGGCCGACGAAGACGCGAAGCGCCTGGGCGGCGGTGACGGCGGACGCGGGGGTGGCCTTGGACGACGGCATATGGACAGTCTAGCCTGTGCAGGCCGACTGTCTACCTCCGCGGTCAGTCGCGAGACCGCTGCTGCCTACAGCACCTCCACGTTCGTCGACGACTCGTTGTCGGCCGTGTTCGGGTCGAAGGTGTGGCTAGATGTCGTCCCGGTGATCGGGATGGTGCCGAGCGAGGCCCCGGACGCGGCGATGGCGAGGGTCGCGGTGGTGCCGGAGGCGAGGGAGCCGATGGTCCAGGTGCCGGTGGACGAGTCGTAGCTGCCCTGGCTCGGCGTGGCGCCGACGAAGGTGAGGCCGGACGGAAGGGGCAGCGACGCCGTCGTGTCGTTCGCGGTCTCGGGACCGGCGTTGGTCACCGTCATCGTCAGCGTGGTGAGGCCGCCGAGGAGGGCCGCGGGCGAGGAGAACGAGACGTCGGCCGCCAGGTCCGCCACGAGCGGGGTGACGGTGGCCGAGGCGGTCTGGTTGCTGGTGTCGGGGTCGTCGGCGACGGTCTGGCCGATCGTCGTGGTGAGGGTCGACGGGTCGGCGCTGTCCACCGAGGCGACGATCGTCAGCTGCGCGGTGCCCGCGGACGCGAGCGTGCCGACGGTCCACGCGCCGGTGCCGAGGTCGTAGCTGCCGGCGTGCGGGACCGCCGAGACGAACGACAGGCCGTTGGGCAGCGTCCTGTTCACGGTGACCTCGCCGCTCGCGTCCGGCCCGTTGTTGGTGGCGTCGATCGTGAAGGTGATGTGGTCGCCGACGTCCGGGGTCGGGTGGTCGACGGTGGCCTCGATCGACAGGTCGGCCTCCTGGATGGCCCCGACGTCGACGGTGCCGGACTGGTCGGCGGTGTCGTGGTCGTACTGGTCGAGGTTCGTGACCGTGGCCGAGAACGTGTCGGTGGCGGCGGTGTCCGCGTCGGCGGTGACGTGCAGCGTCGCGCTCGCGCCGGGGGCGAGCGAGGCGATCGACCAGGTCCCCGCCCCCACGTCGTAGTCGGTGCTGTCGGCCACGGCCGACGACATCGCCGGCGGCACCGCGGCGTCGAGCTCCAGGCCGGTCGCCGTGCCGGGGCCGTCGTCGGTGACCACGACGGTGAAGGTCACCGAGTGGTCGACGTGGACCGTGGTCTGGTCGGCCGAGACCGCCACCGAGACGTCGGCCGCCAGGTCCGCCACGAGCGGGGTGACGGTGGCCGAGGCGGTCTGGTTGCTGGTGTCGGGGTCGT
>DASYEF010000132.1:0-11663 GCA_036499185.1 Actinomycetes bacterium | reverse complement strand
GTGGATGGGGGAGGGTGCTCCGGGGTGGGTGCGGCCCTCTTCCGGCGCCGTGGCGCGGGTCAGTGCAGGCTGTGGATGGGGCGGCTGGCTCGCATGCCGGACCTCTCCCGCCGGTGGTGAGTCAGCTGGCGCAACTTGGTTGGCCACAGCGCCGAAACTCGGCCAACTCGCGCCACCTGACGGCAGCGCCAGGGCAGGGTGTCCGCTAGGTGAGACGAGCCGCCGACCCTTGCGCCCACTGGCGCGTTGCGGCTGGCGTTGGACTCTATCGCCAGCCGGAACGCGCCAGTCAACGGGGAGTGCGCTGACGCAGCCGACCTCCGTCATCCGCAGCCTGCACTGGCCTCCACCATCACATCGGGGGAGCCGCGAACGGCACCGAGCCGGCCCCTCATCCAGGGCCGGCTCGGACCAACGACGAACTCGAGTCAGAGGTCGCGGTGCCGGCCGGAGTCGGAGGCGGCCGTCCGCTCGCTGGTGCGCAGGTCGGTGCTGCCTGCGGTGTCACCGGCCCTCGCGGTGCCCGTCCCGGACTCGTCCGGGAGGTCGGTGGTGTGGTCGACGACCCGGTCGCCGGTCACGTGTGTCGGGCGCTCGGCGGGGTCGGCGGGGTCGGCGGCGGTCGTACCAGCGCCGGCCGAGGTCGTCGTACCGGCCGTGTCGTCCATGCCGTCCGCGCCGGCGGGCTGGTTGGTCGCGAGCTGCTCGTTGAGGCGCTCGTTCTCGGCGCGCAGCCTGGCGCGCTCCTCCTCCATCTGGGAGACCGACTCGTGCTGGCGGTTGCGGGCCTCCTTGCGCGCGATGCGGCGACGGCGGGCCCGGCCGGCCGAGGAGAAGGTCATCCAGACGCCGATGAAGAACACCAGCATGGTGGCGAGACCGATCATGAAGATGCCGGCCACCGTGGTCCCCACGGTCTGGCCGAAGACCTCGAAGGTCGCGTCCTCACCACCGTCGTAGATGGCACCTGCAGTCACCGCGGCGGCGACGATCATCAGGACGAGTCCGAGCAGCAGCATGGCGGTCTCCTTTCGCTGTGGCACTCCTGCCCCGGTCCGTCGCGGCTCATGCGTGGCATCCGGGGGAGATCGTCGGGGCGCCGACCGCGGCGAACCGACCGAAAGGCGGCCGGCCGGCCGTGCGGCGGTCAGCGGGGCTGGTCGGTGCCCGCGAGCAGGACGGCGAGCAGGCGCAGGGCGCCGGCCTTGTCCAGCGGCTCGTTGCCGTTGCCGCACTTGGGTGACTGGACGCAGGACGGGCATCCCTCGAGGCACTCGCAGGCGGCCACCGCGTCGTACGTCGCCGCCAGCCAGGCCACGGCCGCCTGGTGACCGCGCTCCGCGAAGCCCGCGCCGCCGGGGTGCCCGTCGTAGACGAACACCGTCATCAGCCCCGTGTCGGCGTGCAGCGCGGTGGACACGCCGCCGATGTCCCAGCGGTCGCAGGTCGCGAACAGCGGCAGCAGGCCGATCGACGCGTGCTCGGCCGCATGGGCGGCACCGGGTACGTCGGCGGCGGTCAGCCCGGCCCGCTCCAGCCCCGAAGGATCGACCGTCCACCAGACCGCGCGGGTCCGCAGCCGGCGTGGGGGCAGGTCGAGTGGTTCCTCGCCGAGGACCTCGCCGGTCACCGTGCGCCGGCGCAGGAACGAGACCACCTGATTGGTGACCTGGACGGTGCCGAACGCGAGCGTGACGTGCTCCCAGGCACGCGAGCGCGCGGTCTCGACCACCTCGATCTGGGTGACGTCGCGAGCCACGGTGGTGAAGTCCGGGTCGGCCCGGTGCACCCGCGCGACCTGGTCATCGAGGTCCAGCTCGGACACCAGGTAAGTCTCGCCCTGGTGCACGTAGACCGCGCCCGCGTGCACCGACACGTGCGCGGCGCCGCCGTCGACGGTCCCGAGCAGCCGCCCGGTGCCCTCCTCGACCAGCCCGACCGGCCCGGCGCCGACGCCGCGGATGTCGGCCAGGTCGCTGGCGCGGTCCGGCCGGGTCCAGTGCAGTCCTCCGGTACGCCGGCGCAGCAGCTCGCGGCCCACCAGGTGCTCGGCGACCTCGCCGGCCTCCGGCCCGAAGGCCGCCAGCTCGGCGTCGGCCAGGGGCGGCAGCTCGGCGGCGGCGGCGCACAGGTGCGGCGCCAGGACGTGCGGATTTCCCGGGTCCAGCACGGTGGCCTCGACCGGCTGGCCGAACAGCAGCTCCGGGTGGTGGGTGAGGTAGGTGTCCAGCGGGTCGTCGCGCGCGACGAGGACCGCCAGCGCGGCCTGCCCGGCCCGCCCCGCTCGGCCTGCCTGCTGCCAGAGCGAGGCCCGCGTTCCGGGCCAGCCGGCGAGCAGCACGGCGTCCAGGCCGGCGATGTCGACACCGAGCTCGAGCGCGTTGGTGGAGGCGACGCCCAGCAGCCGGCCGGCCTGCAGGTCGGCCTCGAGGGCGCGGCGCTCCTCGGGCAGGTAGCCGGCGCGGTACGCCGCCACCCGTCCCGGCAGCGAGGGGTCGACGTCCGCCAGCAGCCGTCGCGCCGTGGACGACACCGTCTCCGCCGACCGGCGGGACCGCACGAAGGCGACGGTGCGGACGCCGTCGGCCACCAGGTCGGCGAGCAGGTCGGCGACCTCGGCGGTGGCTGTCCGGCGTACCGGAGCTCCGTGCTCCCCCTTGAGCTCGGTCAGCGGCGGCTCCCACAGCGCGAAGAGCAGGTCGCCCCGCGGCGACCCGTCCTCGGTGACCGCCACCACCGGGCGGCCGACCAGCCGGCCGGCCGACACCTCGGGCTCCGAGACCGTGGCAGAGGCCAGCACGAACACCGGGTCCGAGCCGTAGTGCGCGCAGACCCGCTGCAGCCGGCGCAGCACCGCGGCGACGTGCGAGCCGAAGACGCCGCGGTAGCGATGGCACTCGTCGACCACGACGTACTCGAGGCTGCGCAGGAACCGCGCCCACCTCGGGTGCCCCGGCAGCATCGACCGGTGCAGCATGTCGGGGTTGGTGAGGACGTACGACGCGTGCCGGCGCACCCAGTCGCGCGACTCGGCGGGCGTGTCGCCGTCGTAGGTCGCCGCCCGCACCTGATCCAGGCCGAGGGCGCCCAGGGCGCGCAGCTGGTCGGCGGCCAGCGCCTTGGTGGGCGAGAGGTACAGCGTCGTCGGCGACGCGGTGAGGCCGCCGGCGTCGGCCGCGTCGAGCACGGCCGAGAGCGCGGGCAGCAGATAGCACAGCGACTTGCCCGACGCGGTGCCTGTCGCGACCACGGTGGACGTGCCGCCGTGCACCAGATCGGCGGCAGCCGCCTGGTGGGACCACGGTGCGGCGACACCGGCCCGGGTGAGCGCCTCGACGACCGACGGGTGCGTCCAGCCGGGCCATCCGACGGGCCGCCCCTCCCGTCCCGGGACCCGCTCGACGTGGGTCAGCCGGGCCCGCCGGCCGGGCGACCCGGTGAGCCGGGCCAGCCGGACCTCGGCCGCCGACGGGGCGGCCGGCACCGCGTCGGCCTGGGACACCTCGCGAGTCTGACACCGGCCCCGGACACGGCCTGACAGACCGTCAGGGGACCGCTCCGGTACGCCGATCTGCGGTCGCGGCGGTTCGGCCTCCAGCACGGCGCGGGGGCAAGGATGGTTGAATGCGATCGCTCGTGGGAGAACAACCTCGCGCGAGCAGCACGCTCGAGCAGATCGCAGCATCGTCCGGGCTGCTCCGCCGGACGACCCGCAACCGCAGGAGGACTCGTGGACCTCTCCCTCTCGACCCGCACCGAGGGTGACCGCACCATCGTCGAGGTGGGTGGCGAGATCGACGTCTACACCGCGCCGCGGCTGCGCGAGCAGCTCGTGGACCTGGTAGCCGACGGGAAGTACCACCTCGTCGTCGACATGGAGCGTGTCGACTTCCTGGACTCGACCGGGCTGGGCGTGCTCGTCGGCGGCCTCAAGCGGGTCCGCGCACACGACGGGTCCCTCCGCCTGGTCTGCACCCAGGAGCGGATCCTCAAGATCTTCCGGATCACCGGGCTCACCAAGGTGTTCCCGATCCACGCCTCCGTCGAGGAAGCTGTCAGCGCCACCGAGTGACGCACCCACCGAGCGAGCACCCGTTGCCGCCGTACACCCAGGCACGCGCCCAGGAGAGGTCCCCGTGGCCACCGTTGAGCTGAGGTTCAGCGCCCTCCCGGCGCACGTCCGCACCGCCCGCCTGGTGGCAGCCGCCGTCGCCCGCCGCTCGGGCGTGGACGAGTCGGTCCTCGACGAGGTGCGCCTCGCGGTCGGCGAGGCCTGCTCCCGGGCCGTCCACCTGCACCGCCGGCACTGCCCCGACCGGCCGGTGCTGGTCACCCTCGTCGACGATGTCGACGCCTTCCGGGTCGCGGTGGCCGACGAGGCGCCGCCCGCCGAGGTCGGCAGCGACGGTTTCGGTGCCCTGACCGAGGTCGCCGACCTGGTGGACGCGGAGGCCGTGCCCCCCGGCGTCGGGCTGGCCGTCATCGCCGGCCTGGTCGACGACGTCGAGGTCGAGGTCGGCCGCGAGAGCGGCCTCGTCGTGCGGATGACCTGGCCGACCGCCTCCTGAGGCCGATCGTGCGGGCGGTAGCACCGACGCCCCCGATTGGGCGTTCCCGGGCGCCGTGCGTAGACTCCGGCCGCGCTGGGTCGCCCTAGCTGCTACGCCGGACGGCGTGTCGCGGCGGCCCCGAGGAGACGACTCCTCGACCGCGCAACACGACCTGGGGCACCGCCGCAACCGCGGCGGAGCCCGGTAACGGCTCGTCGAGGAGGACGAATGTCGGGGCTCTCCCGCGCCGCGAGTGACGGATCGCTCGACCTGAGTGGCGCCAACGTCACCTACGTGGTGGTGGTCGCGGCCATCGCGCTCATCGCGCTCGGTTTCGCCGTGGCACTGCGCACCAGCGTGCTGCAGGCCGGCCAGGGCACCGAGAAGATGCAGGAGATCGCGGCCGCAGTCCAGGAGGGCGCGCAGGCCTTCCTCACCCGGCAGTTCAAGACGCTGGGCGCGTTCGCCGTGCTCGCACTGGTGCTGCTGAGCCTGCTGCCCGCCGACACGGCCGGTATCCGCATCGGCCGGTCGGTCTTCTTCATCGTCGGGGCCGGCTTCTCCTCCTTCATCGCGTACGCCGGCATGGGCCTGGCGACCCGTGCGAACGTGCGTGTCGCCGCGGCTGCCCGCGAGGCGGACGGCGCCGCGAACGCGATGCGCATCGCCTTCCGGACCGGCGGTGTCGTCGGCTTCATGACGGTCGGCCTCGGTCTGCTCGGCGCGTCCACCGTCGTCCTCATCTACAAGGGCGACGCCCCGACGGTGCTCGAGGGCTTCGGCTTCGGCGCCGCCCTGCTGGCCATGTTCATCCGGGTCGGCGGCGGCATCTTCACCAAGGCCGCAGATGTCGGCGCCGACCTGGTCGGCAAGGTCGAGCAAGGTATCCCAGAGGACGACCCGCGCAACGCCGCCACCATCGCCGACAACGTCGGCGACAACGTCGGTGACTGCGCCGGCATGGCCGCCGACCTCTTCGAGTCTTACGCCGTGACCCTGGTCGCGGCGCTCATCCTCGGCAAGGCCGCCTTCGGCGAGCAGGGCCTGGTGTTCCCGCTGATCGTGCCGGCCCTCGGGGCCGTCACCGCGATCATCGGCGTCTTCCTGACCAAGCTGCGCCCGACCGACCGCAACGGGATGCAGGCCATCAACCGGGCTTTCTTCACCTCGGCCGGCATCTCCGCGGTCCTGTGCGCCATCGCGGCCTTCGTCTACCTGCCGAGCAGGCTCTCGGACCTCGACGGCGGCGGCGTCGCCTCAGTGATCCGCGACGCCGGCGACAAGGACCCGCGGTTCATGGCCATCGGTGCCGTCGTCATCGGCATCCTGCTCGCGTCGATCATCCAGCTGCTCACCGGCTACTTCACCGAGGGCAACCGGCGTCCGGTGAAGGACATCGTCAAGACCTCGCTCACCGGCCCGGCCACCGTGATCCTGGCCGGCTTCACGATCGGTCTCGAGTCGGCGGTCTACACCGCGCTGCTCATCGGCGCGGCCGTCTTCGGCGCCTACCTGCTCGGCGGCGGCTCGGTCATCCTCGGCCTGTTCTGCGTCGCGCTCGCCGGCACCGGCCTGCTCACCACCGTCGGCGTCATCGTCGCGATGGACACCTTCGGCCCGATCTCGGACAACGCGCAGGGGATCGCCGAGATGTCCGGCGACATCGACGAGGCCGGTGCCCGGGTGCTCACCGACCTCGACGCGGTGGGCAACACCACGAAGGCGATCACCAAGGGCATCGCGATCTCGACGGCGGTGCTTGCGGCTACCGCACTGTTCGGCTCGTTCACGGACGCCGTCCGCACGGCGGTCATCGACACCGGCGCCACCCTGGACACGACGCTGACGAAGAACTTCCAGTACGAGGGCGTGCTCAACGTCTCTGACCCGAAGAACCTCGTCGGCCTCATCATCGGTGCGGCCGTCGTCTTCATGTTCTCCTCGCTCGCCATCAATGCGGTGACCCGCGCGGCCGGCGCCATCGTTTTCGAGGTGCGGCGCCAGTTCCGCGAGATCCCCGGGATCATGGAGGGCACCGGCAAGCCGGAGTACGGCAAGGTCGTCGACATCTGCACCCGTGACTCGCTGCGCGAGCTCGCCACACCGGGACTGCTGGCGGTGCTCGCCCCGATCGCCGTCGGCTTCGGTCTCGGCGTCGGCGCGCTCGGCTCCTACCTGGCCGGTGCGATCGCGGCGGGCACGCTGATGGCCATCCTGCTGGCCAACTCCGGTGGCGCCTGGGACAACGCGAAGAAGGCGGTGGAGGACGGCGCCAACGGCGGCAAGGGCTCGCCGGCGCACGAGGCCACGATCATCGGCGACACCGTCGGTGACCCGTTCAAGGACACCGCGGGCCCGGCCATCAACCCGCTCATCAAGGTGATGAACCTGGTGTCGCTGCTGGTCGCCCCGGCCGTCGTCAAACTCTCGGTGGGCGCGGACGCGAGCGACGCGCTGCGCATCGTCATCGCCCTGCTGGCTGCGGCCGTCATCGTGGCCGCGGTGGTCTTCTCGAAGCGCCGCAGCATCGCGGTCGCCGAGGAGAAGGTCGAAGCCGGCGTACCCCAGGTCTGAGCACCGGCGGCCGGACCGTCCCATGCGGTACGCCGGGGCGGACCGGCTGCGCGACGGCTTCCTCCTGGCGGGTTACACCGTTGACGGCGTCGCGGAGCGGCTCGGTCCGGACGCCACGTCGGCGCTGGGCCGGCACGAGACGGTCCCGGCGCGGCGGGCGACCACCGGCGGGGACCGGCTCGACACCCTGATCCGGATGTTCCTGCTGCAGCTCCCGGTCGGGCAGGAGGCGGCCGCCCGCGCGCTGCCACTGGATGCCGCCGTGGACCTCGGCGTGCTCTACGCCGACGGGGACGAGGTGCACGCCCGTCTCGACGTCCGGCCCTACGGCGAGGACGGGGATGGCGGCACCGCGTGGTGGGTCGTCTCCGACCTGGGCACCGGGCTGGACGGCGTCCACCGGCCGCTGGCCGCCGAGCACGTCCTGGGCGTCGGCGGTGCCTCGACCACGCTCGCCCAGCTCACGCCCCGCACCCCCGTGGGGCACGCCCTCGACGTCGGCACCGGGTGCGGCGTCCAGGCGCTGCACGCGAGCCGGCACAGCGACCACGTCGTGGCAACCGACGTCTCGGCCCGCGCGCTGCAGCTCGCCCGGTTGACGGCCGCTCTGTCCGGCATACCGCTGGACCTGCGGCCTGGCGACCTGCTCGACCCGGTGGCGGGCGAGGAGTTCGACCTCGTCGTGAGCAACCCGCCCTTCGTGATCGGGGCGCCGGCGGGGGAGCGGCACACCTATCGCGACGGCGGTCGCCCGCTCGACCAGCTGTGCGCGGCCCTCCTCGGCGAAGGTCCCGCCCGGCTAGCCGCCGGCGGCACCCTGGTCACCCTCGCGAACTGGGTGCACCGCACCGGCGCCGACTGGTCCGACCGCGTCGCGTCCTGGCTGCCGGCCCACGGCGTGGACGCACTCGTCGTGCAGCGCGACGTGCTCGACCCTGCCGCGTACGTCGCCACCTGGCTGGGCGACGCGGGCGAGCGCGGCGGGCCGTCGTACCTGCTCCGGTACGACGAGTGGCTCGGCGCGCTCGCCGCGGAGGGCGTCGACGCGGTGGGCCTCGGGTTCGTCGTGCTGCGCCGCACCGACGAGGAGCGACGGGTCACCACGCTCGACTGGCCGCACCCGGTCGAGGCCCCGCTGGGGCAGGCAATGGCCGGGTGGCTCGACCGGGCGCGTTGGCTCGCCCGACACGAAACCGACGACGCGCTGGCCGCCGCGACGCTGCTGCTGGCGCCGGACGTCGTCCAGGAGCAGGTCGGCGCGCCCGGGTCCGAGGACCCCGCATACGTCGTCCTGCGCCAGCAGTCGGGGCTGCGGCGCGCCTTCCCGGTGGGGACAGCGACCGCCGCCCTGGTCGGCGCGAGCGACGGAACGCTGCAGGTCGGAGCGCTGATCCGGGCGGTCGCGCAGGTGCTGGCCGAGGGTGGGGACGAACCGGCCGGGAACGTCCCGGACCCGGCCGCGGTTGACCTGCTCGCGCAGGTGCGGCTGCTCGTCGAGGCGGGCGTGCTGACACCATCGCCTTGACAGCGCTTGGCAGCATGAGCGCGCAACGACGTACCAACGACGTGCCGGATCCGGCGCGGAACCGATCAGGAACGGCAGGGACCAACAGCAGATGGCCGCGAACGACCCGGTGCAGGACGGCCTCCGGAGGCTGGTGATCGTCGAGTCGCCCGCCAAGGCGAAGACGATCGCCGGCTACCTGGGGCCAGGCTTCGACGTCGAGGCGAGCGTCGGGCACATCCGCGACCTGCCCACCCCCTCGGAGCTGCCCGCCGAGGAGAAGAAGGGCCGGTTCGGCAAGTTCGCGGTCGACGTCAACGCGGACTTCGAGCCCTACTACGTCGTCGACGCGGACAAGAAGAAGAAGGTCGCCGAGCTCAAGCGCGCCCTCAAGAACGCGGACGAGCTCTTCCTCGCAACGGACGAGGACCGCGAGGGCGAGGCCATCGCCTGGCACCTGCTGCAGGTGCTCGACCCACGCGTTCCGGTACGCCGGATGGTCTTCCACGAGATCACGCGCGACGCCATCCGGGCGGCCGTGCAGCAGACCCGTGACCTCGACCAGAGCCTGGTCGACGCGCAAGAGACCCGGCGGATCCTGGACCGCCTGTACGGCTACGAGGTGTCGCCGGTCCTGTGGCGCAAGATCCGCCAAGGACTCTCGGCCGGGCGGGTGCAGTCGGTCGCGACCCGGCTGGTCGTCGAGCGCGAACGTGAACGCATCGCGTTCAGGATCGCGTCGTACTGGGACATCGAGGCGACGCTCGACACCGCGGAGGGTGGGTCGACGTTCGACGCTCGCCTGGTCGCCGTCGACGGGGCGCGCGTCGCGACCGGCCGCGACTTCGGCAGTGACGGGAAGCCGGTCGCGCGGTTCACCGGCGTCCAGCTCGACGAGGCGACCGCGGTCTCGCTCGCCGACGGGCTGCGCGGTAGCGACTTCGCGGTCCGGTCGGTGGAGGACAAGCCCTACACCCGTCGCCCGGCCGCGCCGTTCATGACCTCGACGCTGCAGCAGGAGGCGTCGCGCAAGCTGCGGATGACCGCGCAGACCGCGATGCGGGTCGCCCAGCGGCTGTACGAGAACGGCCACATCACCTACATGCGCACCGACTCGACGACGTTGTCGGAGTCGGCGCTGAACGCGGCCCGGTCGCAGGCCCGCGAGATCTACGGTCCGGAGTACGTGCCCGACGTGCCGCGCCGCTACGAGCGCAAGGTCAAGAACGCCCAGGAGGCGCACGAGGCGATCCGGCCGTCCGGCGACACGTTCCGTACGCCGGGGCAGCTCGCCAACCAGGTCAGCCGCGACGAGCTCGCTCTCTACGACCTGATCTGGAAGCGCACCGTCGCGTCGCAGATGAACGACGCCCGCGGCCAGACGGTGACCGTGCGGCTCGGCGCGACGAGCAGCGAGTCGTCGGGTGGCCGGGACGCAGAGTTCTCCACCAGCGGCACCGTCATCACGTTCCGCGGCTTCCTCGCGGCCTACGAGGAGGGCCGCGACGAGGACAGCCGCGGCAGCGACGACGGCGACGAGCGGGAGCGGCGGCTGCCGCTGATGCGCCAGGGAGACGCCCTGACCGCCCTCGACCTGCGGCCCGACGGGCACGCGACGTCGCCCCCGGCCCGGTTCACCGAGCCGACGCTGGTGAGGGCGCTGGAGGAGCGCGGCATCGGGCGCCCGTCGACGTACGCGTCGATCCTCGGCACCATCATCGACCGCGGCTACGTGTTCAAGCGCGGCTCGGCACTGGTCCCGGCCTGGCTGGCCTTCGCGACGGTCGGGCTGCTGGAGCGCCACTTCGGGTCGTTGGTCGACTACGACTTCACCGCCGAGATGGAGGAGGACCTCGACCGGATCGCCAACGGTGAGATGAACCGCGTCGACTGGCTGCGCCGGTTCTACTTCGGCGAGCCAGGCGGGACGGCCGGCGCGAGCTCCGGGGACCCGGGCCTGCACGAGCTCGTCTCGGGCTTCGGCGACATCGACGCCCGCGAGGTCAACTCGATCCCGATCGGCAACGACATCATCCTGCGGGTCGGCCGCTACGGGCCCTACGTGCAGCGCGGCCCGGACGGCGAGGAGTCCTCGCAGCGGGCCTCGGTGCCGGAGGACATGGCGCCCGACGAGCTCACAGTCGCAAAGGCAGAGGAGCTGCTGGCCGCGCCGAGCGGCGACCGGGAGCTCGGCACGAACCCGGACTCAGGCCTGCCGGTCGTCGCGAAGGCGGGGCGCTACGGGCCGTACGTCACGGAGGTGCTGCCCCCGGAAGACTCAGCCGCGCCCTCCTCACGCCGCGGAGCAGCACAAAAGCCGCGGACCGGATCGTTGCTCGCGACGATGTCGCTGGACACCGTCACCATCGAGGACGCGCTGCGGCTGCTGTCCCTGCCAAGGGTCGTCGGGGTGGACCCGTCCGACCAGCAGGAGATCACCGCGCAGAACGGGCGCTACGGCCCGTACCTGAAGAAGGGCACCGACTCCCGGTCGTTGGAGACCGAGGAGCAGATGTTCGACATCACCCTCGAGCAAGCGCTCGCGATCTATGCCCAGCCCAAGCAGCGCGGCCGCCGGGCCGCGGCTCCGCCCCTGCGCGAGCTCGGGCCGGACCCGACGACGGGGCTGCCGGTGGTCGTCAAGGAGGGCCGGTTCGGGGCGTACGTCACCGACGGGGAGTCCAACGCGACGCTGCGCACGGCCGACTCGGTGGAGTCGCTGACGATCGAACGGGCCGCCGAGCTGCTCGCCGAGAAGCGGGCCCGGGGGCCGGCCAAGAAGACGGCGAAGAAGGCCGCCAAGAAGACCACCGCGAAGAAGACGGCCAAGAAGTCCACCGCCAAGAAGACCGCCGCCAAGAAGTAGGACTCACCCCTGCCGGACGGCCACGACGGTGTGGTCGGGGAGTCGCTCGACGTACCAGTACGCCGGGTCGAAGACCGCGGGGTCGAACGACGCCGCTCGCCACGCCCAGCGCCCGGCGGTCGGCCGGAGCACGAAGACGTCGATGCCGCCGAACGCGGTGTCCTTGGAG
>DASYEF010000131.1:0-18020 GCA_036499185.1 Actinomycetes bacterium | reverse complement strand
CCCAGGCGGCCTGGCCTGGACCACCCACCCCGACGACGACGAGCTCGACCCGACGCTCTACAGCGGCGCCGCCGGCAACGCACTCACCCTCCTCGAGGCCGCTCAGGACATCGACGACGAGCGGTACGCCGACCTCGCGCGCGATGCCATCGGCCCTCTCGTCGCTGCAGTCGAGACGACCGAGCACGCGTCGCTCTACTTCGGCCGCACCGGGATCGCTGTCGCGCTGCACGCTCTCGGCCACCATCTCGGCCAGCCCGCTGCGACCGCCGCCGCGGCACGTGCGCTGGACCTCGTCGAGGCCGGCTTCGACGGCGAGCGGTGGAACGTCCAGTTCGAGCTGATGGGCGGCAACGCGGGCATCGCGCTGGGCGCGCTGGCAGCCGGCCGGCCGGAGCTCGCGCTGCTCGCGCTGTCGCCGTACCTGCGCACGATCGAGCCGACCGCCGGCGGCGTGCAGTGGGAGGTGCGCCAGGAGACACCGGCACGCTTCCATCACATCTCCCACGGCACCCTCGGCATAGCGCACGCCCTGGCCCGGGTCGGCGCCGCGACGGGGCGCGACGACATGGTCGAGCTCGCCTTGCTCGGAGCCGCCGACGTGGTGAGCCGCAACGAGGCCGGCCCGGACGACTTCCTTGTGCCGCACTCCGATCCGCAGCACCGACCCGAGCTGATCGAGCGCTACAGCTACGGCTGGTGCCACGGGCCGGCGGGAGACGCGCAGGCCTTCCGGCTGTTGGCCTCGGTCACCGGCGACGCGGCCTGGGACACGCTCGGCGACCGGTGCTGGCACACCGTCACGCAGTCGGGTCTGCCGGCCCGGCTGCGACCCGGCTTCTGGGACAACAGCGGCCGGTGCTGCGGCACCGCAGGCGTGCTCGCGCTGGCCACCGACCGGTACGCCGAGAGGCGCTCCGACCTCGGCTTCGCCCGCGTGCTCGTCGACGACCTGGCCGAGCGGGCGACCGTCGACGAGCACGGTGCGCGGTGGTCCAACGTCGAGCACCGGGTCACCCCGAGCGAGCTGCCGCCTCGGGCCGGCTGGGCGATGGGCAATGCCGGCATCGTGCGCGAGCTGCTCCGGCTCCAGCGGGTGCTCTCGGGCGGCCGTGCCGACGACACCGTCCCCTGGCCCGACCACCCGTCGGTCCGGCGGTGACGCCGGCGTCGCATCGGCGCGCCCGGCAGGACTCGAACCTGCGGCCAACTGCTTAGAAGGCAGTCGCTCTATCCGCTGAGCTACGGGCGCGGGGGACCCGGGCCTCCGAGGTTCGCTCCGGCTGTTCCGGGGGAACCTGGCGGACCGGGTCCGTCCGTGCTCAACGGTAGTGCGCCGCTCCGGTCACCGGGTGATCAGCAGCTTGACGGCGTGGGTCCGTGCCGCGTCGCCGAACGTGCCGTAGGCGTTGACCATGTCGGTGAGGTCAAGCCGGTGGGTGATGAACTTGTCGACCGGCAGCTTCTGCTGTGCGACGAGCCGTAGCAGCATCGCGAGCGTGGTCGTGTTCACCAGTCCCATGCTGATCGTGATGTTCTTGATCCACAGGTCCTGCAGGTCGAGCTGCACGGGCTTGCCGTGGACACCGACGTTCGCGACGCTGCCACCGGGGCGGACGAGCCGGGTGCACATGTCGAAGGTCGCGGGCAGGCCGACCGCCTCCACCGCGACGTCGACCCCGTGGCCGTCCGTCAGGGCGAGGACCTGCTTCTGCCAGTCGTGCGCTGAAGAGTTGACGCAGTGCGTGGCGCCGACCTGCTTGGCGAGGTCGAGCCGGTTCTCGTCCAGGTCGATGGCGATGATCTGGGCCGCGCCGTACAACCCGGCAGTGGCCACGACCGCAAGGCCCACCGGGCCGGCGCCCACGACAGCGACGGTGTCGCCCGGTGTGACCCGGCCGTACTGGACACCGATCTCGAAGCCGGTCGGCAGGATGTCCGAGAGCATCAGCGCCGCTTCGTCGGGGACGTTCTCGGGCAGTGGGTAGAGCGAGTTGTCGGCGAAGGGGATCCGCACCATCTCGGCCTGCGTGCCGTCGATGAGGTGCCCGAGGATCCAGCCGATGCCCGGCGCGCCCTCGTCGGCCAGGCAGTGCGACGGGTTGCCGCTGCGGCAGTAGCTGCACGTTCCGCACGAGCTGATGCAGGAGATGATCACCCGGTCACCGACCGCGTGGTTGCGGACCGCGGAGCCCACCAGCACGACCGTGCCGACTCCTTCGTGGCCGAGGATCCTGCCCTCGGTCACGGCGGGGACGTCGCCCTTGAGGATGTGCAGGTCGGTCCCGCAGATGGTGGTCGTGTCGACCTGTACGACGGCGTCGGTCGGGTCGACGAGACGGGGGTCGGGGACCTCGTCCCAGCTCATGGTGTTCGGACCGTGGTAGACGAGCGCCTTCATGGTGTCCTCCAAACAAGGGGCGCACGTTGTCGTCCGCCCACACCCCCACGATGAGCCGCCCGGTGCGCGTCGGTTAGAGCCCTAGGTCCCGACGTCGCGGGCAACTGCGGCGGACGTCACTCGCGGCGCTCGCGACCGGCGTTGGCCACGATCACCGCGAACGGTGGGATGACGAGCGCGATGCCCGCCATCACCACCGCCGCGGTGCGCGACCAGTGCACGACGACCAGACCGGAGAAGAGGAACAACGCGAGGCAGACCCCCATCAGGGTGAAGTACCACCGCCGCCTTCGCTGCACCCGATCGACGGTACGTCGTCGCGGGTGGGCAGCCGCTACTGCGGGCCGCCCCCGCCGCCCAACGAGGAGCCGGACTCGAGCAGCGACTTGAGGTCGCTGAGGACCCAGGCCCAGCCGCCGCCGGCGCCCTCGTCCTCCATGCCGCCCGAGAGCAGCAGCTGCAACCGCGGTGCGCCGGTGAGGTCGTGCACGACGGTGAGCCTGGTGAGCCCGCCGGGGCGTGGCTCGAGCTCGTAGGTCAGGGTCGTGAACCCCTCGGCCGCCAGCCCGTCGTCCATCGCCATCCGCCAGGTCATCACGAGCTTGCGCGGCTCGTCGACCTCGACGACCTCGCCGTCGATGGCGACGTCGGGCGCATTCATCGCCCGCATCGCCTCGCTCGTGTAGTGCCGGTACGGCGAGCCCGCCTCGAGGCGGTCGAACTCGATCCGACCGCCGTACCCGTAGCGGTCGGTCCACTCCGGCGAGGTGATCGCCGCCCACACCCGCTCGGGCTCGGCCTTGATGTAGACCCGGTAGACCTGTGTCGTCCGGGTCGCGGCCGTCTGCGCGTCGGTGTCCGTCATGGTGCTCATGCTTGTGCCTCCAGCTCGTTCTTCAGCTCGGCGAGCGCCGTGACCCGGCGCTCGGTGTACTTGTCGATCCAGCGGTCGTGGACCAGTCGGATGGGCACCGGGTTGAGGAAGTGCCGCTTCTCCCGGCCGGACCGCCGAGTGACCACGAGGTCCGCGTCCTCGAGCACCCGCAGGTGCTTCATGACGCCGAAGCGGGTCATCGCCACGGCCGCCTCCACTCCGGCCAGCAGGTCCGTGAGCGTCCGCCCGTCCTGCGTGAAGAGCAGGTCGAGCAGCAACCGGCGGGTCGGGTCGGCGAGGGCCTTGAACACCCGGTCGCCGTCGTCGCCCCTGCCCATGACGTCGATGATAGGTGACCAATTGGTCACATGTCTAGGGGCGGTGTCGACCCAACCGGTGGGGGGTTCTGGGTGCCAGTCCGTCGCCCGGTCGGAGCAGTCGGTCACCTGATGTCACCCGGCGCGCCGTGATCGACAACACCGCCCCGTAACCGGTCCGCTACGGGAGGATTACGCCCGTGGCACCCGGCGCCGGCACCGCGAGGCTGCTCGCCGCCCTCGTCGGGCTGGGCGAGCAGGTCGCGGCGCTGCGCCTTCCGCTCGACGTCGCCGGCGCGAAGGCGGCGCGGCGGACCCGCCGGGAGATCGACGACCAGCTGCACGACTACGTGCTGCCGAGGCTGGCCAGGCTCGACGCACCGGTGCTCGCCGTGGTCGGCGGCCCGACCGGCGCGGGCAAGTCGACGCTGGTCAACAGCCTGGTCGGCGTGCGGATCAGCGCTGCCGGCGTGCTGCGGCCGACCACGCGGTCGGCGGTGCTGGCCCACCATCCCGACGACGCCGGGTGGTTCGAGGGTGATCGGGTGCTCCCCCGCCTGCGCCGCGAGTCCGTTGCCTCGACCGACCCCCGGTCGCTGCAGCTGGTGGCGAGCCCCGGGATCCCGGTCGGCCTGGCCGTCCTGGATGCGCCCGACATCGACTCGGTGGTGACCCGCAACCGCGAGCTGGCTACCCAGCTGCTCGCCGCCGCCGACATGTGGCTGTTCGTCACGACCGCGTCGCGGTACGCCGACGCGGTCCCCTGGGAGTTCCTGCGCCAGGCGGTGACCCGCGGGACCGCCGTCGCGGTGGTGCTCGACCGGGTGCCGCCGGTGGCGGTCGAGGAGGTCCGCGGCCAT
Source organism: Actinomycetes bacterium (assembly GCA_036499185.1). GTDB lineage: Bacteria > Actinomycetota > Actinomycetes > JACCUZ01 > JACCUZ01 > DATBDW01. The sequence goes on along the minus strand of DASYEF010000131.1, from coordinate 13,568 downwards.
CTCGCGGCGATGCTCACCCAGCAGGGCCTCGGGGGCGCCCCGTTGTTCGTGATCGTCGAGACCTCGACGTACGAGGCGATGCTCCCGCCGGACGTCATCGACCCGGTCCGGACCTGGCTGCACGGCATCGCCGGTGACCCCGACGTACGAGCCGCCGTCGTCCGGCACACCCTCGACGGCGCCGTGCGCTCACTCGGGCCACGGGTGTTCGAGCTGGCGGCCGCCGCGGACGCGCAGGCCGAGGCGGTGTCCCGGTTGCACCGGATCGTCGACGCGTCCTACGACGGAGCGCTTGCCGAGGTCGCGCGGGCGAGCAGCGACGGTTCGCTGCTGCGCGGCGAGGTGCTCGCGCGTTGGCAGGAGTTCGTCGGCACGGGTGAGCTGATGCGCTCGCTGGAGTCGAAGGTCTCCCGGCTGCGGGACAAGGCGGCCGCCGCGGTGCGCGGCAAGCCCGCTCCGGGGGCCGGCCTGGCCGACGCACTCGAGTCCGGCGTGGAGGCGCTGGTCCGGTCGGCGGCGGACGGGGCTGCTGAGACCGCCGCGATCGCCTGGGCGGCGGACCCGGCCGGTCGGCAGCTGCTCGGGGGCGACGACCTGCGCCGCTCGTCACCGGGGCTGGCCGACGCCACCTCGCGAGCGGTGCGCGAGTGGCAGAGCGGCGTCCTCGACCTGGTGCGCTCGCAGGCCGCCGGCAAGCGCGCCTCCGCGCGCTACCTCGCCCTCGGCGTCAACGGGCTCGGCCTGCTCGTCATGATCGTGGTGTTCGCGCACACGGCGGGGCTCAGCGGCGGCGAGGTCGTGGTCGCGGGCGGTGCGACAGCCGTCAGCCAGAAGGTGCTCGAGGCCATCCTCGGCGACCAGGCAGTGCGGTCCTTGGCCGAGCAGGCCCGCCGCGATCTGCAGACACGCGTCGCCGCCCTGCTCGACGGGGAGCGCCGCCGCTTCAGCGAACGGCTCGACACCTCCGGCGTGCACGACGGTGCCGGCGCCGCGCTGCGCGACGCGGTCGTCCTGGTGGAGTCGGCGCAATGACCCCGAAGCTGCGCGGTCGGCACCGCCGGGCCGACCTGCCGGCGATGCTCGCGGCGCTCGACGAGGCGGTCTGGGAGCTCGAGGGCCGGGTTGAGGACCCGACGGTGCTCGAGCGCGCGCGTGCCGTGTCGGGTCGCGCCGAGGAGCGGCTGCGCCTCTCCGGCGAGCACACCGTCGTCGCGCTGGCCGGCTCGACCGGCAGCGGCAAGTCGTCGCTGTTCAACGTGCTGGTCGGCGCCGACCTCTCTCCGGAGGGAGTCCGGCGGCCCACCACGTCGAAGGCCTACGCCAGCGTCTGGGGCTCGGACGGAGCCGCGCCGCTGGTGCAGTGGCTCGGCGTACCGAGAAGGCAGACGCACTGGCGCCACGGTCCGGGGCTGCGCGAGGAGGACCTGGGCGCTCTCGCCGGCCTGGTGCTGCTCGACCTGCCGGACCACGACTCGACGGTGATGGAGCACCAGCACGAGGTCGACCGCCTGGTCGAGCTCGTCGACCTCCTGGTGTGGGTGGTCGACCCGCAGAAGTACGCCGACCAGCTGCTCCACGAGCGCTACCTGCGCCCGCTCGCCGGCCACGAGTCGGTCATGGTCGTGGTGCTGAACCAGGTCGACACCATGAACCCGTTCGCCGCTGCGGAGTGCGCCGACGACCTGCGCCGGCTGCTCGACCAGGACGGCCTGTGGCGATCGCCGGTCGTGACGACCTCGGCGCGCACCGGCGCCGGCATCGACGGGCTGCGCGAGCTGCTCGCGAGCGCCGTGTCCAAGCGTCGGGCCCGCAACGACCGGTTGGTCGCGGACGTGGAGGACGTCGTGGAGCGGATGGGGACTTTGGTGTCGGCCGACGAGCCGCGCGGCGTCGGGAAGGCCGAACGCGACGCACTCGTCGAGTCGCTGGCGACGTCGGCAGGGGTGCCGGTGATCGGTGCGGCGGTGGAGGAGTCGTGGCGGCTGCGGGCCGGCGGGCACCTGGGCTGGCCACCGGTCCGCTGGGTACGCCGGCTGCGCCCCGACCCGCTGCGTCGCCTGCACATGCGCGGCTCCGACCGGCGAACGGTCCGGTCGGCTCTCGTGCGGTCCTCGGTGCCGGAACCGACGCCGGTGCAGCGCGCACAGGTGGACACGGCGCTGCGGGCCGTCTGCGACGCGGCCGCCGGAGACCTGCCGCTGCCGTGGCAGCGCACCGTCCGCCTGGCGGCGGCCGGCCGGACCGACGACGTGCGGGACCGGCTCGACCAGGCGGTGGTCACGACCGACCTCGGGGTCGACCGGGTGCCCGTGTGGTGGCGGGCCGGATCGCTGCTCCAGTGGCTGCTCGTCGGCGCTGCGGTGGTCGGCCTGGTCTGGCTGCTGCTGCTCGGTGTCGGCAGCTACCTCCGGCTGCCCGACCCGCCGACGCCGCAGGTCGTGGGCATCGCCGTACCGACCCTGCTCCTGCTGGGTGGTGTGCTGCTCGGGCTGCTGGTGGCGGGGCTCGGCCGGTTGCTCGTCGGTGCGGGGGGCATTGCCCGCCGGCACCGGGCCGAGTCCAGGTTGCGAGCGTCGATCGAGCAGGTCGCCGACGAGCTGATGCTCGTGCCGGTCCAGGCCGAGCTGGACCGGCACCGGCGGGCCCGCGACGCCCTGGACCGCGCTCGCACCGGCTGAGCCCACCGCTTCGTCCACAGCTCGCGAGGTCGGTGAGTTGTCCCCAGATCGCTGCCAGAGCCCGTTTCGCGGTGCCCGCATGCCGCATCGTCGAAGTCAGCGGAGCGCCGGGCGGCGCCGGACCAGCGACGAGGGAGCAGGGATGAACGACGCGACGGTCACGATCACGGGCAACGTCACCAACGAGCCCACCCTGCGGGTGACGAGCGGAGGGCAGAAGGTCACCAGCTTCGGGCTGGCCTTCACGGAGCGGCTGACGGACGGCAACGGGGGATGGCGCGACGGCGAGACCACCTACGCCCGGGTGTCCTGCTGGCGGGCGATGGCCGAGAACGTCGTCGACTCCATCACCAAGGGACAACCGGTCTTCGTGCACGGCCGGTTCCGCCTGCACTCCTGGGACGACGCGAAGGGGCAACGTCACAGCGAGCTCGACATCAACGCCAAGGCGGTGGGCCACGACCTCAACCGCGGGGTGACCTCGTTCCGCAAGACGAGCGCCGCTCGCCGGCACGAGGATGAACTGGCACCGACCGGGCCGTCGCCGGTCGGGTCCGCACCGGACGTCTGGGCCACCCCCCTCATGGCGCCGGACGACGACGCGGAGGACACCGGTGACACGGCTGGCGGCCCTGACGTCCCTGACCTGCCTGTCATCGCTGACGAGGAGCGAGCGGTGGGCGCGGCCTGACGTCGGGGGCCGCGAGCCCCTGTCCTCGAACCCCGTGGCCGCCGGGCGGGACGTTCCCCCTTCTCGTCCGGCGGTCGCGGCCCACTCCGCCTGTCGGTGCTCGCCGGGCCCGCGCCGGGCTGGGTAGCGTGCCCACCATGTTCGCGGCGCAGCGCCGGCAGGCGATCCTCGAAATGGTTCGTGACCGCGGGGCGGTCTCGTTGCGGGACCTGGCCCGCGCTCTGGACACCTCCGACGCCACCATCCGGCGCGACCTGAGGATGCTCGAGGCCGACGGCCTGCTCGGGCGGAGCCACGGTGGCGCCCTGGCTCGCGACACCCTCTCCCACGAGCCCAGCTACGGGGAGAAGGCGCACGTCGCGTCGGCCGAGAAGTCCGCCATCGCCGAGCTCGCGGCGACCCTGGTGTCCGAAGGCGACACGGTCGCGGTCGGTCCCGGCACCACGACTCAGGCCCTGGCAAGGAGGCTCGCCCGGGTCCGCGACCTGACCGTCGTGACCAACTCGCTGCTCGTCGCTCAGGCACTGGCCCGCGCACCCGGAGTCGAGGTCGAGGTGACCGGGGGCAGCCTGCGCGCCTCGATCCATGCCCTGGTCGGCAGTGGCACCGAGAACACGCTCCGTGGCCTCCGTACGCATCGTGCGTTCGTCTCCGGCAACGGCCTGACCGCCCGGCACGGTCTCTCGACACCGAACCGGAGCGTGGCGGGCGCCGACCGGGCGATGGCCGACGCGACCGGGGAGGTGGTCGTGCTCGCCGACCACACCAAGCTGGGGGTCGACACGATGGTCCAGACCGTCCCGGCGGCCCGGATCGCGCACCTGGTCACCGACGCCGGGGCAGATCCGGACGAGCTGGACCGGTTGCGCGAGGAGGGGGTCACCGTGCATGTAGCGACGAGCGAGACGGCCTCGGGGGAGCAGGCGGCCGGCTGACCTGCCCGGCATCGATCGCGGCACGGGGCCGACGTCGTGCTGGGCCCACCGCCCACCACCTCTGCACGAATCTGTGGCAGGAATGTTCATCTCTGACGGGTCTTGACAACATTGTGCGCGAAGAGCACGGTGACCTTTGTCACGTATCGGACATAGCGCCGTCACGAGGTCGTTCCTTCGTCAGCTGTCGGCACCGGCCACCGGGCGCACCGTCGGAAGGTCGCGCATGCCTGTTGTCCGCACCACATCCGCGGGGCGGTCCGTCGCCCCGACCGGCCCGCTCCTGCTCCGCCTGGTCGCCGCCGTTGCCCTGGTGGCCGGCCTGCTGACCGTGCCCACGCTGGTCACCGCGGCACCCGCCCGAGCCCTGGACAACGGGCTCGCGCTGACCCCGCCGATGGGGTTCAACGACTGGAACGCCTTCGGCTGCAACGTCGACGAGCAGCTCATCAAGGCGACCGCGGACTTCTTCGTGAGCTCGGGCCTCAAGGACGCCGGCTATCAGTACGTGAACATCGACGACTGCTGGATGACCCACCAGCGCGACCCGCAGACCGGGCGGCTCGTGCCCGACCCCGTCAAGTTCCCCGACGGCATCTCCGGGACCGCGGCCTACGTCCACAGCAAGGGCCTCAAGCTCGGCATCTACGAGGACGCGGGTACGGCCACCTGCGCCGGGTACCCCGGCAGCCTCGGCCACGAGCAGGTGGACGCGCAGACCTTCGCGGACTGGGGCGTGGACTACCTCAAGTACGACAACTGCAACAACGCCGGCAGCACGACCAAGCAGCAGTACATCGACCGCTACACAGCGATGCGCAATGCGCTGGCCGCCACCGGCCGGCAGATCGTCTACAGCATCTGCGAGTGGGGAGTGAACGACCCCGCGAGCTGGGCCGGGGACGTCGGGAACCTGTGGCGCACCACCGGCGACATCGGTGACAACTACTCGAGCATGCTCTCCATCATCAAGCAGAACGCTCCGCTCGCACCGGCTGCCCACCCCGGCGCCTGGAACGACCCGGACATGCTCGAGATCGGCAACGGCGGCATGACGAACACCGAGTACCGCACCCACTTCTCGATGTGGGCCGAGATGGGCGCACCCCTGCTCATCGGCACCGACCTGCGCCGGGCGACCCCCGCGACGATGGCGATCTACCTCAACAAGGACGTCATCGCGGTCGATCAGGACTCCCTGGGCAAGCAGGGTGTCCAGATCGCCAGCGCCAACGGGCACGACGTGTTCGCCAAGCCGCTGGCCAACGGCGACGTCGCCGTCGCGCTGTTCAACGAGACGAACCAGTCGGCGACCATCTCCACCACGGCCTCCGAGGCGGGCCTGTCCCGACGCCCGGCGTACGTCCTCAAGGACCTGTGGAGCGGGAAGTCGACCGAGACGGCCGGCCGGATCGCCGCGACCGTCCCCGCCCACGGCACCGTGATGTACCGCGTGTCGGGTCCCGGCAACTGGGCCGACTACGAGCCCTCGACCTCGGTGACCCCGCAGGTCGCGCCGGCCTACCCCGGTGGGCCGAGCGTCGTGACGCCCGGCAGCTCCAGCACGCTGACGACGACGTTCACCAACACCGGCCAGACGCCGGTGACGTCCGTGCAGACATCGGTCACCGTGGCGGACGGTTGGACCGCGACGGCAACGAGCCCCACGACGAAGAACAACGTCGGCAGCAACGGTTCGTTCAGCACCACCTGGCAGGTGACGTCTCCCAGTGGGGCGTCACCCGGGAGTTACCCGATCTCGGCAACCACCGGTTATCTCTGGGACGACGGGACCCAGCACGGCAGCACGTCCGGGGACACCTCGGTGCTCGTCGTGGAGCCGCTCCCCAGCGGGCAGAGCTGGCTGGGCGATGACACCTGGACCACTGCCACGAACGGGTGGGGCCCGGTCGAGCGCAACACCAGCAACGGTGAGCAGCCGTCCGGTGACGGCAAGACGATCACCATCCAGGGTCAGACGTTCGCGCACGGTCTGGGTGTCCACGCCGCCTCCGAGGTGGACTTCTACGCCGGCGGCAGCTGCAGCGCGGTGACGACGCAGGTCGGGCTCGACGACGAGACCGGAGAGAACGGCAACCACGTCGACTTCCAGATCTGGGCCGACGGCACCAAGGTGGCCGACTCCGGGACGATGGCCTCCACCGACCCGGCGAAGCCGCTCACGGCCGACGTCACGGGCGCGAGCTTCGTGCGGCTGGTCGTCGGCGACGGCGGCGACGGCATCAATTTCGACCACTCGGACTGGGCCGACGCGTCGATCAGCTGCTGACACCTGCTGACCCCCGAGGCTGCCCGGCGCCGGACCGGTTCATACCGGTCCGGCGCCGCCGGCGCACGCCCGGTGGTCCCTCGGCCGGTTCGCCGGATTCGGAGAGAGCGCCGCCGCCCGCATAGGCTCTGAACCATGGCGGAGTTCATCTACACGATGCGCAAGGCGCGCAAAGCCCATGGCGACAAGGTCCTTCTCGACGACGTCACGCTCTCGTTCCTTCCCGGCGCGAAGATCGGCGTCGTCGGACCCAACGGGGCCGGCAAGTCGACCGTTCTCAAGATCATGGCCGGTCTCGACCACACCACCAACGGCGACGCCTTCCTCAGCCCGGGCTACTCCGTCGGGATCCTCGAGCAGGAACCGCAGCTCAACGAGGACAAGGACGTGCTCGGCAACGTCGAAGAAGGGCTCGGCGCGATCAAGGCCAAGCTGGACCGGTACAACGAGATAGCGGAGAAGATGGCCGTCGAGTACAGCGACGAGCTGATGAACGAGATGTCCGCCCTGCAGGAGGACATCGAGCACGCGAACGCCTGGGACCTGGACTCGCAGCTCGAGCAGGCGATGGATGCCCTGCGCTGCCCACCGGCCGACGCCGACGTGTCGGTGCTTTCCGGCGGGGAGAAGCGCCGGGTGGCCTTGTGCAAGCTGCTGCTCAGCCAGCCCGACCTGCTGCTGCTCGACGAGCCGACCATCCACCTCGACGCCGAGAGCGTGCAGTGGCTCGAGAGCCACCTGGAGAAGTACGCCGGCACCGTGGTCGCCGTCACCCACGACAGGTACTTCCTCGACAACGTCGCCGAGTGGATCCTCGAGCTCGACCGCGGCCGCGCGTACCCCTACGAGGGCAACTACTCGACGTACCTCGAGACCAAGCAGACCCGGCTCAAGGTGGAGGGGCAGAAGGACGCCAAGCGGGCTAAGCGGCTCAAGGACGAGCTGGACTGGGTGCGCTCCAACGCCAAGGGGCGCCAGGCCAAGAGCAAGGCGCGCCTCGAGCGCTACGAGGAGATGGCGGCCGAGGCCGACAAGACCCGCAAGCTGGACTTCGAGGAGATCCAGATCCCGCCAGGCCCGCGCCTGGGCAGCCTCGTGGTCGAGACCGCCCACCTCACCAAGGGCTTCGGCGACCGGGTGCTCATCGACGATCTCTCGTTCAGCCTGCCCCGCAACGGCATCGTCGGCGTGATCGGTCCCAACGGCACCGGCAAGACGACGCTGTTCAAGATGCTGATCGGGGAGGAGCAGCCCGACAGCGGCGAGGTCAAGATCGGTGAGACGGTCAAGATCGCCTACGTCGACCAGAGCCGCGCCGGCATCGACCCGAAGAAGAGCCTCTGGGAGGTCGTCTCCGACGGGCTCGACCACATCAAGGTCGGCCAGGTCGAGATGCCCTCGCGGGCCTACGTGTCCGCGTTCGGGTTCAAGGGACCCGACCAGCAGAAGGCAGCCGGTGTCCTGTCCGGCGGCGAGCGCAACCGGCTGAACCTCGCGCTCACCCTCAAGATCGGCGGGAACCTGCTCCTGCTGGACGAGCCGACCAACGACCTCGACGTCGAGACCTTGTCCTCGCTGGAGAACGCGCTGCTCGACTTCCCCGGCTGCGCCGTGGTCGTCTCCCACGACCGGTGGTTCCTCGACCGGGTGGCCTCGCACATCCTCGCCTACGAGGGTGACTCGCAGTGGTTCTGGTTCGAGGGCAACTTCGAGTCCTACGAGCGCAACAAGGTCGAGCGTCTCGGCGTCGAGGCGGCCCGGCCGCACCGGGCGACCTACCGCAAGCTGACCCGCTAGCCTCACGGCGTGCTGGTGGAGGAGGAGTCGTGAGGCACCGCTACCGGTGCGCGATGCGCTGGGGTGACATGGACGCGTACGGCCATGTCAACAACGTCGTCTACCTCGCTTACCTCGAGGAGGCGCGGGTGGACATGCTCTTCGGGCTCGGCGCCGAGAACGGCGCGAAGGCGCTCTCCGAGGGCGTGCTGGTCGCCAGCCACCAGATCTCCTACAAACGGCCGCTCGTCTACCATCCCCGCGGCGTCGACATCGACCTCTGGGTCGGCGCGATCAAGGGTGCCTCGTTCGAGATCCGCTACGAGGTGCGCGACGACACGACCGTCTTCGCGACGGCCGCGTCGGTGCTGGTGCCCTACGACCTGGTGGCCGAGCGCCCCCGACGGATCGCCCCCGAGGAGCGCTCGTTCCTCGAGCGGTACGTCGAGCCCGCGTGACCGGCGCTCATTGACCCAGGCGGCCGCACCAGCGACCGGCCGCTACGTCTTGCGGCCCACCGTCCAGTAGGCGACCGAGCCGAGGGTGTTCAGGCCGCTGGCCACCCGCCACAGCTGTGCGCTCCCACGGATCTGCCCGGGCGGGCGCCGAGCGAGGTCGCGCCAGGTGAGCGTGGTCACGATCAGGTGGACGAACAGCGCCACGATCGTGACTCGAGTCTTGTGCGCCGACCGAGCCCTGTTCACCTCTTGAGTGTGGCACCGCCAACGGTGGGTCCCCTCGTCCGGGACCGGGCCACCTCGATGATGCTGCTCTCGTTCGTGTCACCCAGGCCGCTTGCGACGAGTCGGTCCAGGCCGTCGGAGGCGGCGCGGCCGAACGGCACCTCGAGGCCGAGCTCCTCGGCCAGCGCGAGCGCGTAGGCGACGTCCTTGCGGCGCAGGTGCCCGGAGAAGACGACGTCGGCGTGGTTCTCATCGGCGATCCGGCGGCTGTTGCGCACCACCTGCGGGCTGGCGGCCTGGCCGGTCGCGATCGCGGTGGCGACCTGGTCGAGGTCGAGGCCCGCGCGCTCGGCCAGAGCCATCCCCTCGGCCACCGAGGCGATCTGGATCGCGCCGATCAGGTTGACGATGAGCTTGTACGCCGTGCCCGCGCCGACACCGCCGAAGTGCAGCCGCTGCTCCGACAGCGGCGCCAGCAGTGGCTCGGCCGCCGCGAGATCCTCCGGGTCGGCGCCCAGCAGGAGGGTCAGCCGGCCGGTCGCTGCGGCCTCGGGCAGGCCGGTGACGGGGGCGTCGACGTACCGCAGCCCGCGCGAGCGCGCCTCGGCGGCTAGCTCGCGGACCCAGTCGTAGGACAGCGTCGAGCACTCGACGGCGAGCGCATCGGGGCGAAGGCCGCCGGCCAGTACGCCGTCGGGGCCGAGCCACACCGAGCGCGACGCGTCGTCGTCGCTCACCATGACGAACGCCGCGTCGGCGTCATCGGCAGCCTCACGGGGTGTCGCGGCCCAGCGCGCGCCGCGGGTGACGAGCGGCGCTGCCTTGTCGGGCGTCCGGTTGCTGACGGCGACGTCGTGGCCGGCCGCCACCAGGCGCCCGCACATGCCGGAGCCCATCCGGCCCAGCCCGATGAACGCGATCCGTGCCATGAGGATGAATCTAGGTGCCGGTCCGCCGATCCCCTCGGCCGCTCAGTCGTCCGCGCCGACCAGCTCCGGCTCCTCGGAGCGGCGCGGTTCCGGGACGGCGGCGTGCGGCTGGACCCGCATCACCCGAGCGGCCCAGGACGGCAGCCACCAGTTCCAGCGGCCGAACAGCGAGACGAGAGCGGGCACCAGCAGGGCCCGCACGACCGTCGCGTCGAGCAGGATGCCGATGCCCAGTGCGGTCGCGAACACCTTGATGTCGGTGCTCGGCGACGACGCCAGTGCGAGGAACGCCAGGAAAAGGATCATGGCCGCACCCGTGACGAGACGGCCGGTCCGCGCCAGTCCGACGATCACCGCGGTGTTGGTGTCGCCGCACTTGTCGTACTCCTCGCGCATCCGGGCCAGGATGAACACCTCGTAGTCCATCGAGAGCCCGAACAGGAACGCGAAGATCAGCACCGGCAGCCAGAAGGTCACGGCCCCGGTCGGCGCGATGCCGAAGATCGCATCCGAGCCGTGGCCATGCTGCCAGAACAGCACCACGGCGCCGAAGGTCGCCGACACCGAGATGATGTTCAGCAGCACCGCCTTGGCGGGCAGGACGAGCGATCGGAACGTCCTCACCAGCAGCAGGAACGTCACCAGCGCGATCAACCCCAGGCTGTACGGGAAGTTCTTGTAGACCGCGTTGATGTAGTCGAGCACGGTCGCCCCGACCCCGGCGATGCCGACGACTCCGGGGATCCCGGTCAGCGACTCCTTCACGTTGTCCACGACGTGGGCCTTCGTCGAGTCGACGGTCTCGTCGATCGGGATCACTCCGACGATCGCGGCGCCGGGCTTGCGCCACTGCTCGTCGTCAGGGCTGAAGGCGAAGGCGACCCCGTCGGCCTTCTCCGCGGCGGGGATCGCGAGGTCGGCGGAACCCGACGGGTCCTTGCCGGTGATCAGCACCTCCATCGGGGAGACGATGCCCGCGGGAACGCCGCCCTCGCGTAGCGTCTTCAGCTGCTCGTACGCCGGACCGCTGCTCGCCAGGGCGCTGGTCTGCGCCTGCCCGATCTTGATGCCGAAGATGGGCGCGATCAGCAGGCCCAGGATGACCAGCGCGGTCCCGGCCGCGATCCAGCGTCGGCGTACGACGAGCTTCGCCCACCACGTCCAGGCGCGGGACGGCTTGTCCTCGTGCCGGATCCGCGGCCAGTCGACCCGCGGCCCGATGCCGCCCAACAGCGCCGGCAACAAGGTGAGCACGACCGCGGTGCTGACGAGCGGGATGAGCATGCCGCCCAGCCCCATGCTGCGCAGCAGCGGCACGGGGATCACCAGCAACGCGCACAGGCTGATCGCGACGGTGCCGGCACTGGCGAGGACGGCGTGACCGGCGTACTTCATGGCGATGACCACTGCCTCGTGGTTGTCGTGCCCGTGCGCGCGTTCCTCGCGCCAACGGTTGACGACCAGCAGCGAGTAGTCGACGGCGACACCGAGGCCGACCAGGGCGATGAGGAACTGCACGACGAAGCTGACGTCGATGACGTAGGTGCCGATCAGCACGATGGTGAACGTCGTGAGGATCGAGACGCCTGCGATGAGCAGTGGGACGAGAGCGAGGAAGGACGCGAACAGGAAGCAGAGCACGGCCAGGGCACCCAGGGCTCCGAGCAGCGTCTCGGCGAGCAGGCTCGGTCCGGTCGAGCCGCTGGTGTCGCCCGCTTCGAGGAGGGCGTAGCCGGTGACCCCGAAGTCGAATCCCGTGGAGGTCGAGGCCTTCGCGAGGATCGGCTTCATCGCGACGTCGGGACCGACGTCGGTGAAGCTCTCGAACGGCTTCGAGTAGATCAGCGCGTACGTCGTGCGGCCGTCGTCGGTCACGAAGGCCTTGTCCTGCGTCTGCGCGTAGTCGACCATCCGGGTCCCCGGAAGTGCCGCCTGCACCTCGTCGAAGACCGGCGTGATCTTCGAGAGCTGGTCGTCGACCGTCGTGCCCTTCGGCACGGTCACGACCGCGATGGTGGGCGGGTTGGAGCCGCCGTTGCCGAAGGTGGCGAGCAGCTGCTTCTCGGTCTCGTAGCCGGGCTGGCCGGGCAGGGAGAAGTCGACGGTCAGGCGGCCGGGCGCCTTGGTCGCGGCGAAGATGCCGACGAGCAGCATGACCAGCCAGAACAGCATGACCCGCTTGCGATGGTGCAGGACGAACTCGGCGAGCCGGATCATCGGAGCAAACCCCCCAGGGCGGTGGTGGACGAACGAGACGCGCTGACGACTCGTGCTGAGGTCGACGCTAGGACAGACCGCTGACAGGACGCAGGCTCATCGGCGCAGGTTCTCCGGTTCTCTCCGGGACACCCTGACCGGATCCGGCGGGGGAGGGCAACCTTCTTTCGGTGCCTGGTCAGTGCGCGCGCAACCAGGCGGCCGAGTCGCCGGGCAGGCGGGCCGGCCCGTCCAGGCCCGCGGTCAGCGGCGCGCTGCTGACGAGCACCTCGTCGTACGCCGGCAGCGCGACCTCCGCAGCCGTGCAGGCGACGACGCAGACGACCATCGTCCCGTCGATCGCCCGGCGGCGGAACGCGAGCGAGCCCGCCGGTGAGGTCAGCCAGTCGATGTCGGTCTCGACCGCGAGCCCGCGCCGCAGCCGCACGGTCTGCCGGTACAGCTCGAGAGTCGACCCGGCGACGCCGGACTCGGCCTGCACGGAGCGCGCGGCGAAGACCGGCGGCTGGGGGAGCCAGGGCTTGCCGGAGCCGAACCCGAGGGACGGCCCGTCCTCGGTCCACGGGATGGGCACGCGGCAGCCGTCCCGGCCGCGCTCGGTGTGCCCGGACCGGACCCAGATCGGGTCGGCCAGCACCTCCTCGGGCAGGTCGAAGACGTCGGGCAGGCCGAGCTCCTCACCCTGGTAGACGTAGGCCGAGCCGGGCAGCGCGAGCATCAGCAGTGCCGCGGCGCGGGCCCGGCGCAGGCCGAGCTCGGGGTCGAGTGGGGTGTCGGGGCCGACCCGGTCGCCCGCCGAGACACCACCGCCGGTCGAGTCGAGGCGCGCGAAGCGGGTCGCGTCGCGGGTGATGTCGTGGTTGGAGAGCACCCAGGTGGCCGGTGCACCCGCGGACGAGGCTGCCTCGATGCACTCCTCGACGGTCCGTCGCAGCGCGTCCGCGTCCCAGGGTGTCCGGACGAAGGAGAAGTTGAACGCGGTCTGCAGCTCGTCCGGTCGCGTGTAGAGGGCGAGCCGCTCGGGCGAGTCGACCCAGGCCTCCGCGACGAACATCCGATCGCCGGCATACCGGTCGGCGACCCCCCGCCAGCCGCGGTAGACCTCGTGCACGTCGTCGCGGTCCCAGAACGGGTGGTCGGGCCCCTCCTGAGGCCGCAGGAGCTCCTGGTCCTCGTCCCCGAGGTCGGGGAACGCCTGGTCCTTCTTCAGTGAGTTGGCGACGTCGATGCGGAACCCGTCGACCCCGCGGTCGAGCCAGAACCGCAAAACGTCCTCGAACTCCTCGACGACCTCGGGGTTCTCCCAGTTGACGTCGGGCTGCTCGGGCGCGAACAGGTGGAGGTACCACTCGCCGTCGGGCACGCGCTG
>DASYEF010000130.1:0-36607 GCA_036499185.1 Actinomycetes bacterium | reverse complement strand
TCCCCGGTCGGCGGCGCGGACGTGATGGCGCTGCGGCGGCTTCGGCAAGCCTTGCGCCGGATCGAGCTGGACGACGGCGGTGGCCGTACGTCGGGAGTCCTGCTGGTGGAGGCGCTGCGCGACCCTCGTGCGCTGATCACCCTGGAGCGGTCAGTGGTGCGCCACGCCGTCGCGGTGTCCGGCCTGCTGGCGCTCGCCACCGAGGCCGTCGCGGCCCCCGGCGCGACCGCGGAGGACGTGCTCTGGCTGCTGTGGGAGCGCACCGGGCTGGCCACCCGGTGGGCACGCGCCAGCCGTGAGGGCGGCCCTGCCGGCGAGGCGGCCGACCGGGACCTGGATGCCGTCGTGGCCCTGTTCGACGCGGCCGCCCGCTTCACCGACCGGCTACCGGCCGCCGGCCCCGAGGTGTTCGTAGACCACGTAGCCGGACAGGAGATCCCCGGGGACGAGACGGGGGTACGTGGCGTCGAGCCCGACGCTGTGCAGGTGCTCACCGCGCACGCGGCCAAGGGCCTCGAGTGGGACGTGGTCTGCGTGGCGGGCGTCCAGGAGGGCGTCTGGCCCGACCTGCGGATGCGCGGGTCCTTCCTGGGCTCCGAGCGCCTCGTCGACCTGCTCCGTCCCGACTTCGTCGAGACGGCGACCTCGGTCGCCACGGCCAGCACCCTCGCCCGGCTGCTCGAGGAGGAGCGCCGGCTCTTCTACGTCGCGGTCACCCGTGCCCGCCGAGCACTGCACGTCAGCGCGGTCACCAGCGAGCGAGAGGGCCTCAGCCCGTCGCGGTTCCTCGACGAGCTCGACCCCCCGACGGGCGAGGAGCCGCGGCCGCTCACCTCGCTGCACCGTCCGTTGTCGCTGACCAGCCTGGTCGCCGAGCTCCGCGCGGTGGTGACCGACCCCGGCTCGCCCGAGGACCTGCGCGCGGCCGCAGCCCACCGGCTGGCGACCCTGGCAGCCGCCGGCGCGCGCGGTGCCGACCCGGGCACCTGGTGGGGTCTGCCCGACCTGTCCGACGACCGGCCGGTGCGGGCCGAGGGCGAGCAGGTCGCGGTCAGCCCGTCCAAGGTCGAGTCGTTCCGCCGCTGCGAGCTGCGCTGGTTCCTCGAGCATGTCGGGGGCGGCGCACCGGCCGGCATCGCGCAGAACGTCGGCACCCTCGTGCACGCCGTCGCCGACGCCGCCGTCACGCCGGACGCGAGCACCGCCGAGGCACTGCAGGCCCGGTTGGAGTCCCTGCTGCCGAAGGTCGATCTCGGAGCCGGCTGGGTGGCGCGCAAGGAGCGCGAGAAGGCAGCAGCCATGGTCGGCCGGCTCGCGGCCTGGCTCGCTGCGAACGAGCGCGAGGTCGTCGACACCGAGCTGGAGTTCGCCGCGGAGGTCGGCCGGGCCCGCCTCGGCGGGCGGGTCGACCGACTCGAGCGGGACTCCCTGGGCCGGGCCGTGGTCGTCGACCTCAAGACCGGCGCGAGCAAGGTGCCGGCCGAGGAGCTCGCCGAGCACGGCCAGCTGGCGACCTACCAGCTCGCGGTGGAGAACGGCGCGTTCGAGGCCCTCAACCGCAGCGGCGGGGCCGAGCTGGTGCAGATCGGCAAGGCCGGCGGCAAGGACTTCGCGGTCCAGCCCCAGCCGCCGCTCGCCGAGTCCGTCGACCCCGAGTGGGCCCGGCGCCTTGTGCTCGATGTCGCCGAGGGCATGGCGGGGTCGGCGTTCTCGGCCGTCGACAACCGCTACTGCGCCATGTGCCCGGTGCGCACCAGCTGCCCGGTGCAGGACGAGGGCCGGCCGGTGACCGGATGAGAGGCACGCGTCGCGGCCGGCGGGGCGGGCGGCCCATGGACAGCCAGGAGAGCCTCTTCGACACCGGGCCGGCCATCGTGGCGCGCCCCGATGGTCGTCTCCTCTCACCCGCCGAGGTGTCCGCCCGGATCGGTGAACGGCATCCGCCCACCGATGAGCAGGCGACCGCCGTGGCCGCGCCCCTGCGACCGCACGTCGTCGTCGCGGGCGCCGGGTCCGGCAAGACCCAGACGATGGGCTTGCGCGTCGGGTGGCTGGTCGCGAACGGCCTGGTCGCCCCGCACCGCGTTCTCGGCCTGACGTTCACCCGCAAGGCGGCCGCCGAGCTGGGCGAGCGGGTTCGGCTGATGCTCGCGCGGCTGCGCCATGCGCACGAGACGGACCCGTTCCTGTCCGACTCGGTGGCCGCAGCGCTGCGCACCGGTGAGCCGGTGGTCACGACGTACCACTCCTACGCCGCCGCGCTGGTCGGCGAACACGCGCTGCGGATCGGCCTGGAGCCGAGCACCCGGCTGGTCGGGGAGGCCGTCAGCTGGCAGTACGCCGCCCAGGTCGTCGAGCGCTACGACGGCGCGATGGACGACGTCGATCGTGCGCTGACGACAGTCGTGGGTGACGTCCTGGCTCTTGCCGGAGAGCTCTCCGAGCACCTGCGCCGGCCCGACGAGATCATCGAGCTCACCCGGCGGGTCCGCGGGCACCTCAGTGAGCTGCCGCGGGCGCCGAAGCAGCGCACCGCCGGCCACTACAAGGACATCCTCGACCTGCTCCAGATGCTCGAAGCGCGCCTTGCCTTGCTGCCGATGGTCCGCGACTACACGGATCTCAAGCGGGATCGCAACGTCATGGACTACGGCGACCAGGTCGCGGTCGCGGCGCGGATCGCCCGCGAGCACCCCGAGGTCGCCGAGCTCGAGCGCAGCCGCTACGCGGCCGTGCTGCTCGACGAGTACCAGGACACCGGCGAAGCGCAGCGGGTGCTGCTCACGGCTCTGTTCGGCCGGGGTCATGCGGTCACCGCGGTCGGGGACCCCCGCCAGTCGATCTACGGCTGGCGGGGGGCCAGCGCCGGCAACCTTGAGCGGTTCCCGATCGACTTCGCCGACCCGGGGGCCGACGAGCCGGCAGGCAGCAGCCGGCTGACCGTGAGCTTCCGCAACGGCGAGCAGATCCTCGGTGCCGCCAACCTGGTGGCCGACGGCATCCCGCTGCAGGGTGCCGACATGGCGGCCGCCCACCTGCGGCCGGGTGCGAGCCGGGCCGGCGCCGGTCGGGTGGTCGTGGCCTTGCATCCGACGGTGGTGGACGAGGCGGGGTGGGTCGCCGAGCAGGTGGCCGCTGTCGGCCGGGGTTCGTCGCCGGTGCCGTGGGGGCAGGTGGCGGTCCTGGCGCGGAAGCGGTCGCACTTCCCGCGCCTCGAGTCCGAGCTGCGCGCGCGCGGAGTGCCGTGCGAGGTCGTCGGCCTCGGTGGTCTGCTCCACCAGCCCGAGGTCGTCGACGTCGTCGCGACCCTGCGGGTGCTCGCCGACCCGACCGCGGGCGCGGCGCTGGTGCGGATCCTGGCCGGCCCCCGCTGGCGACTCGGGCCGCGCGACCTCGACGCGCTCGGACGCCGGGCCCGCCGCCTCGCCGTGGGCACCTCCCGGCGTACGGATGCGGAGGACGACGACTCCGACGACCCCGACTACGACGCGGTCGACGAACGCAGCCTCGTCGATGCCGTCGATGATCCCGGCGACCGCGGTGCCTACTCCGACGAGGGCTACCGGCGGGTGCTGGCCCTGCGCGATGAGCTGCGTCGACTGCGCCGGCTGACGGCGTCCTCGCTACCGGACCTGGTGATGGCCGTCGTCCGCAGCCTCGGCCTGGACGTCGAGCTCTCCGCCCGGCCGGGAGTGCGGGCGACCGACGCGTTGCTCGATGTCGACCGGCTGGTCGAGGTGACCGAGGAGTTCGTGTCCTCCGGCGAGGACCCCGGCCTGCTCGCGTTCCTGGCCTACCTCGACACGGCCGAGGAACGGGAGCGGGGGCTGGAGGTCGAGGTCGCCGAGCCGGACGCCTCCCGGGTGCAGCTGATGACCGTGCACGCGGCGAAGGGGCTCGAGTGGGACGTCGTCGTGGTCGCCGGCCTCACGAAGGGCGTCTTCCCCGTCGACGGGCGACCGGTGGCCGACTGGACCAAGCAGCTCGCCACGCTACCGTTCCCGCTACGCGGCGATCGGACCGAGCTGCCAGTCCTCGACTGGGAGCAGGCGGCTGACCAGAAGTCGGCGCACGACGTCCTGGGTGAGTTCCGCGAAGCATGCAAGGAGCGCGGCCTGCTCGAGGAGCGCCGCCTCGCCTACGTCGCAGTCACCCGCGCCCGTGACCTGCTGCTGTGCTCGGGCTACTGGTGGGACGGCGCGACCAGGAAGCGTGGCCCGTCGCCGTTCCTGGACGAGCTGCACGAGCTCTGCGTCGCGGGTGGCGGCGAGGTGGCCAACTGGGCCGCTTCTCCGGCCGACGACGCCGCGAACCCGCTGGCCGTCGACCCGGTCTCGTTGCAATGGCCGTTCGACCCCCTCGGCGACCGTCGACCGGCCGTGGTGCATGGCGCCGCCCTGGTCCGGGCGTCGTCGGGTTCGGCTCCTCCGGCCGGGCCGGAGCACGCGTCGAGGGTCGCGGTCTGGGACGCCGAGCTCGAGCTCCTACTGGCCGAGCTGGCCCGCCATCGGGCTTCCGGGTCCGGTGGCGTTGTCGACCTGCCGTCGCGACTGTCGGTCTCGCAGCTGGTGATGCTGCGTCGGGACCCGGCGGAGCTGGCCCGGTCGCTGCGACGGCCGCTGCCGCGCAAACCGGCGCCACTGGCCCGTCGCGGCACCAAGTTCCACCTCTGGCTCGAAGCGCGGTGGGGTCAGCAGCGGCTGCTCGACGTCGACGAGCTGCCCGGTGCGGCGGACGAGTCGGCCGAGCCCGACCCGGATCTGGTCGCCCTCCAGGCTGCGTTCGAACGCAGCGCCTGGGCCGGCCGCGTCCCGACCGAGGTGGAGCTGCCATTCGACATGGTCGTCGACGGCGTCGTGCTTCGTGGCCGCTGCGACGCGGTCTTCACCGACGCACCCGACGGCTCGGTCGACGTCGTGGACTGGAAGACCGGCCCGCCCAAATCCGGTCTGGAAGCGACGGCGGCCGCCGTGCAGCTCGCGGTCTACCGGCTGGCCTGGCACCACCTGACCGGGACCCCGCTGGACTCGATCCGAGCCGCGTTCCACCACGTCGCGGCGGACGTGACGGTGCGCCCCGCGGACCTGCTCGACGAGGCGGCCCTGAGCGACCTGGTCCGCTCGGTGCCGACAGCAGCGGCGTCCGCCTCGTGATCATGAAGACCTTCACCCGCAAGGGCGTGCACCGGTCTTCAGGATCACGAAAATTGATGGGGTTTCAACGGGCGGCCCGCGACTCATACTGCCCAGAGTTGAGCACTGAGCACGCCCCACGGATGAGCGCCAGTCTTCCGAGGAGACGTCGATGGATCGACAGGCCGAGACCACGACCAGCGGGACCGCAGACAACGAGCCGAGCGAGGACGACGTGCTGAACCAGAACGACACCCGCCCTGACGACGACCTGCTGAGCGAGGCTCGCGACGCTCTCGCGGACGCGCGAGACGTGTTGCTCGCGGAGCGCGAGCAGGCGGCCCGTGGTCGTGAGGCGGCGGCCGACGAGCGTGACCGGGCCGCGGCCGCTCGCGAGGAGGCCTTGACCATCCGGGAGAGGGAGGAGCGGGCGTTGCGCCTCGACCTCGAGGCGCAGGCCGCCCGGCTCGGGGACCTGATCGACGCCGCGGACGTCCGGGACCGGGTGGCGGAGATCCGGGACCGCGCGGCAGAGGCTCGTGACGCCGCAGCGGCGCTGCGAGCCGAGCTCGACCGTGAGCAGCACCGACTCGCGGCCCGCGACTATGCGCAGTCCGACATCGACCGCCTCTGGGCAGCCGCTGACCGTGACTCCGCGGCCGCCGACCGCGAGGAGATCCGCCAGATGGCCGTCACCCCGTCTCCACCCCTCGCTCCGTGATGATGAAGATCTGCACCCGCAAGAGCGTGCGCAGATCTTCATGATCACGAGACCAGGGCAGGGTCAGGAGACCAGGGCGGGTTCCTCGACGGGGTCCGGCTCCGGCGGGCGCGACCGGGAGGCCCGCACCAGCATCGGGACGGTCGCCTGCAGGAGTAGCGCCACGGCGAAGATCCCCATCGCGAGGAAGCCGTCCAGCCAGTAGTGGTTGGCGGTGGCGACGACGACGAACGTCGTGAGCACGAAGTGCGCGACACCCACCCAGCCCCACCGCCAGGGGCTGGCCCGCCATGCGTACCACGCGACGAGAGTGGCCCAGCCGACGTGGACGGACGGGAACGCCGAGAGCTGGTCCGCCAACCCGATCGTGGTCGGTCCGTAGACCGACTGCCCGTAGACCGCGGCCGTGTCGACGAACCCTCCGTGCGGCAACAGCCGCGGCGGCGCCACCGTGAGGAACAGGTGGAACAGGAAGCAGCCAGCAGTGAGCAGGACGACGCTCATCCGGACGGAGGGGTAGAGCCGGCGGTGCCGCAGGAAGATCCACGCCAGAAAGATGATCAGCCCGTTGAAGTGCCCGTAGATGTAGAAGGCGTTGCAGAACTGGCTGACCAGGTCGTGACCCTGGATCAGGTGCTGGACGGAGTGCTCCGACGGGAGATGCACGTCCGCCTCGGCGTCGAGGATCTCCTGGCCGCGCCGCGCCGCGCCGGCCGCGTTGTGGTGGGCGAACGTGCCGGCGAGCTGCCAGACGGCGAACAGCCCGAGCACGATCCCGCTCTCACGCACCGCCGCCACGGCAGCCCGACCGCGAGGCCCCGTCGGGCGCAGCAGCGCCAGCAGACCGCCTGCTACAAGCAAGGCCAGGGCGCCCAGCAGCGCGATCTTCCAGCCGAGCATGAGGTGGGGCACGGGCACACGATGCCATCCCGGCCCCGCCGACGCGGCCCGGAGGCTGCAGATCTATCTGCGACTCGAGAGCGGCTCAGTACGACCCTGCCGGTGCGCCGGGGGGTACCGCGCCGGTAGCCACGTCTGGACATCGGTTAGCGTGCTGACACCCGACAGCAGGGAGTCGCTTTCATGGCACTTGTCCAGGCGGGCCCTCGCCTCGCCTCCATGCTGCGCAGGCTGCGCACTGGCGTCTTGGTCGGCTTCCCGAGCGAGATCGGATTCGTCCGATTCATCTGGCTGACCAAGTTGAGGAAACTTCCGCTTCGATCGTACGAGCATCCCGACGAGAACACCCAGGAGATGGAGTACTCAGCCTCTTGGCTGACCCACTACCGTCCGGAGAACCGGACCCAGTGGACGATGTACCTCCTCGCGTCGATCCCCGACTGCCGCAAGGACTCGCTCCTGATCATCGGGCCCCGCTACGAGCCGGAGATCTTCATGGCGCGGGGCCTGGGCTGGACGCCGGACGGCGTGCGCGGTCTCGACACGTTCTCGTACAGCCCGTTCGTCGATGTCGGGGACATGCACGAGCTGCCGTATGCCGACTCCAGCTTTTCCGCCATCATCTGCGGCTGGACCCTGTCGTACTCGACACGCCCGGAGGTGGCCGCGAAAGAGATGGAGCGGATCTTGTCGCCCGGCGGCTACCTGGTCGTGTCCATGCAGAAGATCCCGGAGGACTTCGACGAGGAGGTCCTGCCTGGTGTGCTGCGTGGGAGCGAGCGCATTCAGACCCTGGAGCAGCTCGATCGCCTCTACCCGGGCCTGGAACGTGTCGCGGGGTTCGAGCCCCAGCTCCAGAGGGGCCAGGACGGGAACACCGTCGCCGCCTACCGCAAGGGGGGCGACCCGTCATGACCACCAGATCTCCTCAGCGGCGCATGGCCGAGGCACTTCTCCCTGATCCGGTCCTCCAGCGGGTGCTGCGACTCGCTGCTCGCCGGCAGGTGCGACGTTGGGAGGGTCAGCTCGACGCGGCCCCGGACCTGTTCGCGGCGGCGTACGAGCGGTACTGGGCAACGGGCGAGATACCCGCGGACGCTGGGGAGCTGCTCTTCCTCGCCACCTGGAGCTCGTCGGGCGTCTCTCCCCGTGGGGAGATGCGGCGCCAGGCTCCGCCATACGATCCCGACTCGTTCGCGACCTTCACCGATGACCTCCTCCACGGGTTGGACCCCGAGACGGTGGCCGCCGCGGTGGAGGATCGCGGCTTCTACATCTCCCCGACGCGCCTGCCGGATGCTGTCGTGGACGACATCCGCACGGTGCTCGACGAGGGTCCCGCGGAGCCGAGGGGCGACCGCATCGACGATGCCTCCCCGGGAGCGCCCCGGCCGACGGCCCCCACGTGGTGGATGTCGCCGTCGGACGCCCTGCGGGCCACCTCTGCGAAGCGGCTCCTGCAGGAGAGGCGGCTGGCCCAGATCGCCGGGACGTATCTCGGCCACGACCCCACGATCATGTCGATGGCGCTGTGGAGGTCGTTCGCCTGGCCTTCTGCGGACAACCTCTCCGCACAGCAGTTCCACTACGACATCGACCGTCCTGCCTTCATCAAGATGTTCGTCTATCTCACCGACGTCGATGCCACCACCGGTCCCCACACCTATGTGCCTCGGTCCCACCGGGAGAAGCCGAAAGAGCTCTTGCACGGCGGCCGGCTCACAGACGACGAGGTCGCTCGTCACTACCCCCGCGAGCAGTGGGAGGTCATCACGGGGACGAAGGGCACCGTGTTCTTCGCCGACACCCAGGGCTTCCACAAAGGTGGGCTCGTGCAGACCGGTTCACGGGCGATGTTCCAGATCAACGTCGCCTCCGACCGGTTCGGCATCCATGAACCGCCGATCGGACCGGTCGCTGCGTCGCCCCCCGATCTCACCGAGAACGTCCTCGCCGCACCCCGCTACTTCCAAGGGCTGTTCACCCCGGCTGATTCAATTCCGTAGCCCGGTCGGGCAGGTCGACGAGCAGCGCGCAGTGGTCGCTGACCGGCAGCCGGAGCGCGTGGGCACTAGCGACGCGGGTCGGCTGGTCGGCGAGCACGTGGTCCAGCTGCACCCGGGGCCGCCACGAGGGGTACGTCGGCAGCCGGGCCAGCCGGGACCAGCCCGACACCAGCGAAGGCACCGCGCCGGGCAGGTTGAGGTCGCCGATCAGCAACCTCGGGCCCGGCAGGGAGCGCGCCCAGCGGGTGATCGCGCGCACCTGGCGGACGTTCCAGCCCGGCACGAACGACAGGTGCGCGGTCACCACCGTGACCGGACCGCCCGGTCCGGCGACGACCGCGGCCAGCGCGATCCTGGGCTCGTCCGCGACGAGCGTCAGGCCCCGGCTGCCCGGCACCAGCAGCGGGAGCCCGAGCGGCGCGGCCGCGAACCGGCGTACCCACCAGGAGAGGACGGGGAGTCGCGACACGAGCGCGATCCCGTACGACGGCCCGCTCGTGCTCGCGCCGTCGTCGGCCCGCGACGCGGTCCACGAGCCACCCGGTGTGCCTTCGAGGGCCGGGACGAACCGCCAGTCCGTGGCACCGACCGTCTCGGCGACGACCCTCGCCTGGTCGACGTTTCCCGAGCGCTCCTGGTCGCGGTCCACCTCCTGCAGACCGATGACGTCCGCGTCCAGCAGCCGCGCGGCGGCCACCAGGTCCTCGGTGCGCACCGCGCCGTCAGGGAGTGCCCGTCCGCTGAGGAGGTTGGACGTCGCGACCCGCACCCGCCCGACCTTATGCGGGGCCGTAGGGTCGGGCGCATGACGGATCCCGCGGTGCGAGCTGCGGTCGAGGCCGGTGCGCAGGAGATGGTCGACGGCCTCGTCGAGTGGCTGCGCATCCCCTCGATCTCCGGTGACCCGGAGCACCACCCCGACGTACGCCGATCAGCGGAGTTCCTCGCGACTGCCTTGCGGGACCTCGGGTTCCCGACCGCCGAGGTGTGGGAGACGGCCGGCCTGCCCGCCGTCTTCGCGGAGTGGCCGAGCGACAAACCTGACGCACCGACGGTTCTCGTCTACGGCCACCACGACGTGCAGCCGGTGACGCCGCTCGACCTGTGGCAGCACCCGCCGTTCGAGCCGACCATCGACGGCGACCGGCTGCTCGGCCGCGGCGCCGCCGACGACAAGGGGCAGGTCTGGTTCCACACCCTCGGGATCCGGGCGCACCTCGCCGCGACCGGGCGGACCAGCCCGGCCGTCAACCTCAAGCTGATCGTCGAGGGTGAGGAGGAGTCCGGCTCGCCGCACTTCGCCGCGCTGCTGGCGGATCGGGCCGACCGGCTCGCCGCCGACGTCGTGGTGGTGTCCGACACCGGCATGTGGTCGCGCGACACCCCGACCGTCTGCGTCGGGATGCGCGGCATGACCGACGGCCAGATCGACCTGCACGGACCCACCGGCGACGTGCACTCCGGCTCGTTCGGAGGTGGGATCCGCAATCCCCTGACCGAGCTGGCCCGCCTGCTCGGGTCGATGCACGACGGCGACGGCCACGTCACCATCGAGGGCTTCTACGACGGCGTGCTCGAGCTGACCGACGACGAGCGGGCGCTCATCGAGAAGCTGCCCTTCGACGAGACTGCGTGGCTGGCAAATGCGCGCAGCGAGACGACGTACGGCGAGAAGGGGTTCACCACCCTGGAGCGGGTCTGGGCCAGGCCCACCGCCGAGGTGAACGGGATCTGGGGCGGCTACACCGGCGCCGGCCACAAGACGATCGTCCCCTCGGTCGGTCACGCGAAGGTGTCCTTCCGCCTGGTGCCCGGCCAGGAGCCGGCCGACATCCAGCGCAAGGTCGAAGCGTGGCTGGCCGCACACGTGCCGAGCGGTCTGACCTGGTCGATGGAGTGGTACGGCCCGGGGGTGCGCCCCTGCCTGACGCCGCTGGACCATCCGGCGCTGGCCGCCGTGACGCGAGCGATGTCGGCAGCCTTCGGTACCGAGGTGCTGTACACCCGTGAAGGCGGCTCCGGACCCGAGGCCGACCTGCAGGAAGCGACCGGCGCGCCGGTCGTGTTCCTCGGCGTGAGCCTGCCCGACGACGGCTGGCACGCGCCGAACGAGAAGGTGGAGATCCCGTTGCTGCTCAAGGGCGCCGAGGCCGCGGCGTACCTGTGGGACGAGCTGGCGCGCGCTCCGCGTGGCTGACCCGTGACCCCGTCACCCGACGCCGCCCAGCGCGACCTGCCCGGGCTCGCGCTGTCCCGCGCCGTCGTCGACCGCGACGCGTTGCGGCGTAACGACAGCAGCTGGCTGACCGCCGCGTGGGACGACCCGGCGAGCCGCGTCGTGCGCGTCCGTGAGGGTCGTGTCGCCGTGCTCGGCGAGCCGCCGCGCCTCGACCTCGGGCTGCGCCCCGACGTCCCCGCCGAGCGCCGGCTGTTCCTCGGCACCCACGACGGGGTCGCCTACTTCGCGGGCCTCGAGGACGGGCCGGATGCCGGGGACGAACACGCGCCGTCGTACCTCGGACTGCGCGAGGTCGGCGCTCTGCTCGACGACCTCGAGGCGGGGCTCGTGGTGCACGCGGTGTCGCTGGACAACTGGCACCGCACCCACCACCACTGCCCGCGCTGCGGTGCACCGACGCGGGTCGAGAACGCCGGGCACACCCGCCGCTGCGAGAAAGACGGCAGCGAGCACTACCCGCGCACCGACCCGGCCGTCATCATGCTCGTCGTCGACGACGACGACCGGCTGCTGCTCGGCCGGCAGGTCACCTGGCCCGAGGGCCGCTTCTCGACGCTCGCGGGCTTCGTCGAGCCGGGGGAGTCGCTGGAGGCAGCGGTACGCCGAGAGGTGCACGAGGAGGCGGGCATCACCGTCGACGCGGTGACCTACCTCGGCAGCCAGCCGTGGCCGTTCCCCTCCAGCCTGATGCTCGGCTTCACCGCGCACGCGCGGGACACCGCGGTGGAGCGACGCGACGGCGAGATCGCCGAGACCCGGTGGTACACCCGAGACCGGGTGGTCGCCGACATCGACTCCGGTGAGCTGCTGGTGTCGCCGTCCATCTCCATCTCGCGCCGGCTCATCGAGCACTGGTACGGCGGGCCGCTGCCCGAGAAGCCAGGGCGCTGACCATGGGTTGGCAGGACGCGCTCGGCTGGGCGGGCTCGGCACTGCTCGTCTACTCGCTGCTGCAGGCCCGGGTGCTGCGGTTCCGGGTGCTCAATCTCATCGCTAGCCTGGTGCTTGTCGTGTTCAACGCGCTGATCAGCGTGTGGCCGATGGTCGCCATGAACCTTGTGCTCGCCGGCATCAACGTGTGGTTCATCCGCAAGCTGCTCACCGAGCGCCACGACGAGACGGCCTACCAGGTGCTCGAGGTCGGCCTGGACGACGCGTACCTGCGGCACGTGCTCTCGGTGCACGCGGAGGACGTCCGGCGGTTCTTCCCCGACCACGTCGACCTCGTCGACGACGGTCACCGGTCGGCGTACCTCGTCGAGCACGGTGACGAGACGGTCGGCGTGGTCGTGGTGCGTGACGTCGGCGAGGGGGTGGCGCAGGTCGAGCTCGACTACGCGACCCTGCGCTACCGCGACTTCACGCCGGGGGAGTTCGTCTACCGCCGCAGCGGGCTGTTCCGCGACCGCGGCTTCCACCAGGTTCTCACCCCGCCGGGGATGCTGCACCCCTACTACGACCGGCTCGGCTTCCGCCGCGACGGCGACCACTACGCCCTCGACCTCGACCCCGCCTGACCCGGCTCAGCGGCGAGCCGAAGTTCGCCGTTTGCGACGTTGTGGTTGCGACACGCCGGGCGTGTCGCACCAGAAGGTCGCAAACGACGCACTCACCGATCAGCCCTGCAGGGGGCGCAGGGCCTCGGCGATGGGCTCGAGGTCGCGGGGGTTGTAGGGCTGGGGGAGGCTGACGACGACCAGGCCGACGCCGGCCCCGCCGAACGCCGCCGCCCGCTCGGCGACCACGTCCGGCCCGTCCGATCCGCGGACGTTCACCGAGCAGAGGATCTCCGAAGGGTCGCGGCCGACCTCGGCGCACCGCTCGACCAGCACGTCGTGCTTGGCCTTCCACTCCTCGGGCGATGAGCTCATGCCGTTCCACTGCTGCGCGTGGCGGGCGACCGCGCGCAGGGTCCGGGTCGGCCCGTTGCCGCCAATCGTGATCGGCGGGTGCGGACGCTGTATCGGCTTCGGGTCGCACCACGCGTCGGTGAGCTTCACGTAGTTGCCGTCGTACGTCGTCGAGTCCTGCGACAGCAGCCCGACGATCGCTTCCAGCCCCTCGTCGAAGCGGTCGAAGCGCTCCTTCAGCGGCGGCAGCGGGATGCCGTAGGCGCTGGTCTCCTGCTCGTTCCAGCCCGCACCGAGCCCGAGCTCGAGGCGGCCGCCGGAGATGATGTCGACGGTCGCGGCCATGTTGGCGAGGACGGCGGGGTGCCGGTAGATCATGCCGGTCACCTGGCAGCCGAGCCGGATCCGATGGGTGGCCTGCGCCAGCGCCGTCAACGTCGTCCAGCCCTCGAGGCACGGCCCGGTGCCGTCACCGAAGATCGGGTAGAAGTGGTCGAAGTTCCAGGCCGAGTCGAAGACGTCGATGTCGTCGGCGGCCCGCCAGACGTCGAGCATCGCCTGCCACGTCGTATGTTGGGGAACGGTCTTGATCGCGAATCGCACGACCGCCACCGTACGTCGCCGGACGAGCCCGGCGCCCAGGGCAGTCGCCCCGGTCAGCCCCTCAGGCGGTGAGCTTTGCCTTGATCTCGGCCAGGCTGGGGTTGGTCAGTGCGGAGCCGTCGTCGAACACCAGGGTCGGCACGGTCTGGTGGCCGCCGTTGACGCTCATCACCAGGTTGGCCGCGTCGGGGTGGTCCTCGATGTCGACGACCTGGTAGGCGATGCCCTCACGGTCCATCTGACCCTTCAGCCGGCGGCAGTAGCCGCACCACACCGTGCTGTACATCGTCACGGTGCCTGCCTGAGGCAGGCTCTCGACGCTGACCGACACGGGACGGGACCTCCTGGGGGATGCGGGTGGCACCGACATGGTGCCCTGTGTCGATCATGTCAACGCCATTTCTGGTGGCGTGACTTCCCGCGGCGGATGTGGCGCAGGCAACACTGGCGTTCGCCTGTGCCTGGGTCAGATCAAGTTCAAGGTCAAGGTCAAGATCAAGAGCGGCTTGGGAGGAGGGGTGGGGCGGCCGCGGTGCCGGGACTGCCGCGCCGTTCGTGGGTCGCCGACACAAGAACACACAGTGCAGGCCCGTTCGAGCCTGTCGAGGCGTTGAGGGCCCGAGACTGTGTGTTGGTGTGTCCGGCCGGCCACCTAACTGCACACAAACGGGGCCCGTTCGGGCCCTTGAGGCGCTGGATCGCCGGCGTTTGTGTGCCGTTGCGACGGGTTCAACACTCCCGTGACCACTGGTGCTCGTGTGACGAGCGCCCTCGAGCCGGCGACACAACCGGTGCTTCTGTGACGCCACGGCCACCGCCGTCACCACACCGGCGCACCTGAGCACCCGATGTGTCGCGGAGTCGTCGACCGCCGGCCAGTGAGGCACCCAGCGCAGCCCACCACTCCCGTCCAAAGCCGCTCTTGGCCTGACCGCGCGACCACCGAGGAGGGGAGCCGCGAACGGACTGCGGCACCCCTCCTCCTCCCAAGCCGGCTTTGACCTAACCGCCACCACCGCCCGACGACGCTCAGCCCCGTCCGGCGACAGCCCGCCCTCCACAGCCACGACCCACCGTGTCCCTGCGCGCTGAGAGGATGGCGACGTGCCCGTGCCCACCGTCGACGAGCTGCTGGCGTCGCTGGACCCGGAGCAGCTCGAGGTGGCGTCCACCCTGGACGGGCCGCTGTGCGTCCTGGCGGGGGCCGGCACGGGCAAGACCAGGGCGATCACGAGCCGGATCGCGCACGGGGTCCTGTCCGGGGTCTACGCACCACAGCGCGTGCTGGCCGTCACCTTCACCGCGCGAGCCGCCGGAGAGATGCGGACCCGGCTGCGCGACCTCGGGGCGGCCGGCGTGCAGGCCCGCACCTTCCACGCCGCGGCCCTGCGCCAGCTGCGCTACTTCTGGCCCCGCCACGTGGGCGGCGAGCTGCCCGACCTGGTCTCGCACAAGGCGGCCCTCGTCGCCGAGGCCGCCGGCCGGCTGCGCCTGGCGACCGACCGGGCCAGCGTCCGCGACCTTGCTGGCGAGGTCGAGTGGACCAAGGTCACCATGACCGACCGGGACGACTACCCGGCCGCCGCCGCGAAGGCCGGCCGCAGCGGACCGGCAGGTGTCGACCCCGCGACGATGGTGCGCCTGCTGTCGGCGTACGAGATGGTCAAGCGGGAACGCAACGTCATCGACTTCGAAGATGTGCTGCTCTACACGGTCGCGCTGATCGCCGAGCACCGGCAGGTGGCCGACGCCGTGCGCGGGCAGTACCAGCGGCTCGTGGTCGACGAGTACCAGGACGTCAGCCCGCTCCAGCAGGCGCTGCTCGACCAGTGGCTGGGCGGCAGCGACCAGGTCTGCGTCGTCGGTGACCCCAACCAGACGATCTACACCTTTGCCGGTGCCTCGCCGGAGTTCCTGCTCGGGTTCCGGGGCCGCCATCCCGGCGCGCGCGAGATCCGGCTGCTCCGCGACTACCGCTCGACTCCTCAGGTGGTCAACCTCGCCAACCGGATCGTGACGGGGAGTCCGACCGGCCGGGCGGCTGCGCTCGAGCTGGTCGCGCAGCGCCCAGCTGGTCCCGAGCCGGACTTGCGCGAGCTGTCGGACGAGCCGGCCGAGGCGCGGCACGTCGCCGGCCGGATCGCCGACCTGGTCCGGGCCGGTACGCCGGCCAGCGAGATCGCGGTGCTGTTCCGCACCAACGGGCAGAGCGAGACCTATGAGCAGGCGCTCACCGACGCCGGGATCGCCTACGTCCTGCACGGCGGCGAGCGGTTCTTCGACCGGCCCGAGATCCGTGAGGCCCGGCTGCTGCTGCGCGGCGCGGCCCGCTCGGCCGAGAGCGACGACCTGCCGACGACGGTGCGCGCCGTCCTCTCCGGCGGAGGCTGGGCCAGCACGCCGCCCGACGGCGGTGGCGCGGTCCGCGAGCGCTGGGAGTCGGTGGCAGCGCTCGCCCGGCTCGCCGACGACCTTGCCGCCGCCCGACCCGAGGCGGACCTGCGGGACTTCGTCGCCGAGCTCGACGAGCGGGCCGACGCGCAGCACGCGCCGACCGTCGACGGCGTCACGCTGGCCTCGCTGCATGCGGCCAAGGGCCTCGAGTGGGACGTCGTCTTCGTGGTCGGCGTCAACGAGGGCATGCTGCCGATCAGCTACGCCGAGACGCCCGACCAGATCGAGGAGGAGCGCCGGCTGCTCTATGTCGCCATCACCCGGGCACGCCACGAGATCTCGGTCACCTGGTCCCTGGCGCGGTCGCCCGGCGGCCGCGCGGGCCGCCGGCCGTCGCGCTTCCTCGACGGACTGGTCCGCAGCGCCGCGCAGCCTGCGGCCGCCCGCGGCCCCCGCTCCCGCAAGGGCCCCGCGTCCTGCCGGGTCTGCGGAGCCGGGCTCACCGACGCCACCGCCCGCAAGCTCGGACGCTGCCTGACCTGCGAGTCGCCCTACGACGAGGCGCTCTTCGAGCGGTTGCGCACCTGGCGGGCCGAGCAGGCCAAGGAGGCCTCGGTGCCGGCGTACGTCGTCTTCACCGACGCCACCCTCACCGCGCTGGCCGAGCTGCGGCCCACGACGGTCGAGGCGCTGTTGGCCGTCTCCGGCGTCGGTCGGACCAAGCTCGAGCGGTACGGCGAGGACGTGCTGGCGCTGTGCCGCGAGGCCGTCGGCGCCTGACCCGCTGACACCAGCGCCCGCTCGTCACCCAGACAGAGATCGTTTGCGACCTGGTTCCCCGACACGCCGTACCGCATGCCGGCGGGTCGGGGACTGATGTCGCAAACGAGCCGATCTTGATCTCGACCTGACCTACGCCGAGGTTCGCCCCCGCCAACCCGCCCCGCCGGCGGCCGAAAGGTCACGGCTCGGTCACATCCGGCGTCAGCAGTCAAAAAAATGATTGCACCTGACCGAAGCCTTCTCTACTCTCGAACCACTCGGTCAGCAGAGACCGTTCCGCGCGCCCGACAGGACGCCCGCACAGAAGTGGAGGTGAGCACGGTGGAGAACATCACGGAGAAGTACGCGTGCTCGCCGTCGCCGCTGTTCGGCGCCCTCATCGGTGCCCACGGTGTCGTCACAGGCGGTACGCGTGTCGTCGCGCCCGTCCAGACGACGGTCCAGGGGACCACTGTGTCCATCGCCATGCGCACCCGGACCACCGCCGCCAGCACGCCGGCCGCTCAGGCCAACGCTCTGCTCCCGATCAGCGACGTCGTTGTCTTCGACAAGGACATCGCGGGGATCCGCACTTGGAGCCCACCGGTATAGGACTCACACCCCTCGCCGGCACCTCCAAGGCCGCGGAACCCGAAACCCGGGATCCGCGGCCTTTTCGTTTGTCCGACCAGTCCGCCCAGTCCGACGAGTCCCATCACTACGACGACTGTCCGACCGGCCCCACCGGGGCCCTGGAACGAGAGACCAAGCAATGGCTCTCCTGATCGACACAGACCCGACGACCACCGGCCGACCGCTGATGGTCACGAGCACTACGGAGGTGAACCCCATGCAGCTCGCCGCGCTCGAAGCCGACCGCACGGAGAGCCCCGTCGCACACCTGACGGCGCTCACCGCTCTCTCGGCCCTCGCCGACGTCGCACAGCGCGTCGCCGACGAACAGCTGCCCTGCCGGGCCAACGACCCGGAGCTGTTCTTCGCCGACTCGCCCGCCGACGTCGAGTACGCCAAGTCGCTCTGCACCACCTGCCCGGTCCGTCTGGACTGCCTCAACGGCGCTCTCGAGCGTCGCGAACCGTGGGGCGTCTGGGGTGGCGAGTGGTTCGTCCAGGGCGTTGTCGTGCCCCGCAAGCGGCCGCGCGGCCGTCCCCGCAAGTCCGAGGTCGCAGCGTGAGCGCGCGTCGAGACAGCGTCATCGCTGCCGACGTCGAGCTCACCAAGCCGACCCGATCCGTACACCAGACACACGTCGTGAACAGGAGCACTGAGATGCAACTCATGCATGAGGACCTGGCGCGTGCCCATGCGGCACAGCGTCTCGAGGAGGCAGTCCGCCGCGAGCGGGCCTACCGTCTCGTCGCCGCCCACCGGGCGCACCGACGGGCCGAGCAGGCCGCTCTCCGGGCCCGCCGTCTCCTCGCCTCAGTCGCGCTCGACTGAGGCACCCGCCCCTCCTCGGGGCGTCACCCGGAAGGGCCCCGACCACCGCACTCGTGGTCGGGGCCCTTCCCGTCGTCCAGGGGCACCGGAGAGGATGACCCGGTGCCCGAACGTTCCACCGTCGAGGTCGACGGCCGCCGCCTGTCCGTGTCCAACCTCGACAAGGTGCTGTACCCGGACGGCTTCACCAAGGGTGAGGTCGTCGACTACTACGCGCGGATCGCGCCGTACCTGCTGCCGCACGTCGCGGACCGGCCGATGTCCTTCCAGCGGTTCCCCGACGGCACGGACAAGAAGGGCTTCTTCGCCAAGAACGCGCCGAAGGGCACTCCGGAGTGGGTGCGCACCGTGAACCTCCCGGCGCCGGGCACCACGAAGAAGGACACCGAGACCCTCGACTACGTCATCGTCGGCGACCTGCCCACCCTGGTCTGGGCGGCCAACCTGGCGGCCCTCGAGCTGCACGTGCCGCAGTGGACGGTCGGTCCGCGTGGCGCGGTGCACGACCCCGACCGGCTCGTCCTCGATCTCGACCCCGGTACGCCGGCCACCGCTGTCGAGTGCGCCGAGGTCGCCCTGCTGCTGCGCGACCTGGTCGAAGCCGACGGCCTCGCCCCGGTGGTGAAGACCTCCGGGTCCAAGGGGCTGCAGGTGTACGCCGCGATCGAGCCCGCGAGCGACCGGCGTACCTCGGACTACGCCCGCCACCTGGCGCAGACCCTCGAGAAGTCCCACCCGAAGCTGGTCGTCTCGCAGATGCGCAAGGACCTGCGCGGGGGCAAGGTGTTCGTCGACTGGAGCCAGAACAACGGGGCCAAGACGACCGTCGCCCCCTATGCGCTGCGGGCCCGGCCCGAGCCGTGGGTGTCGACGCCGGTGACCTGGGACGAGGTGGCCGCCTGCCGGCGACCGGACGACCTGCGGTTCCGCGCCGAGCAGGTCCTCGACCGCGTCGCTGACCTCGGAGACCTCTTCGCACCGCTTCTCGAAGGCTCCGCGCTACTGCCCTGAGCGAGCTGTGGAGAACTCGACGGAGGGCGCGGGCGGATCTTCCTAGGGTTCGGTCCAGCTCGGCCGTCTGCGCCGGGCGAACCAACCGGGAGGTCAGCGGTGCGGGTCGAGGTCGACACGTGGGATGTCGTCACCGCGGCCGGCCACCTGCACGCCCGCGCCGACGACCTGCGCGGTATCGCGCCGCCCGTGCGGCGTTGGCCGGCGGAGGTCCGGGATCCGCGCCTGCGCGGCGGCGTCACGGCTGTGGCGGCCACAGTTGCGGCTCTGGTCGAGGTACTGGCGCTGGACCAGGACGTGCTCGCCGAGAAGACCCGGGCCGGGGCGCGGCTCTACGTGGACGTCGAGCAGAGCCTCGCCGCCACGGCGGTGAGCACCGGGGCGGTGACACCGAGGTTGACCCTGTGACGCCGGAGGAGCTGCTGCCCTACCCGCCCGACGACCCGGCGTCGCTCGAGGAGCTGGCTGGGCGCTGGGAGGTGGCGAGCCAGCAGCTCGACTCCGTGCGCGCGGACCTGCTGCTCGACCGGGTCCGGCTCGCCGGCGCGTGGCGCGGGCCGGCCGCGCACGCCTGCACCGACGAGCTCGCCGGCGCGGCTGTTCTTGCCGTGTCGGTGGTGGAGCCGTTGCACCGCGGCGCGACGTCGCTGCGCCGCCAGGCTGGCGCGGTCGAGGAGGCCCGGGCCGAGATCGACGGGCTGCGCCGCCGGTACGCCGGCCTGGTCGCGACCGCTCGGCCGGAGCGGTTGTCCGAGCCGGACACCACCGTGCTCGCGATTCTGCGACGCCACGAGGACGTCCTCGAGGAGGTACAGCGGCGGGCCGCCGTCACCGGCAGGGCGCTGGGCGAGCTGGCCGCGGAGCTCGCCCCGTCCGGCCGAGCGACGGCCGGCGGAGTCGCCGACCCCGCCGTGGTTGCGCTGGCAGCCTGGCTGCCGCTGCTCGCGGCCAGCCGGCGATCGGTGGGAGCGCTCGGAGGTCCACCGCCAGCGGGCGCTCCTGCCGACCAGGTGCGGGCGTGGTGGGGCTCGCTCGTCGACGTCGAGCGCGACCGGGCGGTGCACGACATGCCCGGGCGACTGGGCGCGCTGGCCGGCCTGCCGGTCATGGTGCGCAGCGCGGCCAACGAGCGGCGGCTCGCCCTCGACGTGGCCGCGCTGGAGCGGCGCTCGGCGCCGCTCGGCGTGGCCGACCGAGACTGGCTGGCCACCTGTCGGCTGGTGGCGGCCGAGCTGGCCCGCGTCCGGGCCGGTCGCGACCCGGTCAGCGGCCGCCACCTCGTCGCGTCGCTGCTTGTGTTCGCGCCGCGTGCCTACGGCGGGCAGGGCCGGGTCGCGCTGGCCGTGGGCGACCTCGACACCGCCGACGACGTGGCGTTCGTCGTGCCGGGCCTCGGGTCCGACGTCCATCGGACGCTGGGCGCGCTGACCGATGACGCCGTGCGTGTGACGGCGGCTGCTCGGGAGGCCTCGCCGGCGGCGACGGTGGCGACGGTGGCCTGGATGGGCTACGACGCGCCGGGGTGGCTGGGCGTGCCGGTCGACCGCGCGGCGCGCGCCGGGGCGGCCCTGCTCGGTCGCGACGTGGCCGGGGTGCGCGCCGCGCGGGCGGTGCCGCCGCACGTGACGCTGGTCGGCCACTCCTACGGCAGCGCGACCGTCGGGCTGGGACTTCGCGAGCACCTGGTCAGCGCCGACGACGTCGTGCTGCTCGGCAGCCCGGGTGCCGACGCCGTGCGGGCCGGCGCACTCGGCGTACCGGACGGTCATGTGTACGTCGGCGCGAACAGTCGCGACCCGGTGAGCTATCTCGGCTGGTTCGGCCCGGACCCCGCCACCCCGGCGTTCGGGGCGGTGCGGTTCGAGGCGGAGGACCCGACGAGGGACCCGTGGCGGCCGGACCTCGCCGACCACGGCAAGTACCTCGACGCGCACACCGAGTCCCTCGCGAACACGGCGCGGGTGGTGGCGGGCCGCTACGACGAGGTCCTGCCGGCGCCGTACCGGCACGACCTGCCGTTCCTGCCGCACGCCCTGGGCGGCATCGTCGAGGACCCCGAGAGCTACCGGACGCCGACGACCGTGCCGTGACGCGGGGCACCGTGCCAGGCTGGGCGGGTGACGCCAGAGGCACGCGATGCGGAGCAGGGTGGGCCGGTGGTCTGCGTCCTGTGCGGCGCGATCGCCGAGTCGTTGCCGCTCGGCTGGAGCACGTCGGTCGAGCGCGGCCGGCGCGTGGTGCACTGCGAGTCCTGCAGCCGCGAGAACGTCCGCGCGATGGAGAGCAAGCTCGACCCGGAGTGGTGGTAGCAAGCCCCGCCACCACCAACAGCGATCTCGAAATGTTGCGGGTCAGGCCTTCTTGCGGGCGCGCTTCGGCTTGGGCGGCGCGAAGCCCGGCAGCCATTTCTCCAGCTCCGAGCGCCAGGCGGCCTCGGCCTCGAGCTGGCACAGCACACCGATCGTGCCGGTGGTCACCCGGTGGATCAGCAGGTACTCCGGCGGCAGGTTCAGGCGGAGTCCGGTGCTGTACGCCGGCGAGCGCGGGTCACCGACCCGCACCGCCTGCGCGCGCAGCCAGGAGCGGGTGAACCGGAACGTGTCGGCGCGGGCCGGCTCCAGGATCGGGTCGAGGTAGGAGAGCAGGCGCTCGGCGTCGAGGTCGACGCCGGTGCGGACGAAACCCTCCGCGCGCAACCCGTCGAAGACGCCCTGCGCGTCGCCGTTCACCGCGAGGCGCAACAACGAACCGATCGGCGCGGGCAGCCCGTCGGGCAGCCGGTTCACCGCGCCGTAGTCGAGCACGACGAGGCGCCCGTCGTCGTCGAGGCGGAAGTTGCCGGGGTGCGGGTCGGCATGCAGCAGGCCGCACCGCGACGGGCCGGAGAAGAGGAAGCGAGCAAGCAGCAGGCCGGCCCGGTCGCGCTGCTCGGGCGTTCCCGACGCGATGATGCGCGACAACGGCGTACCGCCCACCCAGTCGGTGACCAGGACCATGCCGCTGCCATCGACGACGCGAGGGACGAGCACATCCGGGTCGCCCTCGTAGGCGTCGGCGAACGCCGTCTGGCTGGCCGCCTCGAGGGTGTAGTCCAGCTCCTCCGCGACCCGTGCCTTGAGCTCGGCCACCAAGGGCTTCACGTCGAGCCCGGGGACGAGGATCCCGATGAGCCTTCCCAGCCGCCCGATCTGGGTCAGGTCGCCCAGCAGCGCGGCACCGGCGCCGGGGTACTGAACCTTGACCGCGACGTCACGCCCGTCGGCCCAGACAGCGCGGTGGACCTGCCCGATCGACGCGGCCGCTGCGGGGGCGTCCTCGAAGGAGGCGAACCGGTCCCGCCAATCCTCGCCGAGTTCGTGCGCGAGCACGCGATGCACGGTGCTCGCGGGCAGCGGGGGAGCGGCCTCCTGCAGCCGGGTCAACGTCTCGCGGTAGGGGCCGGTGAGGTGCTCTGGCAGGGCGGCCTCGAAGACCGACATGGCCTGGCCGAACTTCATCGCTCCGCCCTTGAGCTCGCCGAGCACGCGGAACACCTGCTCGGCGGTGCGCGCCTGGACCTCAGCGGCGACCAGCTCGGCAGGGCGGCCCCCGATCCGCCGGCCCAGGCCCCACGTCGCGCGTCCCGCATAGCCGAGCGGCAGCGCGGCCAGCTTGGCCGTGCGTGCTACCGCTCGTCGGGGAAGGTCTTCCACCACGACACACAGTCTCGCAAGCCGCCGGTCGCCACGGCTTCAGCGGGCTCGCGGCGGCGCGGCGAGACCCGGCGCTCAGGCCGGGCGGCGCGCCCACTGGCAGCCGCAGAGCGGGTGCGGCGCCCACGAGCGCCGGCGTACCGACCCGTCCGCCTGCGCGATCTCCAGGGTGCCGTCGACGGCGGGCGGCGCGGGGTCACCGTCGAGGAACGCGAGGACCTGCAGTGCGGTGTGCGCCGCGACGGCCGTGGCGAGCACGGTGTCGCAGGCGGCCGACCGGTGCCGCGGACCGCTGAGCAGCTGCGCGGCGATGCCCGGCCACGCCGGGTCGCGGTCGCTGCGGTGCAGCTCGTGGCAGCGGTGGCAGGACGACCGGCCGGGCAGCACCAGCGGCCCGACCACGCCGGTGGTCTCACGTACCCGGGTGACCAGGTGCGGTACGCCGGCGCGGAGGAGTCGGTCGGCGATCGCCGGATCGACCCCCGC
Source organism: Actinomycetes bacterium (assembly GCA_036499185.1). Classification (GTDB taxonomy): domain Bacteria; phylum Actinomycetota; class Actinomycetes; order JACCUZ01; family JACCUZ01; genus DATBDW01. The sequence goes on along the minus strand of DASYEF010000130.1, from coordinate 13,350 downwards.
GCCGGACGCGATCACGGCGAGGTCGGGGTGGCGCCGCCCGGACGGCAGCGTTGACCGCACGGACGGCGCGATCCGACGTGCGGCGCGGACGGCGGCCTCTTGCCGCCGTACGCCGACGTCCTCCACGGCGAGTCCGGCGGGACCGACGTCCGCGTGCGCGGTGATGCCCGCGTCGTCGACGACCACGGCTCCCACGCCGGCCGAGGCGAGCAGCGTCACGACGGCCGCGCCGACCCGGCCGGCTCCGATGACCTGCACGACCGAGCGGCGGCGACCAGCCAGCGGGCCCTGGCCGTGGCCGGCCGGCCCCCGGCGTACCAGTGAGGCTGCCGCGACATCGGGGCCGAGGCGGTCCCGTTCGTCTCGGGACAGCCCCGCCAGCGTCGCGACCGTGGCTGCGTCACCGGCAGCGTCCTCGAGGACGCCGGCCCGGGCGAGGAGTGCGAGCAGCTCGTCGAGCTGCCGCCGGTCCAGGCCGAGGCGCAGGGCTCCCTGCGCCACACCGGTGAGGTCGCGGGTGCCGTCGAGCGTCTCGAGCAGCCGCGCCGACCCGTGGTCCAGGCCACCGATGACGACGGCATGCGCCGGGTCCAGGCCGAGCTGGAGCGTGCTGCGGTCCCGCCACACGCGGCGCAGAGCCGGCTTGAGCTGCGGTCGGGCGTTCGGCATCTCGGGAGCGTGGCACGACCGCCGCCTCCGACGGCGTGCTCCATCCACAGGTGGACCGTGGGTCGGGCATGGACCCGCTGGGCCAGGGCAGAGCAGGCTTTGGACGGAGGGGCGGGGCCGGGCGCCGTCCGGGCCCGACCGCGGCCGTCTCGCTTGTTGGAACGCTGGTCGTCCCGCTGCGTTGACTGGCGCGTTGCGGCTCTTCTCTGGCGCGCAGGTCAGCCCCAACGCGCCAGTCGACGCAGAGGCTCCCGCGCCGTTCCGTAGCCTGCTCAGCGGAGCTCACACGGTTGCTCAGGCGACGCCGCAGATGTCGAGGGCGAGCAGCGCGAGTGCGCGCGCCGCGGTGTGCACGTCCGCCAGTGGAACGCGTTCGTCGGGTGCGTGAGCCAGCACGGCGTCGCCCGGTCCGTAGTGCAGCGTCGGGATGCCGGCCGCGGCGAGCAGGCGGAGGTCCGAGCCGTACGGCGCGCCCCGGCGGTCCGGTGTTCCGCCGCCGGTCACCGCGACGTGCGCCGCCGCCATCCGGTCCGCGAGATCGGACCCGGCAGCGAGGCGGCCGGACGCGAACTGGCCGCCCCACCACGTCACCTCGACCGGGTGCTCGCGCAGCCACGGGTCGTGTGCGCACACCTCGGTCACCGCCGCCTCGAACGCGGCCCGCGCGTCCTCCACCGGCTCATCCAGCGCGACGCCGAGGCGTCCCTCGGCGACCAGCAGGTCCGGCACGCTGCTCGCCCAGTCACCCGCGCTGAGGCGCCCGATGGAGAGCGGATACGCCAGCGGCCAGCCGGCCATCAACGGGTCCACGTCGCGGTTGCGCACTGCCTCCAACCGCTGCAGGCCGGCGAGCACCGGCACCAGCTTCTCCACGGCGCTGACTCCTTCGGTACGCCGGGACGCGTGCGTCGCGCGGCCGGCGATCCGCAGCCGGAAGGTGAGCGCGCCGGCCGCGGCGGTGACGAGCTGCAGGCTGGTCGGCTCGGGTACGACGCAGGCGTCAGCGGTCCAGCCGCGGCGCAGCGTCGCGTACGTGCCGAGGCCGCCGTCCTCCTCGCCGGGGACACACGCGAGCAGCAGGTCCCCGCGCAGTGGTACGCCGGCCCGGCGTACCGCGGTGACGGCGGCCAGCGCGGCCACCAGCCCCGCCTTCATGTCGCACGCGCCGCGGCCGTGCAGCTCGTCGCCGACCACGCGGCCGGAGAACGGCTCGGGCGTGGACCACGCGGCCGGGTCGCCGACCGGCACCACGTCGACGTGCGCGTTGAGCATCAGCGAGGCACCGTCGCCGCGGCCAGGCAGCCGACCGACGAGTCCCCACGCCTCGTGACGCTCAACCTCGACGCCGGGGAAGTCGTCGGCGGCGAGCAGCTCGGCGAGCGGGAGTTGCCAGTGATCGACGTCGAGGCCGGCCGCGGTGAGGTCGGCTGCGAGCAGGGCGGCGATGTCGTGCTCCGCGTCGGTGCCGCCCACGCTCGGTACGGCCACCAGCTCCGCGAGCCGCGCCTCGGCGCCGGCCGTCGCGGCATCGACCTCCGCGAGCACGCGCGCCGCCCAGTCGGTCACGGGCGCAGCGTAGGGCGCCAACGACGGCGGGGGCGGTCCCCCGTGAGGGACCGCCCCCGCCGAAGCTCGGGGCGCACGGCTCTCGCCGTGCGATGCGTGCTGGTGTCAGGCCTTGCCGAGGATGCGGTTGAGCTTGGTGCCGCAGACCGGGCAGATGCCCTGAGCCATGCGACGGCCCGACTCGCTGACCTTGACTTCGCCGGTGAAGTCGCGCTTCTCCTTGCACTTCACGCAGTACGCGTCTCCGGTGTAGGTCTCCGCCACTGGTCCTCCTCCATCGGTGGGTTCGGTGTCCGGCGGGATGCCGCGCTACCGGACCTCTCAGCCACCCTAGAGCAGGCGTGAGCGTGAGCGTGGGAGGCGGGTCCTGAGCGTGGGTTGAGCGTGGCTCGAGGGCGCGTGGTTGGCTGCCGCCATGAGCGAGCCCAACCAGCCGTCCGAGCTGCCGCCGTACGCCGCCGATCTGGCCGATCTCCGGGTCGAGCGGGTGGCGCCGGGTGTGATCCAGGTCACACTCGATCTCCCGGACCGGCGGAACATGATGTCCCAGGCCATGACCGCCTCGTGGGGCCGGGCGATGGCGGGGCTGCGGGCCGACCCGGAGGTCCGCGCCGTGGTGGTGACCGGGGCGGGCAGCGCGTTCTGCTCGGGCGGGGACCTGTCCTGGATCGGGGCCGAGCCGGACGCCGGCGTCGACGCGCTGCGCTCGCGGATGCTGCCCTTCTACCGGACCTGGCTGGCCGTGCGGGACCTCGAGGTCCCCACGATCGCCGCGGTGAACGGGCCGGCCATCGGTGCCGGCCTGGCCCTGGCGCTGGCCTGCGACCTGCGCTACGCCGCCGAGGACGCGCGCCTCGCGGCTCCGTTCACCGCGCTGGGGATGCACCCCGGCATGGCCAGTACCTACCTGCTGGCGGAGGTCGGCGGGCTCGCGCTGGCCCGGGAGATGCTGCTGACCGGGCGCTCCTTGAGCGGGCGCGAGGCGGCGGACCGCGGGCTGGTCAACGCCGCGCTCCCCGCGGACCAGGTCCTCGCGCGGGCTCTCGAGGCGGCGGTGGCGGTCGCGGCGGCGGCACCGGTCGCGACCCGGCTGACCAAACGGGCGCTGCTGGGCGGGGGCCAGGCGAGCTTCGAGGCGGCCTTGGAGTGGGAGGCCCTGGCCCAGCCGGTCACCCTGGCGACCGCCGACCTGCAGGAGGGGCTGCGCGCGCAGCAGGAACGTCGCCCGCCGCACTTCACGGGGCGCTGAGGCCGGGCCGGGCTTACTGACGGCGAGCCCTGGCCGGACCGCGCTCGGCAGGTCCGGCCAGGGCCACGTGCCGGGGGCGCAGGGGAGGGGGAGCGGCCCCGGCCGGTCGGCCCGCGAGGGGGGTGTCGCGGGTCCACCGGAGTCATCACGAAGCCCCCGGAGCGCCGGGCCGTCCCGGCCGCCTTCCCCTTGCGAGCGGACCGGCCGGCGTACCGGAGGCTTCGTCGGGCAGGACGCTAGGAGTCGCCGAGGGTGGCGTCAACGCCCGACCGGCCCCTCCTGTGGACGGGCCTGGGGACGGCCTGGGGACCGCACGGCACGGCGGTGTGGAGGGGCCGGTGCGAGGCCTGTGGATAACCCTGGGGATGATCATCCGACGGGCCCCTGACCTGCGGTGATGCTGTCCACCGGCTGTGGACGCAAGAAAGTCAGTACCGTGGTTCGCATGGTGGTACCGCGCTCGGAGCAGCCCACCCTGCCCCTGCTGGACGGCGACCGGGAGCCCGGCCCGCCGGTGCGAGCCCGCGCCGCCGAGCCAGAGGTCGAGGTACGCCGGTCCGCGCGCCGGCGGCGCACGGTCTCGGCCTACCGCGACGGCGACCGGACCGTGGTGCTCATCCCGGCCCGGATGAGCCGGGCCGAGGAGCGGCGCTGGGTCGCGCTGATGCTGGAGCGGCTCGCCGCCCAGGACGCCAAGCTGCGGCCCAGCGACGAGGAGCTGATGTCCCGCGCCCGGGAGCTCTCCCGGCGGTGGCTGGAGGGCCGGGCCCGGCCCAGGACGGTGCGCTGGGCCACCAACCAGGCCCAGCGCTGGGGCTCGTGCACCCCCGCGGACGGGTCCATCCGGCTGTCCACCCGCCTGCAGGGGATGCCGACGTTCGTCGTCGACTATGTGCTCGTGCACGAGCTGGCCCACCTGCTGGTGCCCGGCCACGGCCCCGAGTTCTGGGCCGAGGTCGAGCGCTACCCGCGCACCGAGCGAGCCCGGGGCTACCTCGAGGGCGTGTCCGCCACCGCCGGGCTCGACCTGTCGGACGACTGAGCCCGCAGCGCGGCCCGCGCGCGCCGAACCAGGCGGCCGAGGTCCTGGACGGCACCGGCCGGCAACGCGGCGGCGGGGAACCACGCGAGGTCGTCGGACTCGTCGCTGATGACCGGCTCGGCGCCCTCGGGTGCCACCGCGGCGTATCGCACGTCGAGGTGCTCGCCGCAGCGCCCGAAGGCGGCCGAGAGCTGATGGCGGTCCAGCTCGACCGGCAGCACCTCGTCGGGCGCCCCCACCAGGTGCAGGCCCGCGATCCCTGACTCCTCGCGGGCTTCGCGCAGCGCTGCGTCGGCGAGCGACGCGTCGCCGGGCTCGCAGTGGCCGCCGAGCTGGCTCCAGAAACCGCCCTTGCGGTGCAGGGTCAGCAGCACGCGCTCACCGGAGTGGTCGAGCACCATCGCGCTCGCGGTGAGGTGCGCCGGCACGCAGCCGACGAACACGCCGTCGTCGTGGCTCGCGAGGTGGTCGAGGTACGCCGAGCGCAGACCCGCCTGCTCCTCGTCCGGCGCTGCCCAGTCGGTCAGGACGCGGACGGCATCGGCGTGCAGCGGTGACGACACGCGGGTGACCCTACGAGGACGGCGTCGGCGGCTCGGGCTCGGGCGGCGCATCGGTGTCGTCCAGCCCCGACAGGTCCAGCGGTGCGGACCCGCCCGCCGCGAAGCCGGCCGGGTCGTCGAGGTCCTCGGTGGTCGGCAGCAGGTCCGGGTGCGCCCAGACCGCTTCGCGACCCTCGGTGCCGCGGTCCGCGAGCACCGCCCGCCACAGGTCGGCCGCCTCGCGCAGTCGCCGGGGCCGCAGCTCCAGACCGACGAGGGAGGCGAAGGTCGCCTCGGCGGGGCCGCCGCTGGCGCGCCGCCGCCGTACCGTCTCGCGCAGCGCGCCGGCCTGGGGAAGCTTCCCCTCTGCGGCTGCGTCCACGATCTCGTCGACCCAGCCCTCGACCAGCGCCAGCGCGGTCTCCAGCCGGGCCAGCGCCGCCTTCTGCTCGGGGGTGTCCTCCGGCTCGAACAGGCCACCGGTCAGCGCCTGCTGCAACGACTCGGGGTTGGAGGGGTCGATGCCGCTCACCGCCTCCTCGAGGCGCGAGCTGTCAACGGTGATGCCGCGCGCATACGCCGCGACCGCGTCGACGAGGTGACTGCGCAGCCACGGCACGTGCGCGAAGAGCCGGCTGTACGCCGCCTCGCGCAGCGCCAGATAGAGGCGGACCTGGTCGGCCGGCACCTCGAGACCGGCGCCGAAGGCAGTCACGTTCGCCGGGAGGAGCGCCACGGTGCCGGCCGGTGCCAACGGCAGGCCGACGTCGGCGGAGCCGACCACCTCGCCGGCCAACCCGCCGATCGCCTGTCCGATCTGGGTGCCGAACATGGCGCCGCCCAGACTGCGCATCATCTGCTGCAGCGGCCCGGTGAGTGCGGCCAGCTGCTCGGCCGGGGCACCGAGATGGGCCATCGGGCCGCCCTCCCCGGAGAGCACCGTCCCCATGGAGTCGACCACCTTGGCCGCGACCGGGTCGACCAGCTCGCGCCACGCCGGCAGCGTTGCCTCCACCCACTCCGCGCGGCTCCACGCGCGCACGGTCGCCGGCGCGGCGGCGAAGGCCGTGACCTCGTCGAGCCACAGGTCGGCGAGGCGCATCGCCTCGAGCACCTGCTCGCGCTCGGCGGTCGCCACCGACCGGTCGCCGGCCGCGGACACGGTCTGTCGGGCGACGTCGCGCGCCAGGTCCCAGTTCACCGGGCCACCCTGGTAGGACAACAGCTCGCCGAGCTTGGAGAACGCCGCGCCGAGGTCGCCGCCGGAACCGGTCAGGGCCGCGAAAGGATCGACCGGCCGGGAGCCCGAGTCGCCAGGCTCGCGGTCCTCGGGCTCGCCGGGATTGAAGCCGAAGGGGAAGTTCGTCACGTCTCGCCTCACGTCGTCGCCGTTGCCGACCGGCCTTCCGGGAAGGCTTGTTGGCAGGATGGGCGCACCATGACTGCCGTGCCTCCCACCGTAGCCAGGCCAACAGCGCTGGTACGCCGATGAGTTCCCCGGCGGACGGCTCGTCCGCGCCGGTTCGCTCAGGGCGCACTTCCGGGCGCCGCAAGCCGGCCGTCGCGGTGACCGGCGCGGCGTCCGGTGTCGGGGCCGCGCTGGCCGCCCGGCTGGTCGCCAACCCCGACGTCGGACGGGTCCTGGGCCTCGACGAGCGCCGCGGCCAGGTCGAGGGCGTGACCTGGCGGGTGCTCGACGTCCGCGACCCCGCTCTGGCCGCGCGGCTGGAGAAGGTCGACACCGTCGTGCACCTCGCGACCGACGCTTCGCTCGACCGCGACCGGAGCAACCAGGGCGAGCTCAACGTGCGCGGAACGCAGACCGTGCTCACGGCGGCAGCGGCGACCGGCGTACGTCGAGTGGTGCTGACGACCTCCGCGATGGTCTACGGCGCGCTGGCCGACAACGACGTTCCGCTGGCCGAGGACGCGCCGCTGCGCGCGGTGCCCGACGGCGGCCTGCTCTCCGACTGGCTCGAGATCGAGCGGCTGGCGGCCCTCGCCCCCCGCACGCATCGGGGTCTCGAGGTGACGGTCGTGCGCCCGGCGACCCTCGTCGGGCCAGGTGTCGACAGCCTCCTGACCCGCCACTTCGAGGCACCCCGCCTGCTGGTCGTGCGGGACTCGGCGCCGAAGTGGCAGTTCTGCCACGTCGACGACCTCGCCGCCGCACTCGAGCTGGCAGCGACCGGCGCGGCCACCGGTGTCCTGACGGTCGGCTGTGACGGCTGGCTCTCCCAGGAGGAGGTCGAGGTGCTCAGCGGCCTGCGCCGCATCGAGCTGCCGGCAGCGCTCGCCTTCGGCACCGCGGAACGGCTGCACCGCCTCGGGGTGCTGCCCGCGCCCGCTAGCGACCTGCAGTACGTCGTGCACCCGTGGGTGGTGCCCTCGACCCGACTGCGCGCGGCCGGCTGGCGTCCGACCTACGACAACCCCACCTCACTCGGTCTCTTGCTCGAGCAGGCTCGCGGGCACCACGCCGTGGCGGCCCGCCGGGTCGGCCGCCGGGACGCGACGATCGGTGCAGCGGGTGCGGCGGTCGCGGTGGTGGGGACCGCTGCCCTGGTCCGGGCAGCCCGGCGCAAGCGCAAGGGGTGACCGCGGTGCCCGGTGACGACGCGAACGCGAACAAGGTCCGGCTGGTGGCGGTGCGCGACGAGCCGCTGTCGGTCGACGAGGTGTTCGCCGCGATACGAGACCCGCGCGCCGGCGGGGTCGCCCTCTTCGTCGGGACGGTGCGTGGCGAGGACGCCGGGCGCGGTGTTACCGGACTCGGCTACACCGCGCACACGATGGTCCTCGACCAGCTGCGGGCGGTGGCCGACGAGGTCGCGGCGAGCTACCCGGTGCTGGCGCTGGCCGCCGTACATCGTGTCGGCGACCTCGCGGTGGGCGACCTGGCGGTCGTCGTCGGCGCGTCCTGCCCGCACCGGGGCGAGGCCTTCGCGGCCTGCCGTGCCCTCATCGACGAGCTCAAGTCGCGGGTGCCGATCTGGAAGCACCAGCTCTTCGACGACGGTGGCGAGGAGTGGGTCGGACTGCCTTGACGGCTCACGGCACCGGCGCCGGTCGGCGCCTATCGTGGGGCCATGTCCTCGCTCGTCTGGCTGGCCATCCCCGTCGCGGGGCTGCTGCTCGGCATGCTGTGGGCCATGTGGGCCAGCCGGACCCGGCCGCGGGCCGGCACGCACGAGACCCTCGAGGAGCACGAGCGCTTCAAGGCCGCGTTCGACCGCGACCGGGACCACCCGTGAGGTGGCGCCCAGCATCCGTACAGCGTTCTCACAGCCCGCTCTCGTAGGCTCGGCGCGTGTCCCGCCGCGTCGTCGTGCTGGCAGTTGCCGGCTTTCTCACCGTGCTCCTCGCGGCCGTTGCAGCCCTGCTGCCGGTCCCGTACGTCGCGCTGCGCCCTGGTCCGACGACCAACACGCTGGGCAGCATCGGCGGCAAGGAGCTGATCCAGGTCAGCGGCCACCCGTCGTACCCGGACAAGGGGCACCTTGACCTGGTGACGGTGTCGGTCCTCGGCGGTCCGGCGCAGCGGCTGGACCTGGTGAGTGCCTTCCGCGGCTGGCTGGACCACAGCGTCGCCGTCGTACCCGAGGAGACCGTCTACCCCAAGGGTGAGAGCGCGAAGCAGGCGCAGCAGGAGGGCGCGGACGAGATGTCGCAGTCGCAACAGGCCGCGACGACCGCGGCGCTGCGCCAGCTCGGCATCCCCGTGACGAGCACGGTCGTCGTCGCATCGCTGGCACCGAAGTCGCCCTCGCAGGGAAAGTTGAAGGCCGGTGACCGGATCGTCTCCGTCAACGGCACCGCGGTGTCCGACGAGGTCGCGCTGCGCAAGGCCATCACGGCCGTCAGCCCTGGTGCGGACGTGCGCCTCGCGGTGCAGCGCGACGGCAAGAGCTTGCAGACAACTGTGACGACGGCCAAGGGTCCGACGGGGACCGCTGTGATCGGGGTCCTGCCGCAGGACGAGGCGGACTACCCCTTCAAGGTCAGCTTCGGGCTGCGCGACGTCGGGGGCCCGAGCGCCGGGATGATGTTCGCGCTGGGGATCATCGACAAGCTGACGCCCGGGTCGCTCACCGGCGGCCGGTACATCGCCGGCACCGGGACGATCGACGACACCGGCAAGGTCGGTGCGATCGGCGGGATCACCCAGAAGATGATCGGGGCTCGGCACAACGGCGCCACCGTGTTCTTCTCCCCGGCCGCCAACTGCGCGACCGCAGCCGCGACGAAGCCTGACGGGCTGCGCCTGGTGAAGGTGCGCACGCTCTCCGACGCGGTCAACGCGCTCGACGACCTGCGGGCCGGCCGGGCGGCCAGTCTCCCGACCTGCTAGACGACCTGCCGGTCGTCAGTCGCCCAGCGTCGCGGCCAACGCGTCGGCCAGCCCCGGCACCAGGTCGGTGCCCGTGAGCACCGAGGTCTCCTCGTCGTGGCGGCGCATCCGCAGCGCGGCCGAGCGAGAGCCGTCGCGCAGCACCGCCACCACCAGCCGGACCTCCTGCCGGTCGGGATGCTCGGCCAGCCACTGCAGCGCCGCTGCCTCCTCCTGGGGCATGTCCGCCTCGACCGCCGGAGGCACCATCAGGCGCTCGACGGAGATGGCGGCACCGAGCACCTCGGCCGGCCAGGCGATCCCGCCGAGCAGCTCGTCGAGGCTCTGGTACGACGGCAGGTCGCCCTGGTCGACCGGCGTGAGGTCGCCGGGCTGTCCCTCCTCGAGGCCGAGCTGGGCGGCCAGCTGCGGCTCCCGGCGCAGCAGGTCAGCGGTCTCCACCAGCGCAAAGATCCGGGCGGGCTGGTCCCACCCCGAGGCCGCTGCGTGGCGCTCGATGTCGAGGGTCAGCAGGTCGAGCCGGGGGTTGCGCTCTGGGGCGTCGGGCACCCCGCGATCCTCTCGCGCGGCCCGCATGTCCCGGGAACTACCCCCGGTGTCGGTAAGTTGGCATCTCGGACCGACGACGCGACCCGCCACCGGCACGGCCGCGGCACCTGGCCAGACGAACGGATGACCACGTGAGCTTCGACACGCCGGCTTCGGCAGGCCCGCCCCGCCGACCGGTCGCGCCCCCGCGACGGCGCGGACGCACCCTGATCCCGACGCTGATCATCATCGGCGTCCTGCTGATCGCCTTCAGCATCTTCACCAGCTTCTACACGGACCTGCTCTGGTACCAGTCGGTCGGCTACACGAGGGTGTTCCGGACCGTGCTCGCTACCCGGACGCTGATGTTCTTCGTGTTCGGGGTGCTGTTCGCGGCCGCGGTCGGTGCGAACTTCATCGTCGCCTACCGCACCCGCCCGGCGTACCAGGCGATGGTTCCGGGCCAGCAGGAGCTGGACCGCTACCGGACGGCGATCGACCCCTATCGGCGGATCGTCGTGGCCGTCATCATGGTCCTGCTCGGCCTGATCGCCGGCTCGACGGCCGCCGGCAAATGGCGGACTGCCTTGCTGTGGCTGCACGGGCAGCCGTTCGGTCAGAAGGACGCGCAGTTCCACAAGGACATCTCGTTCTTCGCCTTCGACCTGCCGTGGTACCGCTTCGTGCTCGGCTTCCTGTTCGCAACGGTCGTCGTGGGCCTGATCGCGGCCGCCGTGACGCACTACCTCTACGGCGGCCTGCGGCTGCAGGCGTTCCTCGGCGAGCGCGCCACTCCCGCGGCGCGGGTCCACCTGTCCGTGCTCCTCGGCACCTTCGTGCTCCTCAAGGCGATCGCCTACTGGCTGGACCGTTACGGGCTCGCGGTGGGGGAGCACCGCATCAACAAGAGCGACTTCACCGGGCTGACCTACACCGACATCAACGCGGTGCTGGCGGGCCGCACCATCCTGGCGATCATCTCGCTGATGTGTGCGGTGCTGTTCTTCGCCAACATCGTGCGGCGCACCTGGCTGCTGCCCGGCATCGGCGTCGGGCTGCTGCTGCTGTCGGCGTTGCTCATCGGCGGCATCTATCCCGCCCTGGTCCAGCGGTTCCAGGTCGCACCGTCGCAGGCGGACAAGGAACAGCCCTACATCAAGCGCAACATCACCGCGACGCGCCAGGCCTACGGCATCTCGTCGGACGACGTCACCATCACCAAGAGCTACAACGCCTCGCTGACAGCGAACAAGACCCAGCTGGAGGCGGATGCGCCGACGCTCGGCGACATCCGGCTGCTCGACCCGCTGTTGCTCGCGCCGACGTACAAGAACCTGCAGCAGATCAAGGCGTACTACGACATGCCCAAGCAACTGGGCGTCGACCGGTACGACGTCAATGGCCAGACGCGCGACGTGGTGATGGCGGTGCGCGAGGTCAGCCTGTCCGGTCTTCCCTCGCAGCAGCGGAACTGGACCAACGACCACACCGTCTACACCCACGGCTTCGGGTTCGTGGCGGCGCTCGGGAACGAGACCGACGGCGGCCGGCCGTCGTTCGTGTCCTCCGACATCCCGCCGATCGGCAGCCTTGGCGACTTCCAGCCGCGGGTCTACTTCGGCCAGGAGTCGCCGCAGTACAGCATCGTCGGCGGCCCGAAGGGCTCCACGCCGCGTGAGCTCGACTTCCCCGACGACTCGACCAGCTCCGGGCAGAAGAACAACACGTACACCGGGGGCGGTGGCGTCGCTATCGGGTCGACCTGGCACAAGCTGCTGTTCGCGATGAAGTACCAGCAGGCCAACATCCTGCTCTCCGGCCGCGTGAACGCGGACTCGAAGATCCTCTACGTGCGCAACCCGACGCAGCGGGTCGAGAAGGTCGCTCCGTGGTTGACGCTGGACGGTGACCCGTATCCGGCGGTCGTGAACAAGAAGATCGTCTGGATCGTCGACGGCTACACGACGAGCAACGGCTATCCCTACTCGACGCGCAGCAGCCTGGACGACGCCACTGCTGACTCCCGTACGACGACGGCGAACCAGCAGCTGATCACGCCTGTGCAGCGGGTCAACTACATCCGCAATTCGGTCAAGGCCACCGTCGACGCCTACACCGGCAAGGTCACCCTCTACCAGTGGGACACCAAGGACCCGGTGCTCAAGACCTGGATGGCAGCCTTCCCGGACACCGTCCAGGCGCGCGACACGATCAGCCCGGAGCTGCTGGCGCACCTGCGCTACCCGGAGGACCTGTTCAAGGTCCAGCGCCAGCTCCTCGCGCAGTACCACCAGACCAACCCGCAGACCTTCTACAACGGCAGCGACTTCTGGCGGATCCCGAACGACCCGACCACCAATCCGGCGTTGCCCGCTGCCGCGCAGCCGCCCTACTACGTGAGCCTGCAGATGCCCGGCCAGGGCGAGCCGAGCTTCTCGCTGACCTCCACGTTCGTGCCGACCGGTGACCGCAACAACCTCTCGGCCTTCGTCGCCGTCGACTCCGACCCCGGGCCCGACTACGGCCACTTCCGGGTGCTCCAGCTGAAACGGTCGCTGCAGATCAACGGCCCGTCGCAGGTGCAGAACCAGCTCGAGTCCGACGACGCGGTCGCCGAGCAGATCAACATCCTCAAGCGGGGTACGAGGGTGACCTACGGCAACCTGCTGACCTTCCCGATCGGCGGCGGCCTGCTCTACGTGGAGCCGGTCTACGTCGAGGCGAACGCCTCGACGTCGTTCCCGCTGCTGCGCAAGGTGCTGGTGTCCTTCGGCAACGACGTGGCCTTCGAGGACACCCTCGACCAGGCGCTCGCGACGCTGTTCTCGGCCCAGGGTGGCAACCCGGTCGACAACGGCGGTGGCGGCACGACGACGCCGCCTCCCTCGGGCGGCGGGACCGCCACCAACCCCACACTGGCGCAGGCGCTGCAGGACGCCCAGGACGCGATCGACGCGGCCAACGCGGCGCTGGCGGCCGGCGACTTCGCGGCCTACGGGGAGGCTCAGAAGCAGCTACAGAACGCGATCACCCGGGCCCTCGCCGCCGAGAAGGTCGCAGGTTCCGGCGGCGGCGCCACCTCCTCGCCGTCTCCGTCGCCGAGCGCGACGGGGACGAAGAAGGCCACGTCGTCGGCCAGCACCTCTCCGTCCGGCTGACGATTTGCAGGCCCCACTGGCCTGCCGTAGAGTTGTCAGCACGACGCGGGGTGGAGCAGCTCGGTAGCTCGCTGGGCTCATAACCCAGAGGTCGCAGGTTCAAATCCTGCCCCCGCTACCAAGTAAGTGCAGGTCAGGGGCCTGATCGCCGGAAGGCGATCAGGCCTTTTTGATCTTCATGGCAGCGGAGTGGCAGCAGGATGAGACCGCACCGGCCGGGCGCGAGTGGGCGAGACTAGCAGCGA
>DASYEF010000129.1:0-2004 GCA_036499185.1 Actinomycetes bacterium | reverse complement strand
CGTCGACCCGCAGCGACCGCTCGAGGTTGACCGGGTCGCCGGGCTGCAGGGCCCCGAGGCTGCTGCGGTCCAGCGTCTCGCGCATGACGTCGGCGCTGAAGGCGCCCTCGCCGGACTCGACGACGGTCAGGCAGACGCCGTTGACGGAGATCGAGTCGCCGTGACCGGCGTCCGCGACGACGAGCGGCCCGCGGACTCGCAGCCGGACGCTGTCGTCGAGGTCGGTCACTGCCTCGACCTCGCCCAGCTCCTCGACGATGCCGGTGAACATCAGGTCCCCTCCTCGCGCCGGGGCCGGGCGGTCACCCGGACGTCGGGTCCGCACTGCGTCACGTCGCTCACGTCGAGCCGAACACCGTCGGCCAGTGTCGTGATCCCGGTCCCGGACAGCGCGGCGGCGCCGGCCCCCAGGAGGATCGGCGCGAGGTAGGCGACGACCCGGTCGACCAACCCGGCGCGCAGGAACCCGCCGGCCAACGTCGGGCCGCCTTCGAGCAGCACGTAGCCGTGGCCCTTCGCGTGCAGGGCAGACAGCAGGGCCGTCAGGTCGACCCGACCCGATGCGTCGACACCGACGTCGGCGCCGGTCGCGACCCAGGTAGGTGCGGCCGCGTCGCGCACCCGAGCCGAGTCCGGCGTACGACCGTGGGTGTCGATGACCACCCGCATCGGCTGCTCGCCAACCGTCCGCCCGGCTTCGTCGCGCACGGTGAGGGCCGGGTCGTCGGCAAGGACGGTGCCCACGCCTGCGACGATCGCGTCGACCCGGGACCGCAGGACGTGCGCGTCGGCGCGCGACTCGGGGGACGAGATCCAGCGGCTGGTGCCGTCGGCCGCGGCGACCCGGCCGTCCAGGGTGGCGGCGACCTTCCAGACGACGAACGGACGTCCGAGCCGTACGCCGGTCAGCCACCGCTCGTTGGCCCGCTCCGCCTCGGCCGCGAACAGGCCGACCTCGACGTCGACGCCGGCCCTCCGCAGCTGCTCGGCCCCGCCGGCCGCCCGTGGTGTGGGGTCTCCGACGGCGTAGACGACCCGCGCGACTCCCGCGTCCACAAGGGCCTGCGTGCAGGGCCCGGTGCGCCCGGTGTGGGCGCACGGCTCGAGAGTGACGACCACGGTCCCACCCACCGCGCGGGAGCCGGCCGCGGCCAGCGCGGCCACCTCGGCGTGCGGGCCGCCGACCCGCTCGTGTCGACCCTCGCCGACAGGGACGCCGGCCCGGTCGAGGACGACGGCCCCCACGTTGGGGTTGGGGTGGGTGGCTTCGTCGACCGAGCTCGCGAGCGCCACGGCGCGGCGCATCGCCGCAGCCTCGGCTGCGTCTCGGTCGACCTCGGGGCCGGGCACCCGCGCTCCCTTGCTCGGGCGGGCTCCGGGGCGCCGGGAAACCGGCGGCGGACGTCCGATGCTGGCGCCCCGCGCAGACGCGTGGCGACGCCGGACGCCCGGCGTGCTGCCTCCCATCCGGACTGTCACCGTCGGTCCCGGAGTTCCACCGGGTCAACCGGCCGGCTGGCCACCCTGGCTGGGGGGCGTCCCGGACGCGGGTCGCGGACTGTCACCGCCGGTTCGGAATCTCACCGACCCCGGAGCACGCGTGCGTACTGCTGTCACTTTCAGTGTGCCACGCGCTGCCCTAGCCGCCTGGAGCCGGGAGGCTGTCAGGCCGCGGCGACGTAGTCGGCGAAGTAGAGCTCAATCCGGCTGGGCGGCTGTTGCGGATAGCTGCCGGGTTGGGGTGGTGGTCGGGACACGTACTGGTGCCCGGTGGGGGTGGTGATCTCGACCTGGTGGCCGCCGGGTCGGCTGTGGTCGGTGGGTCGGGCCTGCCAGCCGGGTGCTTCCTTGGTGTAGTTGCACGCCTCGCACAGGCCTTGGCCGTTGGCGGCGCTGGTCGGCCCGCCCCGGGCCCGCGACACGATGTGGTCGCCGTGGCGGATCGGGGCGTCACACCACGGGGTGCGGCAGGTCTGGTCGCGCAGCACCAGGAACTCGCGCAGC
>DASYEF010000128.1:0-10177 GCA_036499185.1 Actinomycetes bacterium | reverse complement strand
GTCGCTCCCGCCGTTGTAGTGGCGCACCCTGGCGTCGATGTGGGTGGGCGTCGCGAACGCCGGCACGGTCCGCACCGGGAAGAGCGGCGCCTTCACCGACCCCGGGCTCAGGGCGGGCGGCATGGCCGGCGCGCCCGGCGTGATCGTGGCCGACGCGCCCTCGCTGGCGAGCGTGCCGGCGACGGTGGCCGTCGCGACCAGCATCGCCAGTGCTGCGGCCCGGCGGTGCCGGCCCCGTCCACGCGTGCCCGACCGGTCCCCGTGCCCGTGCTGGTGCATGTGCTCCGTGCTCTCTGCCGTGAGGTGCTGATGGAGGCCGCCCGGTCAACCCGGTCCGGCACAAATCGGACGTCACCTTGTCATGTCCGCGGCCCGCGTGCGCCGGGTTGACCCAAGGATGACCTACCGCGGGCCAGGTGCCTGCCACGACACACGGCGGACGGGCCGGGACCCCCGGCGTACGGCACAATGACGCAGGATCTCCGGTGCTGTGCCGTCTGCACGGGAGATCCTCCGTCGCTACCCCCGCCAGAGAGGCAGTCGTCCGTGAGTCCGGCCCGTAGACCGCACAAGCTCGACCTCGATCCGGCGACGGTACGCCGGGCCCGGTCGCTGGCGCGGACCGCCGGCCGGCCGATCGTGGACCTGGCCCGGACGCACAGCACCGTGTCGGTCGAGCGCGCTGTGCTTCGCCTCGGCGGGGTTCTGGGGGCCGACCCGGACGGCATCCCGTGGGTCAACCGGCTGGTGGACGTGGTCGCGGCCGGCCCGGGCCTGGAGCACGGCGTCGCGCTGCCGGTCTGGGACGCGGTGCGCCGCTCCGGCGAGACCGACGTGACGGCGTTCGCGCAGCGCGCCGTGGCCGGGTCGGTCGAGCTGCGGGTGCCCGAAGGGCGCGACGCCGACCGGGCCCGCACCGCTGCCCGGCGCGCTGTCGGCAGCGGCATCCGGCGCATCGACCGGCGCCGGGACGAGCGCGAGCGGATGGTGGCCAGGATCGGGGACGCCCCGCGCCAGCCGTGGATCTACCTGATCGTGGCCACCGGTGACATCTACGAGGACATCCCGCAGGCTCAGGCGGCGGCCCGGGAGGGCGCCGACGTCATCGCGGTGATCCGGTCCACCGGCCAGTCGCTGCTCGACTACGTCCCCGAGGGGGCGACCCGGGAGGGCTACGCCGGCACGTACGCGACCCAGGAGAACTTCCGGCTGATGCGGGCCGCGCTGGACGAGGTGTCCAAAGAGCTGGGGCGCTACGTCCGGCTGACCAACTACGCGTCCGGTCTGTGCATGCCGGAGATCGCCACGCTGGCGGGCCTCGAGCGGCTCGACATGATGCTCAACGACTCGATGTACGGGATCCTCTTCCGCGACATCAACCCGGTGCGGACCTTCGTCGACCAACGGTTCTCGCGACAGGTGCACGCCCGGGCCGGGATCATCATCAACACCGGTGAGGACAACTACCTCACCACTGCCGACGCTGTCGACGAGGCGCACACCGTCACCGTCAGCCAGCTGCTCAACGAGTACTTCGCCAAGGAAGCAGGGCTCGAGAACTGGCAGCTCGGCCTCGGCCACGCGTTCGAGATCAACCCCGACCTGCCGGACTCGTTCCGGCTGGAGCTGGCGCACGCGCTGCTGGCCCGAGAGCTGTTCCCCGACGCGCCGCTGAAGTGGATGCCCCCGACCAAGCACATGACCGGCGACGTCTTCCGCGGCTACCTGCTGGACGGGTTCTTCAACCTCGTCGGCGCCCTGACCGGCCAGGGGATCCTGCTGGTCGGGATGATGACCGAGGCCGTCGTCACACCGTTCCTCTCCGACCGGGACCTGGCCCTGCAGAACGTCCGCTACGTGCTCGAGGCGGTCGGTGACATGCACGAAGACTTCCGCCCGCGGCCGGGCGGGTTCGTGCAGAACCGCGCCCACCAGGTCCTCGACGAGGCCGTCGCCTTGCTCGAGAAGATCACCTCTGAGCCCGGCAAGGCCCCTCTGCTGGAGGCGATCGGCGACGGCACGTTCGGGCTGATGAAGCGGCCCGCCGACCGCGGCAAGGGGTACGACGGCGTGGTGCGCCAGGCCGCTGGCTACTGGAACCCCGCGACCGAGATCCTGGAGGGCGGGCCACGATGACAGCCGTACCGGAGAAGAAGATCGTCCGCCCCTACGGCGACACCACGGGCGACGGCATGGTGCAGCTGTCCTTCACCCTTCCCGTTCCGCACGACAAGCGCGCCGAGGGCGCGGCGCTGCAGCTGGCCGCGAAGATGGGCCTCGATCCCGCGATGGTCGTGCACGCGAAGGCGATGGGGCCGGACTTCACCTTCGTCGTGGTCTACGGCTCGGTGCGACACCTCGTCGACCTCTCGGCGGTCCACGTTCTGGAGCGGGAGTACCCGCTGCTGACGCCCAAGGAGGTCAACGCCTCCATCAAGAAGCAGCTGCGTCGCAAGCTCGTGGTCGTCGGAGCCTGCATCGGGACGGACGCGCACACCGTGGGCATCGACGCGATCCTCAACGTCAAGGGATTCGCCGGGCAGAAGGGGCTCGAGTACTACCGCGAGGTCAAGGTGGTGAACCTCGGCGCACAGGTGCTCGTCCCCGAGCTGGTCGCGCAGGCCCGTGCCGAGAAGGCCGACGCAGTCCTCGTGTCGCAGGTCGTCACGCAGCGCGACGCACACCTGACGAACACCAAGGAGATGTCCGCCGCGTTCCGCGAGGCCTACCCCGCCGGGAGGGCGCCCCTGTTGGTGGTCGGCGGGCCGCGCTTCGATGAGCACGCAACAGGGGATCTCGGCGTCGACCGCATCTTCGGCCGCGGCACGACGCCGGGCGAGGTCGCGAGCTATCTCGTGCACGCCATGGGAGGACGACGATGACCGACGACCCGCGACTCGGCCTGACGGTGACGCACCGGCGCTACGTGGCGTACTCGCACGCCCACTACGCCGGCGACCTGGTCGACGGCGCCTACTCGCTGGCGTTGTTCGGCGATGTCGCCACCGAGGTGTGCATCCGCACCGATGGTGACGAAGGACTGTTCGCGTCGTACTCCGACGTGCAGTTCCGCTCTCCGGTGCACGCGGGGGACGTCGTCGAGGTCGCAGCCACCGTCACCCGGGTCGGGTCGCGCAGTCGCGAGATCAGCTTCGAGGCGCGGGTCGTCTGCCGGGGCGCCGCCGCCAATGGCGAGTCCCCTGGCGCCGCGTCGGCGGCCGTCGTGCTCGACCCTCCGGTGGTCGCCACGACCGCAGTCGGGACCGTCGTGGTCCCCCCGCGTTCCTGACATCACCCAGGTGAGGGATCACCGGGTCACCCGATCGGGCCATAGCGTCGGCGCGTTGGGGCCCGACACGCCGAAAACCGTTGATCCACAAGGGAAAGTCTTTTGCCGGACTACCCGCGTTCACCTGCGGGTTTGTGCATCGGCGCAGGTCAGCGAGCGGTTGACAGACGGCCTCCGCAGCACCAAGGTGAGCGACGTCCACCACAGGACACCCACGCGAGAACCCCTCCGCGACAAACGTGCCGGCTTCGGGCCAGGGACGGCGCAATGCGCAAGTGCCGTCCGGGTGCCAGGTCCGATCGCCGTCGTCGCTCCGGCGAGGGGAACGAGCGGGGGGTGAGACACGGGAAGGGCCCGACCACCCAGTAGACAACGGCCATCGATCCGGCAGCCAACCGGACGAGGTCGGTCCGAAGGGCGGTCCGGGCCCTGACCCGTCTCCAGGGGTCATCTGGTCACCGGCACGGTGGCGGCCCCGCGCGCGTTGTACCGTCGCAGTCCCGGCCCCCTTCGGCGAAGGCCGGTCGACAGCGCCCCCGGAAGGACCGCAGCGACGGTGACGAGCACGGCGACCGACCGGCCGGTCCCCGCACCGACCGGCGCCGCGGCACGCCCGCCCCGCATCCTCGGGCTCGGGCCGCGGCTGGCTGCGGCCGTGGTCTCGGGCGCTCTCGTCGCGGTATCGATGCCCCGGTACGACGTGTGGCCAGCCGCCCCGATCGGCGTCGCCGGCTTCCTGCTGCTCGCCCGGGGTCAGCGGTCGCGGCGAGCGGCACTGCTCGGACTCGCCTTCGGGCTCGGCTTCTTCCTGCCCGTGCTGTCGTGGAGCGGCGTCTACGTGGGCGCCCTGCCGTGGGTACTGCTCGCCCTGTGCGAGGCCGCCTTCCTCGCGCTGGTCGGTGCCGGGCTGCCGCTGCTGTGGCGGCTGCCGGGCGCCCCCGTCTGGCTCGCGTGCTGGTGGGTCACCGGCGAGGCACTGCGGTCCCGGATCCCGTTCGGTGGCTTCCCCTGGGGCCGGTTGGCCTTCGGGGTCGTCGACTCGCCGTACGCCGGACTCGCCGCCCTGGGCGGAGCGCCGCTCGTGAGCTTCGCCGTCGCCCTCACCGGTGCCCTGCTGGCGGCCGCGGCCGTCGGTCTCCTGGCCACCCCGCGCCGGCTGGTGGCCAGCGGAGTCGCCCTGGCGGCGGCCGTGGTGGTGCTGCTCGGCGGCCTGGTGGTGCCGACGCCTACGGGTGCGGCGCGCAGCGCGACGGTAGCGATCGTCCAGGGCAACGTCCCCGCACCCGGCCTCGAGTTCAACGCGGAGCGGGAGCGCGTGCTGCGCAACCACGTGGCCGCCACCCACCAGCTGGCCCGTGAGGTGCGGGCCGGAACGGTGGCGGCGCCGGACCTCGTGCTGTGGCCGGAGAACTCCTCGGACATCGATCCGCTCGAGGACCCGTCGGCCGGCGCCCTGATCCAGGGGGCCGTCGACGACGTCGGAGTCCCGGTCCTCGTGGGTGCCGTGCTCGACGGGCCCGGCCGCTTCCTGAGCAACACCGCGATCCTCTGGCGGCCCGGGACCGGGCCCGGCAGCGGTCCCGGCCGGGAGTACGTCAAGCGGCACCCGGCTCCGTTCGGCGAGTACATCCCGCTGCGGTCGCTCGCGCGGCGGGTGTCGGACAAGGTGGATCTCGTCTCCCGCGACTTCACCGCCGGAGACCGGGTCGGGATCTTCCGGATGGGGCCGGCGACGGTCGGCGACGTCATCTGTTTCGAGGTGGCGTACGACGGGTTGGTCCGCGACACCGTCCGGGCCGGCGCGGACCTGCTCGTGGTGCAGACCAACAACGCCACCTTCGGCTTCACTGCCGAGGCCGCCCAGCAGCTGGCGATGACCCGGCTGCGGGCGATCGAGCACGGGCGGTCCACCGTGCAGGTGTCGACGGTCGGGATCAGCGCGCTGATTGCGCCGGACGGGTCGGTGCTGACCAGCACCAAGCTGTTTACCCGCGCGGTGCGGGTCGCCCGGCTGCCGCTGCGCACCCAGGAGACGGTGGCCACCCGCGTGGGCGCTTGGCCCGAGGGGGTCCTGAGCCTGTTCGGTGTCGCGGGGCTGCTGATCGCGGCCGGCACGGCCGTGCGGCGGAGGAGGGTGAGCGCGGCGTGACCCAGCCGACCGAGTCGGCCGACGCGGCGCTGCCCGACGACGTGACCGCCGGTCGCGGCGTGCTGGTGGTCGTGCCGACGTACCAGGAACGTCTCAACGTCGAGGCCATCGTGGCCAGGGTCCGGACTGCCGTGCCGCAGGCCGCCATCCTCGTCGTGGACGACGACAGCCCGGACGGGACGGGGGCCTTGGCCGACGCGCTGGCGGCGGGCGACCCGTGCGTGCACGTCCTGCACCGCACCGAGCGGGAAGGCCTCGGGCCGGCGTACCTCGCCGGCTTCCGGTGGGGGCTCGACCGTGAGTACGCGGTGCTGGTGGAGATGGATGCCGACGGCTCGCACCAGCCGGAGGAGCTGCCGCGGCTGCTGACGGCGCTCGGCGACGCCGACCTCGTGATCGGCTCGCGATGGGTGCCCGGGGGCTCGGTGGTCAACTGGCCGACCCGGCGCCGCCTGCTGTCGCAGGGCGGCAACACCTATGTGCGACTGGCCCTGGGCATCGACCTGCGGGACGCGACCGGAGGCTACCGGGCCTTCCGGCGCAGTGCTCTGGAGACGATCGACCTGGCCGACGTCGCCAGTCACGGCTACTGCTTCCAGGTGGACCTGGCCTGGCGGGCGGTGCTCGCCGGCCTCCGGGTCGTCGAGGTGCCGATCGAGTTCGTGGAGCGGGCCCGCGGCGCGTCGAAGATGAGCGGGTCCATCGTGCGCGAGGCGCTCTGGCGGGTGACCGTCTGGGGCGTGACCCGCCGGGTCGGCGGGCGCGCCGGCCGGGCGCCCGACGGGAAGGGGTGACGCGTGGGCGGCTTGCTGGTGGTGGCGTTCCTCGTCGTACCGATCGTGGAGATCTACGTGATCATCCAGGTCGGCGGGTGGATCGGCCCGTGGCCCACCGTGGCGCTGCTCGTGGTGGAGAGCCTGTTCGGGGCCTGGCTGATCAAGCACCAAGGGCGCCGGGCCTGGCGGCTGCTCCAGGAAGCCGTCGCCAGCGGGCAGCTGCCCAGCCGCGAGCTGGCCGACGCCGGCCTGGTTCTGGTCGGCGGCACGTTGCTGCTGACACCGGGCTTCGTCACCGACATCGCCGGCTTCTTCTTCGTGCTGCCGGTGACCCGCCCGATCGCCCGGCGGCTGCTGCTGGCATACCTCGGGCGGCGCGCCACCGTGACGGTGGCCAGGTTCGGGCCGGTGACCCGCGGTGGCCCCGCGGGACAAGGAACGGCCGGCGGGCGGGTCGTCCCCGGCGAGGTCGTCCGGGACCAGCCGGGGACCGGCGGGGAGCCGCCGGCCGACAAGCCGGGGGAGGGTCCGGACAGCAGAGGTCCGGGCCGCATCACCGGGGGGAGATGACGCGACCCGGACTTGGCAGGACGCTCGCGGGGCGTCCGTGATCGGGGCTGGTGCGGGTCAGGCGCTCTTGCGGGCCCGCGACGCCGTCTTCGGCGCGCCGGCGCGGAGCAGCTCGAGGCGCTCCGCCAGCAGGACCTCGAGCTCCTTGATGGAGCGACGCTCGAGCAGCATGTCCCAGTGGGTACGGGCCGGCTTTCCGGCCTTGGGCTCCGGGCGGGTGCCGTCCAGGCGGAGGGCCTCGGCGCCGCAGACCGTGCACTCCCAGACCTCGGGGACGTCGGCCTCGAGGGAGAACGGCACGCTGAACCGGTGCTCGCGCGAGCACTGGTACGTCACGCTCTGTCGCGGCGCCATCTCGACGCCGAGGTCGCTCTCATAGCTCTGGGCACCGAGACGCGAGCCGCGTAGTGCTCGCTCGGCCATGTCGGTCTCCTTCGCAGAAGTTCTCAGGCGGGGGAGCCCCCGCCGTCACGGAGCGGCCTGCTTCCGACCGCTGTCCGAAAAGTGGAACGTCCGACCTGTCCTCAGGATTCCCGCTGGCAGGGCTCGCAACCTGTTCTACGAGGACCGGTCTCGTCCGGTTCGACGTGACTTCCAGCACATCCGCCGGCCCCACCGGCCGCCTCGTGCGGCCCCCTCCACCAGGCACTTCGGAGCCGGCAGCGCCGCGGATGCCCCGACCGGCGGCGGTTCCGCCGGTCAGGCGGGCCACGGTCCGCGGGCCGCCAGCACGTCACGCAGGGTGACCAGCTCGTCGGTCATGATCCCGTCGACGCCGAGGTCCAGCAGCCGGACCATCCGGGCCGGGTCGTCGACCGTCCAGACGTGCACCGGCAGGCCGCGGTCGTGCGCGAGCTCGACGAGGGCGGCGGTGACGACCCCCAGTGGTCCGAGCCGCTCGGGCAGCTGCGCGCACCCCGCGTCGTCGGGGGCCAGCCGGCGCACGGCCGGCACGGATGCGGCGAGGCGCAACCGGGCGGCGCCGCGGGTGCTCAGCGCCGTGCAGAGCCGCGGGCCCAGGGCGTCTCGCACCGCGGCCAGGCGCCGGGGCGAGAACGAGGCGACGCAGACGCGCTCGACGGCGCGGGTCCGGCGTACCGCGCGGACCAGGGGCGCGACCGCGCCGACCTCCTTGACGTCGATGTTGACCCGGATCTCCGGCCAGGTGCCCAGCAGGTCCTCCAGCAGGGGGATCGGCTCGTGGCCCCCGATCCGCGCCTGCGACACCGTGAACCAGGGCAGCCGAGCCACCTCGCCGCTACGGTCGGTGACCCGGTCCAGCCGGTGGTCGTGGAAGGCAAGCAGGACGCCGTCGGCAGTGGCGTGCACGTCGGTCTCGAGGTAGCGGTAGCCGAGGTCGACGGCACGGCCGAACGCGGCCATCGAGTTCTCCAGCCCCCCGGCCGCTCCGCCGCGGTGCGCGAACGCGATCGGTCCGTCGTGGTCGAGGAACGCGAACCGGACCGGGACCACGCCCGGACCCTAGTGCGACGCGGCGGCGTGGTCGGCGAGCACCGCCCGCAGCTGGCGCCGGGCGAGGTCCGCCATGGCCGGGTTGGTCCGGCGGTAGTACCGCACACCCCCGAGGCCTCCGGAGAGGGCCCAGCCCCGGCCGCGCGCCCAGGTCGCGTCGTCGAACCCGGCGGCCGCGCGAAACACCTCCCGGGACCCGGCGGGGAGCAGCGACCACGCGATCATCGCGTCGCTCGCCGGGTCACCGACACCGGATTCGGCGAGGTCGAGGAGGCCGACCAGGCGCCCGTCGACCACCAGCAGGTTGCCGGGCAGCAGGTCGGAGTGGACCCAGACCGGCTCGGCCGACCAGTCGGGTACCGCGAGGACCTCCTCCCACACGGCGGTCAGCGCCGCGACATCGACCTCTTGGCGCAGGACCGGGTCGGCCGCGATCTCGGCGAGAGCCGCCCGCACGTCGACGTCCGCGTTCCGGATGGGTTCACCGCGGTACGCCGGGGGAGCGCCGGTCGGTCCAGCCGGCGGATCGCTGTGACGAGCTGGCCGAGGTCGGCAGCCAGCCCGTCGGGGTCCGTCAGGTCCTCGGCGTCGGGCACCGACCTGTCGATCCACTCCAGGACCGACCACGGGCACGGGTAGCCGAGCGACGGCTCGCCGGCGCCACGCAGGACCGGCACCCGGACCGGCAACCGACCGGCGAACCACGGCAGCCAGGCATGTTCGTAGCGGACACCATCGTTGCCGCGCGGGGTCAGGGGGAGCCGGACGAGTAGCTCAGGGCCTAGCCGGAACAAGGCGTTCACCGTCCCGGTGGAGTCGACTTCCTCCAGGGGCAGCGTCGCGAGCTCGGGGAACTGCTCCTCGAGGAGCCGGCGCACGAGCTCGGCCGGGACGTCGATCTGGTCGGCGTGCATGGCGATGGGCATCAGGGCGTGAGTCTCGCGTCTCAGGGCCGCGCCGTCGCCGCATTTGTCGGTCCTGGCTTCGCGCTAGGCAGCCTCGACTCGACATGAAACGATCTCGCGGGTGACCAGCAGTCCGGCCGAGACGCAGCACCTGCGCGACCTCGCGCTGCTACGGCGCGTGCGCGACCGGATCGACCGGGAGTACGAGCAGCCGCTGGACGTCGAGGCGCTCGCCCGCGGCGTGCACATGTCGGCCGGGCACCTCAGCCGCGAGTTCCGGTCCGCGTACGGCGAGTCGCCGTACTCCTACCTGATGACCCGGCGTATCGAGCGCGCGATGGCGCTGCTGCGCCGCGGGGACCTCGGCGTCACCGACGTCTGCTTCGCGGTCGGCTGCTCATCGCTGGGCACCTTCAGCACCCGCTTCACCGAGCTCGTCGGGGTGCCGCCCAGCGTCTACCGGCGGGACGCGGCGGGCACGACATCGTTGATGCCGCCGTGCGTTGCGAAACAGGTGACCAGACCGATCAGGAATCGAGAAGCACCAGTACGAAGCGGCACCTAGCCTGACCGCCATGGACATCTCCATCCACGCAACCATGCTGCCGCACGACGACCCCGAGGCCTCCCTGGCCTTCTATCGCGACACCCTGGGCTTCGAGGTCCGCGACGACGTCGAGTACGGCGGGGTGCACTGGCTCACCGTCGGCCCACCCGACCAGCCCGGCACGTCCATCGTCCTGTACCCGCCGGCCGCCACCCCCGGCATCACCGAGGACGAGCGCCGCACGATCGCCGAGATGATGGCGAAGGGCACGTTCGCCAGCATCAACCTGGCCACCTCCGACGTCGACGGCACCTTCGCCCGCCTGCAGGCCAGCGACGCCGCCGAAGTCGTGCAGGAGCCGACCGACCAGCCGTACGGGGTTCGCGACTGCTCCTTCCGCGATCCTTCGGGCAACCTGATCCGCATCCAGCAGCAGCGCTGAGACACCTCGTCCCTTCCGCCTACCGG
>DASYEF010000127.1:0-3211 GCA_036499185.1 Actinomycetes bacterium | reverse complement strand
GCTCGTGCTCCGGTACTACGAGGACCTCAGCGAGGCCGACACCGCCGCCGTCCTCGGCTGCTCCGTCGGCACCGTCAAGAGCCAGGCCTTCCGCGCGCTCGCGAAGCTGCGCGACCGCGCGACCACCGACACCGAGGGGGTGCGCTCGTGGACCCTCTAGAGGACGACCTGCGCGACCTGTTGACCGACCAGCGCCACGCCCTGCCCACCGACCTGGTCCGGCTGGCCCGGGTGCACGCGGGTGCGTCGCGCCGACGCCGCCGCCGGGCCGTCGCGACCTCGGCCGCCGCCGTGCTGCTCGTTGCGGTTGCCGGCACCGGGTTCGCCGTGCTGACCAACGACGACGGGCCGCTCGGCACCACTGCCGCGCACCACACCCCGACCGGGAGCACCCAGCCGACGGCCTCGGGCGGACCGGCCCCGAGCACGCCGAGTCCCTCCTCCGGTACGGCGCAAGCCGGCCTAGCGTGGGACGGCGCCCAGCCGGTCTCGCTCACGGCGACGAGCACCAAGACCTTCGTCGTGCTCGGCTACCAGACGCGACTGTGCAAGCAGGACTGCCTGCGGATCGTCGAGAGCCACGACGGCGGGGCGACCTACGACCCCCTCGCGGTCCCCGCGCAGGCGACCCCGCAGGACAGCTCCGGCATCCGGTTCGGCAGTGCCGTCGACGGATGGTTGTTCGGCAACGCCCTGTGGGCCACGCACGACGGCGGGCTCACCTGGGGTCGGGTCACCACGACCGGCGGGTCTGTCACCCGGCTCGAAGCCGCGTCCGGCACCGTGTGGGCACTGGTCGAATCCGGCAGCGGGACCGAGCAGCTGTGGTCCTCGCCCGTCGGCACCGACTCGTGGAAGCGGGTCTCCGGTGTGTCGGTGACAGGGCCGGGCGACCTGTCCGTGCAGGGCAAGCAGGTGGTCGTCGCAGGCGCCCAGGACTCGACCACGTGGTCCAACGTCTCCGGCACGTTCGCGAAGACGGCCAGCCCGTGCCCGGGGGCTCCCCAGGTGAGCCTCTCCGGCTTCGACGGGGTGTGGGCCGCGTGCGCGACCGGGACCGCGGGCCACCTCGCGTACAGCGCCGACGCGCTGCACTGGTCCGACGTCCCGCTGGACCTCGGTCAGGGGTCGCTGCCCAACAGCCTCGTGGTCGGAGCCGGCGCCCACCAGCGAGCGACGGTCGGTCTTCCCGGTCACCCGGGGCTCGTCACCCTCGACGCCGCAAGCGGGAAGATCGTGCACCAGGGGCAGGCCGGCCCCGGCTGGTCGTTCGTCGGCTTCACCGACGCATCGGTCGGCTATGCGATCTCCGACGGGAACGGCACCGGCCAGGTACTGCGCACCGACGACGGCGGCGCCACGTGGCACTCGCTGAACCTCGGCTGACATCCCGGCCATCGACTGGCGCGAAGCGGCTGGGTTTCGCTGGGTGAAGTCAGCCGCAACGCGCCAGTCGACGAGGCCTCAGGTGAGCAGCAGCTTCTCGAGGCGGCGGCCGGTGACGAGGACACCGACGACTCCGAGCGCGCCGAGGACGACGACGTGCACGAGCGAGCCCCAGCCGACGTACCCGGTGACGAGCTCCCGCATCAGCGCCGCCGCGTGGTAGAGCGGTGAGAGCCGCACGACCCACTGCAGCCCCTCGGGGTAGGTCGACAGCGGGTAGAACGTCGCCGAGAACAAGAACATCGGCAGGGTGACCAGCGTGACGTACTCGAAGTCCTGCCACGACTTCATGTACGTCGTGCACGCGGTGCCCACTGCTGCGAACGAGAAGCCGATCAGCACCACGGCGGGCAAGGCGAGCAGGGCCCACCACGACCCGACCAGTCCCATCACCAGCATCACGAGCAGGAACACCGCTGCGTAGAAGGTGGCGCGCGACAGGGCCCAGCCGATCTCGCCGACTGCGACGTCGACCGGCGTCATGGGCGTGGACAACACCGCGTCGTACAGCTTGTTGTACTTCAGCTTGAAGAACAGGTTGAACGTCGCGTCGTACATGGCGCCGTTCATCGCCGAGGACGCGAGCATCGCCGGCGCGACGAACGCCGTGTAGGTCACCACCGCGCCGTCGGACAGCTCGACGTTGCCGACCAGGTGCGAGACACCGACACCGACCGAGAACAGGTAGAAGATCGGCTCGAAGATGCCGGAGATCAGCACCGCCCAGCCGTTCCGGTAGACGCGCACGTTGCGTTCGATGAGGTAGCGCGCGCCGCCGGTGCCGAGCAGCCGCCGGCCGAGGCCGGGCGGCATGATGCGTGGCCCGACCGACCGTCGGGGCGCTTCGGTGAGCTGGCCGGTCATGTCACCAGCCGCCGCTCGAAGGTGCGCAGCGCGACCGCGAACCCGACGACCACCCACCCGAGCAGGTAGGCCACGTGGACCGCGGCGGCCGCCCACGTCGTCCCGCCCAGGGCGAGGTCGCGGGACAGGTCGACGCCGTGCCAGAGCGGCACCAGCCAGGCGACGGGCTGCAGCCAGCCGGGCAGCTGCGACACCGGGAAGAAGGTGCCCGAGAACAGGAACATCGGGATGATCCCGAACCGGAACAGCATCGCGAAACCGCTGTCGTTCTCGCGGGTCGCGGCGAATGCGAAGATGGCCGGTGAGTAGGCGAGCCCGGTCAGGATCCCGACCGGGATGCAGAGGATCGCGAGCGGCGACGCGATGGCTCCGAAGATCTCCATGACGATGAGGAACACGGTCACCGTGATGCTCAGCCGCATCACGATGAAGAGCAGGTGCCCGGCCAGCACGTCGACCACGCGCAGCGGCGTGGCCAGCATCGCGTGGTACTGCTTCTGCCACTTGATGGCGCCGAGCACGGGGTACGTCGACTCGAAGGACGTCATCTGCATGGCGCTGGCCGCGAGCAGGCCCGGCGCGAGGAACTGCAGGTAGGTGACGCCGTCCAGCGAGGTCGGGCCCGAGTGCTTGTCGACGAGTACGCCGAGACCGAGGCCCATCGCGGCCAGGAAGCCGACCGGTTCGAGGATCGTGGAGATCGCGGTCCCGCGGTAGGTGCGCCGGTACTGCGCCAGCCAGTAGAGGAACGACCGGCCCACCAGGACGGGTGTCGTCGGGATCGGCGGCAGGTCCGGGGTCGACGCGCGCGGTGGCGCGGTGCTCTGGCTCATCGGCTGACCGGCGCCATCAGTCGACCAGGGTCCGGCCCGTGAGCCGCAGGAAGACGTCCTCGAGGGTG
>DASYEF010000126.1:0-10462 GCA_036499185.1 Actinomycetes bacterium | reverse complement strand
CGAGCGGGGCCACTTCGCTCTTCACCACGACCGGAGGGACAGCGAGGCGCACACGGGTCAGCACCCACTGGTCGTCCACGCGCTCTTCACCACCGACGGCGTTGCGCAGAACCCCGAGACCGTCAGCTCTTGGGCACCGGGAACGCCGCGGGACTGTGCCGCCCCGCTGAGTCGACGGCGCGCACGCCGACGAAGACGTTGTCCTTCGAGATGTCCACGATGGTCGTCGTGACGTCGCCGACGTTGATGGCGTGCTCCCACTCTGGTGCCGTGGTCTCGCGATAGACGACGTCATAGCGCGCAGCATCTGCACTGTGGTCCCAGACGAGCTGCGTCTCATTGGTCAGGTTGGTCGTGATGATGCCGGCGTTCTTGGGAGTAGACGGCCCGGCTGCGAGCGACCACAGGGCCGCACCATTGACCCTGGCCACGCCGGCGATGAAGTCGAAGTCGCAGAACTGTGGGAGGTCGCCGAACTGGACGCCGTTCTCCACTCGCACGTCCTGGTGCTCGTGGTTGAAGTTCTCATGCGGCTCGGTGAACCGCGCGGCCGGAAAACCTTGCTGCAGGAACGGGATCTGGTCGCCGCCGCGCAGGTAGCGGTCGCGGCGGTAGACGACGCGGACGTTCATGCCGGTGGCCCCGTTGTCGCCGACCTCGCGGACGAACCGGGCCAGCTGGCGAGCCGGCGAGTCGCTCTCGCCGCCGACCGACTGTCGGACCGATGCCTGCGCCGGGGTCTCCGACGTCGGGACACCCTCGGCGAAGAGGCGCAGTGTCCGCGGGTCGCGGGTGCCGTCGTCTGCGGTGCTACTGCCCACGATGTCGTTGGTGAACATGCCCTGAACGTCGGCGCCCTGGTCCTTCATCACCTGAGCCATGTGTGTGGAGCCGTAGATGTTCTGCTCCTCACCGGCGACCGCGGCGAACACGATCGTGGCGGCGGGCCGATGTGTTGCCATCACCCGAGCGAGCTCCAGTGCGACCGCCACGCCCGAGGCGTCGTCGTCGGCGCCGGGTGCATCGTCGGTGAAGTTCATGACGTCTGTGATCCGCGAGTCGTAGTGCCCGCTGACCACATAGGTCCGTGCCGTCCCGGAGGACCCGTGCAGCGTGGCGACGATGTTCGTGATCACCGTGTCGCTCGGGATCCGGACGCCTGGCCCTTGCACGTAGGACTGCTTCTCCACGGTCAGGTGGCCGTCGGAGGTCGCGGCCACCTGCTGGTACTGGTCGAAGAGCCAGTCGCGAGCCGCGCCGATGCCGCGCTGCGGATCGGTCTGCGACGACAGGGTGTGCCGCGTCCCGAACGCCACGAGCCGCCGGATCGTTGCCTCGATCCGCGCCGGGTCGACCTCGCGGAGCATCGCCCGCAGCTCGGCATCGGGGCTCTGCGCCAGCGGCGGCGGGCCGACCGGGAAGTCACCTGGCAGGTCGATGTCGGCTCCCGCCGGCCTCGCGACCAGCAGCGGCGCGGCGGCGGCGGCCCCGGCTGCGGCGACGGCGCCGGTGAGCACGGCGCGGCGAGACGGCAAAGCACGCGAGGAGTTGGTTGTCATGCGAACCGTTCCTACGCCGAGATGTCCGGTTTGTCCACGGTGTCGACCGCCCGATGGCCGGGTGCGGTCACGGCCCCTCCATGCCACCGCGTACAGCCCGGGCGGCTGGCCCGTCAGGTGGGACGGGCGGAACCCGGACGGGACGGGCGCGCGTTTGAGCAGGAGGCGCGCGGCGCCGGTGGCGCCAGGACCTCGGTCACCGGGCCGTAGCCTGGACCCGATGCACCTGGCGACGGAGGACGAACGATGAGCAGCCGAGCGGCGACGAAGGCACAGGCCCGGGAGAAGGTCGCTGCCATGCGGGCCGAGCAGGCCCGCAAGGACCGCCGGCGGCGCGTCTTCCTGGCCGGCGGCGCCGTGGTGGTCGTGATCGCCGTGGTGGTGGCACTCGTCGTGGCCAAGGCCGCCGGCGTCGGTTCGGGCTCCGGGTCCCACGTGACGGCAAAGGGCCACGAGAACGAGACCACCGCGTCCGCGGCGGTCTTCAAGGACGTCACCACGGTGCCGGCGTCCGTGTTCGACACGATCGGCCCGGGGTCGGCGGCCGCCACGCCACGCAAGATCACGGCTCCCGCCCTCACCTTCGCCGGCAAGCCGCAGGTGCTCTACATCGGCGCGGAGTACTGCCCGTACTGCGCGGCGCAGCGCTGGGCGCTGGCGGTGGCGCTGTCGCGGTTCGGCACCTTCGACAAGCTCGGCGCAACGCACTCGTCTACGACCGACGTCTACCCCGACACCCAGACGCTCTCGTTCCACGACTCGTCCTTCACGAGCCAGTACCTGTCCTTCACCGGCGTCGAGACAACCGACCCCGACCAGAAGCCGCTCGACTCACCGAGCTCCGCGGACCAGAAGACGTACTCGACCTACAACACCGAGAAGTACGTCGGCTCGCCCGGCATCCCGTTCCTCGACATCGGCGGCCATTACGTCTCGGCTGGGACATTCGTCGACCCCAAGCTGCTGGCCGGCAAGAGCCGCGAGCAGATCGCCGCCGCGCTCTCGAAGCCCGGCAGCCCGATCGCCAAGTCGGTCGACGGGAGCGCCAACGTCATCACGGCCGCGATCTGCGACGTGACGAAGGGCGCGCCGGTCAAGGTCTGCACCGGGCGCGGTGTCGGCGCCTCGTTCGCCGCGTTCGGCAAGTCGACGCAGTGACCGGCGCCACCTGGACCAGCCCCGCCGCTCGGCCGTGACCGGGGCCACGGCCGACGCCCGCAGCGGGCGCGCGCTCGCAGGTACGCCGGCGCGCCAGCCCGCCTGGCTGCGCTGGGGCTCGCTGGTCGTCTGCGTTCTCGGGCTAGCAGCGTCGGCGTACCTCACCTTCGAGCACTACTCGTCCTCGACGTCGCTGGCCTGCCCCGACACCGGGGCCATCAACTGCCTCAAGGTGACGACCAGCTCCTACTCGGAGCTCCTGGGCCTCCCGGTCGCGCTGCTCGGCCTGCTGTTCTACGTCGGCATGACCGCGCTGTGCTCGCCGCCGGCCTGGTCGGCGTCGAACCCCTGGGTCGGCCGGGTGCGACTGCTCGGCGCCGTCTCCGGCGTCGTCCTCGTGGTCTACCTGGTGTGGGCCGAGCTGTTCCGCATCGACGCGATCTGTCTGTGGTGCACCGCAGTGCACGTCCTCACCGTCGTGCTCTTCGGGCTGCTTGTCGTTGGAGCCGCGCTGCAGGAGGCATGACGCTTGACCCTGGATACCCCCCTGGGGTATTAAGGAGACGACCGGAGGAGGCCGTCCCATGTCGGGGAACCCGCACCACGAGCACGTCGAGCACGAGGTTCACGACGCGCACGACGCCCACGACGAGGCGCCGGCCGGCTCCGACCTGACCCGGTCCGCGGTCAGCGCCACCCTGCACTGCCTCACCGGCTGCTCGATCGGCGAGGTGCTCGGGATGGTCATCGGAACCGCGGCCGGCCTCGCTGGCTGGGCGACCGTGGTGCTGTCCGTCGTGCTCGCCTTCGGCTTCGGCTACGGGCTCACCATCACCCCGGTGCTGCGCGCCGGCCTCCCGTTCCGCGACGCGGCCAAGGTCGCGCTCGCCTCGGACACCGTGTCGATCGCGACGATGGAGGTGACCGACAACGCCGTCGTCCTGCTCGTGCCGGGTGCGCTCAACGCCGGGCTGTCGACGGTCCTGTTCTGGGCCAGCCTCGGCGTCTCGCTGGTGATCGCGTTCGTCGTCACGGTCCCGGTCAACCGGGCGCTGATCGGACGCGGTCGCGGCCATGCGGTGATGCACCAGTACCACCAGCACTGAGCTGGCGGCGGCAGCGGCGAGCGGCGCCGGACGTCAGCGGCGCGGTCGCGGCCGGCTGGTCCAGTCGGCGAGGCGGCCGCCGCGCGACACCGCGCGCAGCCGGCGCTCGACCTCCCGGCGTACCGGCTCGGGGGTCACGAGGATCAGGTCGTCACCGGCGCGCACCGGCGTCGTCGGGCCGGGCACGAAGGTCGCACCGTCGCGGACGATCAGCGTCACCGCGGCACCCGTCGGCAGGCTCAGCTCGGCGACCTCGACACCGGCGAGGCGCGACCCGTCGGCGACATGCACCTGGAGCAGATCGGCGTCCAGGCGGGTCAGCGGCGAGGACTCGATGTCCAGCTCGTGCATCTCCCCGGCTGCGACGACGCCGAGCCGTCGCGCGACCCAGGGCAGGGTGGGCGCCTGCACCAGTGTGAAGACGACGACGAGGACGAAGACGAGGTTGAACACGTCCTTGTGCGCCGGCACGGTGGCGAGCACGACGGGTACCGCTCCGCGCAGGCCGGCCCAGGACAGGAGCACCCGCTCGGCCCGGGTCGTCGGGAAGTGCAGCACCGCCGGCACCCGATGCCAGGCGCGCTGCAGGGGGAGCAGCGACGCGAGCACCGCGGCCGGGCGCGCCACGACGAGCAGCACCAAGCCCACGCCGAGCGCCGGCAGCACCGACGAGCCGAGATCGGCCGGCGTCGCAAGCAGTCCGAGCATGACGAACAGGCCGATCTGGGCCAGCCAGCCGGCGCCCTCGACGAACCCGCGGGTGGCCGAGCGGTGCGGCAGGCGAAGGTTGCCCAGCACCAGCGCCGCGACGTAGACCGCGAGGAACCCACTGCCGTGCGCGACGGCGGCCGCCCCGTAGGCGGCGACGCACAGCGCAACGACGGCCAGGGGGTAGAGCCCCGAGGACGGCAGAGCGATCCGGCGGAGACCCCACGCGCCGGCGTACCCGATGAGCAGCCCGACCGCAGCACCCAGCACGAGCTCGTAGGCGATGAGGAGCAGCACGCCCCACCAGGTCGGCGCCGAGTGGCCGGCGAGCGCCACGACGAGGATCACGACCGGTGCGTCGTTGAAGCCGGACTCCGCCTCGAGCAGGCCGCCGAGCCGCGACGGCAGCGGCACCTTGCGCAGCACCGAGAACACCGCCGCCGAGTCGGTCGGTGCGAGGACCGCCCCGATCAACAGGGACTCCTGCCAGCCCACGTCGAGCAGTAGGTGCGCCGCGACGCCGACGACGCCGACCGAGACCCCCGTGCCGATCGTCGCGAGCGAGGCGGCCGCGGGAACGGTGGACTTGATGCTCTCCCAGGAGGTGGTCAGACCGCCCTCGGCCAGGATCACGACCAGTGCCGCGTAGCCGAGCGAGCGGGCCAGCTCGGCGTCATCGAAGTGCACGCCGATCGCGTTCTCGCCGAGGACCAGCCCGAGGCCGAGGTAGAGCAGCAGGGTGGGCAGCCCGCTGCCGACTGCGAGCCGGACCGCGGCGATCGAGACGAGCAGCACGACGGCGCCGACCAGCAGCGTCACGTCGAGCTGCTCGACACTCATCGCCCGTCGCCTCCCTGCCTGGAGTCCAGCCGGAGCGTGGCATCCGGGGGACCCGCGCCCGGACGGGCGTCACCCGGACGGGTGACGCCGGACGGCGTGACGACGACGGTCACGGCGCGGTCGTGCGCCTCCGCGGGTACGGCGGGCAGCAGCTCGCCGTCGTAAAGCAGCGCCACCACGGGGCGACCCCGGGGCAGCCTCGCGAGCGCCCGGTCGTACGAGCCGCCGCCCCGCCCGAGCCGGGTGCCGGCCGCGTCGACGGCCAGCGCCGGCACGACCAGGACGTCGGCCTGCGTCACGGCGGCCACGCCTAGCGACGCGCCCGACGGTTTCCACAGGCCACGGGCGCCGGGCGACAACCCGGCGCGGGTCTCGTAGATTGCCCAGTCCAGGTCGAGGTCGGTTCGAAGCACCGGCACCAACACGCGGACGTCCCTCGAACGCAGCTCGTCCACCAGTTCAGCGGTCGACGGCTCGGAGCCGATGGAGAGGTAGGAGGCGATGGTCCGCGCTGGTCGGACCTCGGGAAGGTTGAGGACAGCAGCGGTGAGCGCAGCGGAGGCGACCGCACGATCCACGGGCGGCACGGCCCGGCGTGCGGCGAGCACGCGCGCCCGCAGCTCCGCTTTCGCGACCGGTATCTCGCCGGTCCTCGGATCGCCCTCCATCGCGACATCCTTCCAGGGACAGCTGCTGACGGGCGGGATCGACCGCCGTCCGGACCGCGCGCCTGACTCGGACAGCAGCGGGGTCGCGCCATGACGCTGCGCAGCCGGCTGTGGCTGGTGCTGGCGGGGTTGTTCCTCGTGCCGCTGGTGGTGGGTGCCCTGGTGCTGCTCCTCGTCGTCCCGGGCGCGCGCTCGGACCGCACCGACCAGGACCTCATCACCGCCTCGGCCGGCGTCCGCGCGGAGCTCGTCGACGAGTGCACCCAGATGGGCCTGGTCGCCAAGGCGGCTGCCCTGCAGTCGCGGGTCACCGCCCCGGGCCTCGCCGCCCAGGCTCTGGTCGGCGACGGCGACGCCGGCTACGTGGCCATCCTGGACGACGGTGGGACAGTGCAGGCGTTCGCGGGCACCCCTCCGCCCGGGACCGGGAAACAACCGCGCGAGCTCCCGAGGTGCACCGACACCAAGAGCAGGTCGACCAGCCCGGTGGTGTCACAGCAGGCGACGGTGCAGGTGCCCGGAGGGGGCAGCTTCACCGCAGTTGCCGCCGTACGGCTCGACGACGAGCTGCTGGCCGACGTCCGGGCCCGCAGCACGGCCGTCGGCCAGGTCGTGCTCCTGCGCGGCGGGAAGGCAGTCTTCTCCACCACCGACCGCGCCACGACGTCGGCGCTGGTGGCGGCGGCCCGGCATCCGGGTGTTGTGCACGTCAACGGGTGGACCGCGCGGGTCGCCGTGCCCCGCGCCGGTGTCCCCTGGACCACGATCGTCACCAGCGACACCCGGTCGGGTGGGTCGAGCGTGCCGCTCTTCGCGCTCATCCTGCTGCTCGGCGCGCTGGCCGCGGGAGCGTTGGTCACAGTCGTCGCGCGCAACCTCAGCAAGCCGTACGCCGAGATCACCGAGGCCGCGGAACGGGTGGCGCGCGGCGAGCTGGACACCCCGATGGCGCCGTCGGGGGACGGCGAGGCCGGCCGGCTCGGCAGCGCCGTGATGACGATGACCGACGAGCTGCGCCGCAGCGTGGCCGCCGTGGAGCGTAGTCGCGACGACCTGCGCGACTCCCTCGAGCGCATCGGCGACACCCTGACCAGCACCCACGACCTCGACGGCCTGCTCCAGGTCGTGCTCGAGACCGCGGTCGTCACTCTGCAGGCTCAGGCCGGTGTGGTGCTGCACCTGTCTGCCGACCGCCTGCAGCTGGTCGCCGAGCACGGCCTGCACGAGACCCGGCTCACTGCGCCGGCGATGGTCGCGCCGGGGGAGGGAGTGCTCGGCCGGGTCCTCGCCACTGGGGAGGTCGCCCGCGGCCGGCTGGGCTCGGGTCCCGCCGTACTGACGCCGGTCGAGTCCGAGCCGGCAACCGGTGAGGTGCTCGCCGTACCGCTGCGCAGCATGGGCAACGTCGTGGGTGTGCTGGCGCTCTACGACCGAGTGGACGGGCGGCCGTTCGACAACGGGGACGAGGACGGGCTGCGCACCCTGGCCGGCCAGGCCAGCATCGCCGTCGACAACGTGCACCTGCACCACGAGGCACAGCGGCTCTCGACCACCGACCCGCTCACCGGGCTGTGGAACTTCCGCTACCTCTCGATGAGCCTGGCCCGCGAGATCGAGCGATCCACCCGGTTCGACCGCCCGCTCGCCGTCCTGATGCTCGACCTCGACCACTTCAAGCAGGTCAACGACGTGCACGGCCACGCCCGCGGCGACACGGTGCTGCGCGAGCTCGCCCAACGCGTGCAGGAGCAGATCCGTGAGGTGGACACCTTCGCCCGGTACGGCGGCGAGGAGTTCGTCGTCGTCCTGCCGGAGACCACGGTGGAAGGCGCTGCGCAGCTGGCGGAGCGGATCTGCGAGGCGATCCGGCGCGAGCCGTTCCGGGTGGAGGGCGAAGCGCCGCTGGACATCACGCTCTCGATCGGCGGAGCCGCGTTCCCGGATCACGGGTCCACGCCGGCCACGCTGATGCGCTCGGCCGACCGTGCCCTCTACGTCGCCAAGGCGGAGGGCCGGGACCGTTGGCACGTGCCCGGTGCCGAGAGCGAGCAGCCCGTGGGCCGTTAGGGTCTGCTGACATGCCGACTGAGCCGCCGAGCGAGCAGTCCGTCAGCAAGGCCGTGGTCACCGTGGCCGGCCTCGGCACCCGGTTCCTGCCCGCGACCAAGGCGACGCCCAAGGAGATGCTGCCTGTCGTCGACAAGCCCGCTATCCAGTACGTCGTGGAGGAGGCCGTCTCCGTCGGGCTGACCGACGTCCTACTCGTGACCGGCCGCAACAAGAACGCGATCGAGAACCACTTCGACCACAACTGGGAGCTCGAGGCGGCGCTCGAGGCCAAGGGAGACGACGAGCGGCTGCGCCGGGTCCGGGCCTCCGCGGTGCTGGCCGACCTGCACTACACCCGGCAGGGCGACCCGCGCGGCCTCGGTCACGCCGTGCTCTGCGCGGCGCGGCACGTGGGCAAGGAGCCGTTCGCCGTCCTGCTCGGCGACGACCTCATCGACCCGCGCGACCCCCTGCTGTCGACGATGCTCGCCGTACGCGACCGGCAGGGCGGCAGCGTCGTGGCCCTCATGCGCGTGCCGCGCGACCAGGTGAACCTCTATGGCTGCGCCGCCGTCGAAGATTCGGAGGACCCTGACGCCGTGACGATCACCGACCTGGTCGAGAAGCCGCCCGTCGACGAGGCACCCAGCGACCTCGCGATCATCGGCCGCTACGTGCTGGACCCCGGTGTCTTCGCGGTGCTGCGGGAGACCGACCCGGGCCGGGGCGGCGAGATCCAGCTCACCGACGCCCTCCTGCGGATGGCGAAGACCCAGGAGCACGGGCCGGTGCACGGCGTCGTGTTCACCGGCCGTCGTTACGACACCGGCGACCGCCTGGAGTACCTCAAGACCGTCGTGCGCCTGGCCGCCGAGCGCGAGGACCTCGGCCCGGACTTCTCCGCCTGGCTGCGCGAGTTCGTGGCCGGCCAGCTGGACAAGGCGCCGGCGACCCAGCCGGTCGACCTGGCGGACCAGATCGAGCAGGAGGTCGCCCGGTGACCGACTCTGCGACCGACGCGCTCGTCGGGGTCGACCAGCACCTCGCCGACATCCTCGCGGCGGTCGAGCCGGTGGCCCCGCTGGACCTCCAGCTGCTCGACGCGCACGGCTGCATCCTCGCCGAGACCGTGGTGGCCGGGACGGACCTGCCGCCGTTCGACAACGCCTCGCACGACGGGTATGCCGTGCGGGTCAGCGACGTCGCGACCGCGAGCGCGGAGCATCCCGTCCAGCTGCCCGTCGTCGGTGACGTCGCGGCCGGGTCGGCGTCGAGCTACACGGTGCAGCCTGGACTGTGCGTGCGCATCATGACCGGCGCACCAGTGCCGGTGGGCGCCGACGCCGTCGTACCTCTGGAGTGGACCGACCGCGGGATCGCCGCGGTCACGATCACCCGCGCGCCGGAGCCCGGCGCGCACATCCGCCGCCGCGGCGAGGACGTGCAGACGGGCCGGGAGGTTCTCGAGGCGGGCGCCCGGCTCGGCCCCGGACAGCTCGGGCTGCTCGCCGCGGTGGGCCGGGAACGGGTGACCGTGCAGCCGCGGCCCCGGGTCGTCATCGTGTCCACGGGCAGCGAGCTGGTCGAGCCGGGCAACCCCACCTCGATGGGCCAGATCCACGAGTCCAACTCCTTCATGCTGACCAGCGCCTGCCGCGAGGCGGGCGCGCTGGCGTTCCGGGTCGGCATCGTGGCCGACGACGCTCGTTCGCTGATGAACGCCATCGAGGACCAGCTGATCCGGGCCGACCTCGTCCTCACCAGCGGTGGTGTGAGCGTCGGTGCCTACGACGTCGTCAAGGAGGTGCTGTCCCGGCTCGGGACGGTTTCCTTTCAGCGGGTGGCGATGCAGCCGGGGATGCCGCAGGGCTTCGGCACGATCGGCCCGGACTCGACGCCGATCATCACGCTGCCCGGCAACCCGGTGTCGTCCTACGTGTCGTTCGAGGTCTTCGTCCGGCCCGTGATCCGTCGGATGCTCGGGGTCGAGCCGCTGCACCGTCCGGTGGTGCGGGCGGTGTGCCAAGAAGGCTTCGCCTCGCCCGTAGGGCGGCGGCAGTTCATGCGGGGCTGGCTCGATGTCACGGACGGCAAGTACGTCGTGCGGCCGGTCGGAGGCGCCGGCTCGCACCTGGTGGGTGCCCTCGCCCACTCGAACGCCCTCATCGTGGTGCCCGAGGCGGCCACCGCAGTGAGCGTGGGCGACGCGGTCGAGGTCATGGTGCTGGAGCGGCGGAACTCGTGATGCCCGCGTCCTCGTCATGACCGCCGAGCAGCCGAGGCTCACGCACGTCGACGAGAGCGGCGCGGCGCGGATGGTCGACGTATCCGGCAAGGACGTCACGGTACGGACGGCGTGCGCGAGCGGCCGGGT
>DASYEF010000125.1:0-5989 GCA_036499185.1 Actinomycetes bacterium | reverse complement strand
GCTGATCTCCCGGGGCGGCAACATCTATGTCCGACTGCTGCTCGGCACCCCGGTGCATGACACCACCGCCGGCTACAAGGCGTTCCGCCGTGAGGCGCTGGAGGCGATCGAGGTCCTCGACTCGGAGTCCAACGGCTACGCGTTCCAGATCGAGAACACCTGGCGCGCGACCCGGCGCGGCCTGCGGATCACCGAGGTGCCGATCCTGTTCACCGACCGGACCGCCGGCGCCTCGAAGATGTCCGGGTCGATCGCCCGGGAGGCGCTGGGCCTGGTGCTGTCCTGGCGGGTCGAGGAGTGGCGCGGTCGGCGTCGTTCCGCGGCCGCACGCGCCTCCGTCCGGAGCTGATTTGTCAAGGCCTCGACGCCGATTTGTGGAGAACTCGCCTCAGAAGAATTCCCTTACCCGCGAGGCGAAACTGCCGAATTCTCAGGCATAGTGCCGGTACGTTCCTTGTTGAACAAGCAACGGGACTCAGCAGTACCGGACACGACGGGGGCAACCGATGAGTACGGCCGCGAACGCACACGCACCGCTGCGATTGGTTACCGACCTCGACGTCGAGCAGGTCGCCCCGCTGCGGGTCTCAGGGCGGGTCCCGCGGACCGAATTCGGTGGCGGGAGCTTTGCCTCGGCCGTCGTGTCGGGCGTGCTGTCGCACACGGTCAAGCCGTTCATCGGCCTGTGGGCCCGGGTGCCGCTGGCTCCGTGGCCCTATTTCCTGGCCGACTACGTGGGTCTTGCTGCGCGGACCGTCCCGGGGACGACGTACGAGCCGATGGAGCTGCCGCACTGCCGCGCCGAGGTGCTCCGGACCCCGTCGGTCGAGGACCGCGTGGTTGTCTACCTGCATGGCGGCGCGTTCGTGGTCGGCGGACGGTACCTGCACCGCCAGCTGATGTCGCGGATCGCCGAGGAGACCCGGTCCAGCGTGATCGCGGTCAACTACCGTCAGCTGCCGGACCACCCCGTGAGTGCGTCGATCGCCGATGCCGTGGACGCGTACCGCTACGTCCTCGACTCCGGCGTGCCGGCCTCGAACGTCGTGGTGATGGGCGACTCTGCCGGTGGCTATCTGACGTTCCAGGTCGCGCTGGCAGCCAAGGCTGAGGGGCTGCCGATGCCGGCCGGCCTGGTCGCGCTGTCGCCGCTGATCGACTTCGACGGCACTGCCAAGGTCGCGGCAGAGTCCGCCGCGACCTGCGCGCTGTTCCCGCTGCACTCCTTCGACGGGCTAGCCAAGGTCGTCCTGCGCGCCTCGCGTCGTGCCGGTGAGGAGCACGCGCTCCCGGCTGCGCCGAGCACCGGCGACCTTCGCGGGCTGCCGCCCTCGTTGATCCAGGCCAGCAGCGCCGAGATGGTCTTCCCCGATGCCGAGGCGATGACGGCGGCACTGCTCGCTGCCGGGGTCGAGGTCGAGCTGCAGGTCTGGGACCACCAGGTGCACGTCTTCCAGGCCGCTGCGGGCATCGTCCCGGAGGCCGCGCAAGCCGTCGAGGAGATCGCGGCGTTCTTCGACCAGGTGATCCCGGACGCGCCGTGGGGCCTGAACGTCTGAGGGCTAACCTGCTCACGTGCCCGCCTCCGTCGACGACTGGTTCGCCGCGAACACCAGCTCGTGGCGCGACGTCTCGCTGACCGCGCTGCTCGCCGCGAAGGAGTCCTCGGGCCTGACGGTCAGCCTGGTGGTGCCGGCCCGCAACGAGGCCGCCACGGTGGGCGACGTGGTCACCCGTGTCCGAGAGGCCCTGATGGAGACGACGGACCTGCTCGACGAGATCGTCGTCATCGACTCCGACTCCACCGATGACACCTACGCTGTTGCGGCCGACGCCGGGGCGGTGGTGCACCGGGCCGCGGAGATCCGCCCCGACCTGGGGGTGGCCGCAGGCAAGGGCGAAGCGATGTGGAAGTCGCTCTTCGTCACGACCGGCGACCTGCTGGTGTTCATCGATGCCGACCTGCTCGACTGGGACACGCACTTCGTCCCGGGCCTGCTCGGGCCGCTGCTCGCGCGCCCTGAGGTAGCGCTGGTCAAGGGCTTCTACGAGCGGCCGCTGCTCGACAGCACCGAGCCGGGGGCGGCCTACGAAGGCGGGCGGGTCACCGAGCTGGTGGCGCGTCCGTTGCTGAACCTGTTCTTCGCCGAGCTTGCCGGGCTGGTGCAGCCGCTGGCCGGCGAGTGGGCCGTACGCCGCGAGCTGTTCGAGACGCTTGCCGTCCCGACCGGCTACGCCGTGGAGACGACCGCCCTGATCGACACCCTCCGCACCCGTGGCCTGGACGCGATCGCGCAGGTCGACCTCGGCCGCCGGGCACACCGGCACCAGGCTCTGCGCGACCTCGGCGCGATGGCGACCCAGATCAGCGCAGCCGTGTGGCAGCGCTCCGGCGGCGCTGCCGTGCCCGGCCCGGCGAGCCTGCGCCAGTACCACCCGGTCGCTGGGGTGATCGCGCCGCTGGTGCGCGCGGTCGCCCTGAGCGAGCGGCCTCCCGCAGCCGGGCTCGAGGGCGTCGCGTGACACTCAAGCTGGGGCGGCACAGCTTCGCCGACGACGCCACCTTGATGATGGCGATCGTCAACCGGACTCCGGACTCGTTCTACGACAAGGGCGCCACCTGGGCCGAAGACAAGGCCTTCGAGCGCGTCGGCCTGGTGGTCGACCAGGGCGCCGAGATCGTCGACATCGGCGGCATCAAGGCGGCGCCGGGCGCCTTCATCGACGCCGAGGAGGAGAAGGCGCGCGTGGTGGGGTTCGTGGCCCGGGTCCGCGAGGCATTCCCGGCCTTGGTGATCTCGGTGGACACCTGGCGCTCCGAGGTCGGCCGCGCCGTCTGCGAGGCCGGCGCCGACCTGCTCAACGACGCCTGGGGCGGCGCCGACCCGGGCCTGGTCGAGGTGGCTGCCGAGTTCGGCGCCGCGATCGTATGCACCCACACCGGGGGCGCCACCCCGCGGACCCGCCCGTTCCGCGTCGAGTACGACGACGTCGTCGCCAGCGCCATCGCCGAGACCACGGCGTACGCCGAGCGTGCGGTCGCGGCCGGCGTCGACCCGGCCGGCGTGATCATCGACCCGGCGCACGACTTCGGCAAGAACACCTTCCACTCCCTCGAGCTCACCCGCCGCCTCGAGGAGATGGTGGCGACCCGATGGCCGGTGCTGGTCTCGCTGTCCAACAAGGACTTCGTCGGCGAGAGCCTCGACCTGCCCGTCGGGGAGCGGTTGACCGGCACACTGGCGGCGACCGCGATCAGCGCCCTGGCCGGCGCCCGGATCTACCGGGTTCACGAGGTAGTCGAGACCCGCCAGGTCGTCGACATGGTCAACACCATCGCCGGGCGCCGACCGCCGCAGCGGGCGA
The DNA here is from genome assembly GCA_036499185.1 of Actinomycetes bacterium. Lineage (GTDB taxonomy): Bacteria > Actinomycetota > Actinomycetes > JACCUZ01 > JACCUZ01 > DATBDW01. The sequence goes on along the minus strand of DASYEF010000125.1, from coordinate 2,623 downwards.
TCCGGGGGCTGGCATGAGGGTGGTCATCGTGCCGGGCACGCTGGCGCTGCTCCCGGAGTACACGTCGCTCGACGACCCGATCCCCGAGCTGCGCAAAGCAGTCGACGCGGCGGTCGCGTGGTTGGTCGCCGAGTCGCCGGCCGCGGTGCGTGGTGCCACGTCGGCTGCCAAGCGAATCGGCGCTGAGCTCCTCGGTGCCGACCAGGGCAGCGGACCAGGACTGCTGGTGGTTGCCAACGGCACGGCGACGCGGACCGAGAAGGCCCCCGGACACTTCGACGAGCGCTCGGCCGCCTTCGATTCCGTGATCGGCGCGGCTCTCCGGGCCGGCGACACCGCGGCGCTGCGCGACCTCGATCTCGAGCTCGCCGCCGACCTCTGGGCCCCGGACGTGCCGGCGCTGGCCGGGCTGGCAGGTTTCGAGATCGCGACGTCCGATATCGACTACGACGACGCCCCGTACGGCGTCCAGTACTGGGTAGCCCGATGGGAGACGGAGGACTGATGCGCGTCCTGATCGACAACCTCGGTGCGGCCAGCGAGGACGTGGCCGACCTCTACATGCCGCCGCGGCTGCCGTGGCTGCGGGTCAACATGGTCGGCACTGTCGACGGGGCCGCCAACGGCGAGTCCGGCAAGAGCGGCTCGATCAACAACGACGCCGACAAGGCGGTCTTCGACGCGCTGCGGGCGCAGGCCGACGCGATTATCGTCGGGGCCGGGACCGCGCGCACCGAGGCCTACCGGGTCGCCGAGGTGCCGTTGGTCGTCGTCTCGCACTCGGGGCAGGTGCCCACGAGCCTGACCGACGCCCCGGCAGGCAAGGTCGTGCTGGTGGTCCCCGAGATCTCGCCTGGGCGGGATGCCGCTGCTGCCGCGCTCGGCGCCGAGAATGTGATCGTCGTCGGCGGGTCCCAGGTCGATCTGGTGGCGATGAAGGACGCGCTGGTCGGCCGCGGGTGGCAGAACCTGCTCAGCGAGGGCGGTCCGAGCCTGCTGCGCGACCTGGTGGCGAGCGGTGCTGCCGACGAGCTCTGCCTGACGTGGGTCCCGCGCCTGATCGGCGGGGTGCATCCGCGGATCGTGTCCGGCGAGTCGGTCGACGTCGACCTCGACCTCGCTGTGCTCGCGGAGAATGAGGGCACCCTGCTGGCCCGCTGGCTCGTCCGGACCTAGGCCCAGGGGTCCTCGCGCTGCCACACCGTTGGGAACGACAGGCTGACGCCGTCCTCGGCGGCCCGCCGGTCCAGCACCCGCAGGGTCGCGCCCAGGTCGTCCCCGGCGTACGGCAGCGCGCGCAGACCGCGATCGCCGGGCGCCATCGGCAGGGGCGAGAAGAAGTCGTCCCAGTGCGTCAGCACCACCCGCCGGGCGCCGACGGTGCGCACCGTCTCGGCCCAGTACGCCGTGATGTAGGCCTCGTCCTGCAACCCGAGCTGTCCGACGCCGAGGTAGACGACCTCGGCTTGCTGCCCGGCGAGTGCACCGGCGACGTACCCGGCGCTGCCCTGGATCAGGGCGGTGCGTCCGCTCGCGTGGGCGACGAGCACGGACCACGCCTCGCCGCACCGGTAGGCCGACGTCGTGGCCGGCGGCACTACCGGTGCGGTGATCTCGCCGGGGTAGCGGTCGGGCGGGCAGTGGTGCGACGGCGTCATCGTGACGGTCCAGGGACCGAGGACCTGCGGTGCGCCGGGCTCGACGACGGTGATCCGGTCCTCGGGCAGCCGGCCGCCGCGACCGAGGTTCGCCGTGGACGTCCCGCCGAGCAGGCGGGCGCCGGTCCGCTGTGCGACCACCGCCGAGTCCAGTGCGTGATCGAAGTGGGTGTGCACCGGGATCACGGCCTCCAGGCCGCGGCCGCCGAGCACGCGCTCGAGGCAGGCCTCGATCCGGGCTTCGTCCGGCGCTATCGTGCCGAGGCCGACCTTCAGCAGGCCCGGCCGGCTGAAGTAACCGTCGGTCATCAGCGCCGAACCGCCGTCGTCGAGCAGGATCGTGCTCACTCCGAGGAACGTCGCCGACAGCCCGGCGGCATCCGCGGCGGGTACGTCGAACCGTCGTGCGTACGCCGCCAGGTCGGGCCGCCCGAGCCGGAGCCTCATGCCGCGCCCTCGACGTGGAACAGAGCGTGGGCGCCCTCGAAGCCCTTGAGCTCGACGGCCTCTGCCTCGAAGAAGACGTAGTACTGCTCCAGGGCGCTCGCGATCTCGGCAGTGACCAGGATCTCGCCGCCTTGGGCTTGGGCCGCGACGCGAGCTGCGAGCGCGACGTTCTGGCCGAAGTAGTCGCCGTCCCGCTCGATCGCGGTGCCAGTGTGCAGGCCGATCCGGACCCGGATCGGTGTCCGGCGCAGCTCGCGGCTGCGGTTCCAGTTGGCGCCGAGCGCCCGCTGGATGTCCAGCGACGCGGCGATCGCGAGCTCAGGGGTGGAGAAGACCACCATGTGCCCGTCGCCGAAGCTCTTCACGATCAGGCCGCGGTACTTCTCCACGTAGGTCTCGACCAGGTGGTCGTGCGCGGTGAGCACCTTGATCCAACGGGTGTCGCCGAGCTGGGTGTTGAGCACCGTGGAGTTCTCGATGTCGGAGAAGAAGATGGTGACGGTGCCGTCCTCGCCGGC
>DASYEF010000124.1:0-15447 GCA_036499185.1 Actinomycetes bacterium | reverse complement strand
CGGAGTGCGAGACCAGTGCAACCGGTCCGGCGGGCAGGTCCTCCTTCTCGAGGTAGCCGATCGCGCGCAGCCCGCCGGTCACGTCGACGAACCCCATGCACCCGCCGCCGCACAGCGCCATGCCGGCCGCCTGGGCTCGCTGGGTCAGGCGCTCGCGAAGCGTAGGACCGGGCGCAGGCGGCGACCACGCCGCGCCGAAGACGACTGCCGACCGGTCACCGCGCGCAGCGGCGAGCTCGAGCTGCTCGTCAAGGGCCGCGTCCGGTACGCCGAGAAGCACGAGGTCGACCGACTCGGCCAGTTCCGCGAGCGAGCCATGGCACGGGTGCCCGGCGACCTCGGCGTACCGCGGGTTGACCAGGGACACCTTCGGCCGCGAGGAGCTGCGCAGGACCTCGGTGACGAGGCGCTCCCCGAACGTGCCCGGTCGCGGGCTGGCACCGACGACCGCCACCGACCGGGCGCCGAGCATCGCGCGCACCGCGTCGGGTGCGCTCACCGACATCCCGCCCTCCGACTCGTTGACTGACTGTTCAGTCTAGGTCGGTGGTAATCTGCGCGACAAGGGGTCGGCGGGAGTCTCGGCCCGCACCGAGCCGAGGAGTTCGAGTCCGTGGTGTCGCCCGTCGAGTCGTCGGATCCGGCGGCGAAGGACGCACCCGACCAGCGTCGCGAGCAGATGCTGCAGGCGGCGGCCGAGCTGATCGGGGAGCGTGGCTTCTCCGAGACGCGGATCGCCGACGTGGCGCGCCGCTCGGGCGCGAGCCCGGCCCTGGTCATCTACTACTTCGAGACCAAGGACCGGCTGCTCACCGAAGCACTGAGATACTCCGAGCGGTCGTTCTACGCCGACGTGGCCGCCGAGCTCGAGCGGCTGCGGACGGCGCGGGAGCGGCTGGAGATGCTCGTCGCGACGACCTGCGTGCCGGAGGGGGAGGGCGACATCCCCGGGGCATGGGGTCTCTGGTTCGACCTGTGGGCCCAGGCGTTCCGCCACCCCGAGATCGCCAAGGACCGCATCGAGCTGGACCAGCGCTGGCGGGACACGATCGCCCGCGTCGTGCGCGACGGGCAGGCCGACGGGGAGATCGGGGCGGTGGACGCCGACGCCTTCGCGATCACCTTCTCCGCGCTGATCGACGGCCTGTCGATCCAGGTCGCGCTCGAGGACCCGGTGGTCGACCCGGAGCGGGCGTTCGCCATCGCGATGGCCTTCGCGGCCCGCGAGCTGGGCACCGGCTGGCGTCCCCGGCGCACACCGCCGCGGCAGGGAGCGTTGCGGTCAGGGCGTTCCGGCGGCCGCTGAGGCGCGCTGGTCCGGCAACGCCTCCGTCGGGTCGGCCGTGAGCCCCTCGTCCCCGGGCAGCAGCCGGGCCGCCTCAGCCGGGAACGTCGCGCGCACCGGCCGTCCGACGACGAACGGCGAGGAGAGCGGCTCGCCCGTGTTGGGGACGGCGACGAGCAGGGTCTGGCCGTCGGCCAGGCGGACCACGACGTGGGTGGTGGGTCCGAGATAGACGATCCGGTCGACGAGCCCGTGGAACACGTTGTGCCCGGACGGCTCGGGGGTTGTGTCCTCTGCGGGCTCGAGGGCGATCCGCTCCGGTCGCACGATCACCTTGCCCGATCCGGCGACGGTCGGACCGACCGCACGCAGCCCGAGCTCCCCGAGGCCGCAGTCCACCGACCCGCCCGGCCCGGCGCCGCGCACGGTCACGTCCAGGACGTTCGCGGAGCCGAGGAAGCCCGCGACGTACGCCGACTCGGGTGCGGCGTAGACGGCTTCCGGCGCGCCGACCTGCTCGACGCGCCCGTCCCGCATGACGGCCAGCCGGTCGGACATCGTCAGCGCCTCCTCCTGGTCGTGGGTCACGTAGACGAACGTGACCCCGACCTCCTGCTGGATCGCCTTGAGCTCGAGCTGCAGGTGCTTGCGCAGCTTGGCGTCCAGGGCGCCGAGCGGCTCGTCGAGGAGCAGCACCCGCGGCCGGAGGACGAGTGCTCGGGCGAGAGCCACCCGCTGCTGCTGGCCGCCGGAGAGCTGGCCGGGGCGTCGCCGGGCGTAGTCGCTCATCTGCACCAGCTCGAGCATCTCTCCGACCCGGCGGCGCGCAGCGACTTTGCCGTCCTTGCGGTCCTTGGCGCCGCCCTTCTGGTAGCGGAGCCCGAACGCGACGTTGTCCCACACGTCGAGGAACGGGAACAGCGCGTAGGACTGGAAGACCGTGTTCACCGGCCGGCGGTGCGCCGGCACGGCGACCAGGTCGGCTCCGTCGAGCAGGATCTCGCCCGCTGACGGCTCCTCGAACCCGGCGATCATGCGCAGGGTCGTGGTCTTGCCGCAGCCGGACGGCCCGAGCAGCGAGAAGAACTCACCGGCGTGGATGTCGAGGTCGATACCGCGCACCGCGTGGCTGCCCTCGAAGCGCTTCTCCAGGCCGACCAGGCGCACGGCTCCGCCGACGGAGTCGCCGAGTGCATCGACCATGTCGTCAGCCCTTCACCAGCGCCGCGAACGTCGCCACGTTGGCGACGAACCTGTCGGCATCCTCCTCCTCGTGCTGCACGGAGAGCAGCCACTGCTCCACCTTGCCCCACGGCGGCAGGAACACCCCGCCGTTGTGCTGGACCAGCCAGTGCAGGTGTCCGAGCCGGTCGTCGATGTCGTGGAAGTCACGCAGGTTGCGCACCGGGCGGTCCAGGAAGCTGATGCACCCCTTCGCCCCGATCGTCACGACGTGCCAGGGCAGGCCGTGGTCGGCGAGGACCGTGCTGACGTTCTCGTGCAGCCTGCCGCGCAAGGCTTCGATCCGCTGGTAGGCCTCAGGGGTGAGCGCCTCGAGCAAGGTGGCCCGCGCCGCGGCCATCGAGAGGGGGTTGCCGTTGAAGGTGCCCACCTGCTCGTAGGTCCCGTCCGCGACGAGGCCCATCACCGCGGCTGTGCCGCCGATGGCTCCGACGGGGATGCCGCCGCCCAGCGCCTTGGCCAGGCAGATGATGTCGGGGGTGACGCCGTACCGTTCGCTCGCCCCTCCCGGGCCGACCGTGAGGCCGGTCTTCACCTCGTCGAAGGCCAGCAACGCGCCGTGCGCGTGCAGCAGGTCGCGCACCGCCTCGAGATAGCCCGGTTCGGGCGGGATGATCCCTGCGTTCATCATCACCGGCTCGACGATCATCCCGGCGACCCGGCCAGGGTTCTCCTCGAGAACCCGCCGGACCATGTCGGCGTCGTTGAAGCCGACGACGGCGACCAGGTCGACGATGGCCCGCGGGATGCCGGTGTTGCCCGGTACCGCCGTCGGCCGGTCGGCGGGGCCGGCTTCGTCCGCCTCGGGGAGCACCGACACCTCGACCGAGTCGTGGTGGCCGTGGTAGCAGCCCTCGACCTTGATCACCAGGTCACGGCCGGTGGCGGCCCGCATCAGGTGGACGGCGTCCATGGTCGCCTCGGTGCCGGAGTTGCCGAAGCGCCACAGCGGCAGGCCGAACCGCCGGGCCAGCTCCTCGGCGACCACCACGGCGTCCTCGGTCGGCTGCGCGAAGTGCGTCCCCCGCTCGACCCGCTCCTGCACGGCCAGCACGACGGCCGGGTGTGCGTGGCCGACCAGTGACACCCCGTAGCCGCCGTGCATGTCGACGTACTCCGTGTCGTCGACGTCGTAGATCTTCGAGCCGCGTCCGTGGGTGAGCCAGACGGCCTGTGGCTGGGCGATCTGCCAGCTCGACGTGGCTCCGCCGGCGAGCGACCGCCGGGCGCGCGCGACCATCGCGGCCGACCTGGGCTGGCGGTCGAGGAACACGGCCTCCTGCTGTGCGATCTGTTCGTCGAGCGCGAGCATCCCCGGCACGGCGGCCGCTGCGAGGCCCATGGCCTACCTCTGTTCGAAGGTGTTGACTGAGCGTTCAGTCTATGCAAGCGTGCTGGAGCCGAGTCAAGGTCGGTGCATCCGGCGTCCGCCCGAACGCCGCCCGCCACGACGCAGGCGCGAGGAGGCTGGCCCCGTGCCCGACGAGCTCCCACCCCGTCGTAGCCGGCCGATCCCGCGACGCACGTTCCTCGGGGGGATGGGGCTGGCGCTCGGCGGTCCGGCTCTGCTCGCGGCGTGTGCGAAGTCGACCCCGTCCTCCGGGTCGTCGACCCCGGGATCGACTGCTGCGGCCCTGAAGATCGCCAGCCCGTCGACGCCGGTCACCTGGCCCGTGCACAAGGACGACCTGATCGCCGACGGCATGACGCCGGAGAAGGGCGCCACGCTCCAGCTGTACAACTACGCGGACTACATCGGCCCGCACGTGGTCAAGGCCTTCGAGAAGAAGTACGCCGCCTACGGCGTCAAGGTGCGCGTCTCCACCTTCAACGACACCGACGAGGCGCTCACGAAGATCCGGACCGGGAAGTCCGGCTTCGACATGTACTTCCCGAGCTACGACCAGATCTCCAAGATGGTCGGCGCCAGCCTGATCCGGCCGCTCAACCACAGCTACATCCCCAACATCACCAACGTCTGGCCGCAGTTCTCCGACCCCTGGTACGACGGCGGCTGGCACTACACCGTCCCCTACACCGTGTACACGACGGGCATCGGCTGGCGGGCCGACCGCATCACTGCCGACATCGGCGCGATGGCCAACCCCTACGACGTCTTCTGGGACTCGGCGTACAAGAAGCGGGACGCGGTCATCGACGACTGGCACACGGCGATGGCGATGGTCGCGCTACGCGCCGGGTTGACGAACATCAACTCGACCAAGTCCGCCGACATCGCGACCATCCAGACCCAGATGCTCGACATGCAGGCCAAGACCGACCCCAAGGTCACCATCACGATGTACAACGACCTGCCGGCCGGGCAGATGGACCTCGCCCAGATGTGGTCCGGCGACGTGGTGAACGCGCAGTACTACCTGCCGAAGGGCGTCAAGCCGGACGTGCTGGCCTACTGGTTCCCCGAGGACGGCAAGGGGATGGTCGACAACGACCTGATGGTGATCCTCACGCAAGGCAAGAACCCCGTCCTGGCCCACCTGTTCGTCAACTTCATGCTCGACACGAAGAACGCTCTCGACAACTTCGGCTACATCGGTTACCAGCCGCCGCAGAACAGCCTGAGCCCCGAGCAGACCATCTCGGACGGCTACGTTCCCAAGAACCTCGGCACCGCGGTCGTCAAGCAGGAGTGGTTCACCGAGGGCTACCGGCTGCTCGAGCTGCCGCCCGACGCGGACGCCGCGTGGCACCAGGTGTGGCAGCGCTTCAAGGCGGGCGCCTGACGTGCTGATGCGCGCCCGGCGCCGTCGGTCGGGTCGTCGCAACCTGCTGTGGCCACTGCTCGCCCTGCCCGGAGCAGTGTGGCTCGCGCTGCTGTTCGTCGCGCCGCTCTACGTCGTCCTCGCCATCGTCTTCGGCGGCGTCGACCCGGTCTTCCGCACGCCGCTCCCGGTCTACAACCCGTTGCAGTGGGACACGGCGCAGTTCACGGCCGTGTTCTCGCACATCATCGGCCCCAACGGATACTTCGGCCCGGCCCTGCTGCGCACGGCCGTGTACGTGGGCGTGGCCAGCCTGCTCTGCCTGCTGATCGCCTACCCCGTCGCCTACTACACGGCACGGCTGGCCGGCCGGCACCGTCGGCTCCTGCTCGCCATGCTGATCGCGCCGTTCTGGATCAGCTACATGATGCGGATGTTGGCCTGGGTCAACCTGTTGCAGACCGACGGTCTGGTGAACCGCGCCCTCAGCCTCGGGGGGTTGTACTCGGTACAGATCGACTGGCTCAACGGCCGATCGCTCGTGGTGGTGCTGGGCCTCGTCTACGGCTACGTCCCGTACATGATCCTGCCCTTGTACGCCGGGCTCGACCGACTGCAGCCGCACATGCTCGAGGCCGCCCGCGACCTCGGTGCCGGCCGGCTCGACACCTTCCGCCGGGTGACCGTGCCGCTGTCGGTCCCGGCCGTGATCGCAGCCGTGCTCCTGACCTGCCTGCCGATGCTGGGTGACTACTTCACCTCGGACCTGCTTTCGGCCTCACCGCACACGGCGATGGTGGGCAACCTCATCAACAACACCGTGCTGACGCCCGGGCAGACCGGGCAGGCCGGGGCGTTCGTCCTCCTCGTCCTCGTCGTGTCGCTCGTCCCGATGCTGTTCTACGTGCGCAGCGCCCGCTCCGAAGGGCTTGCCTCGTGACCACTCCGTCGGTGGCCGGGCTGCGGCGCTGGTGGGAGGACCCGTTCCGCCCACCCCGGTTCCTGCAGCTGATGACCTTCGGCTACCTCGTGTGGTCCCTGCTTCCCGTGCTGATCGCAGTCCTCTTCTCCTTCAACGCCGGCCGGTCGCGGACCCTGTGGCAGGGCTTCTCGTTCCGGTGGTACTGGGGCGACCCCATCCGGTCGGTCTGGCACGACGACACCCTGCACACCGCGCTGGTGCACACCCTCGTGCTCGGCGTCCTCGCGACGGCGATCACCATCCCGCTCGGGGTCGCGTTCGCCCTGGGCATCGACCGCTGGCGCGGCCGGCCCGCGGAGAGCGCGAACTTCGTGATGCTGCTGTCCTTCGTCATCCCGGAGACGCTGCTGGCCGTGGCGCTGCTGTTCGTCGTCAACCAGATCGTGACGCCTCTGACGCTGGGCACCTCGGCCCAGGTGGCCGGCCTGGTGACGTTCCAGCTGTCCTACCCGGTGGTCATCGTGCGGGCCCGGCTGCTCACGATCGGCCAGCAGTATGAGCAGGCGGCCGTCGACCTCGGGGCCTCGCCGATGGCGGCCGTCTGGCGGGTGCTGCTGCCCATGCTGTCGCCGGCCATCTTCGCCAGCGCGGTGCTGGTGTTCGCCGACGTCATCGACGACTTCGTCATCGTGCGCTACCTCTCGGGCGACGCGTCCAGCGAACCGACGTCGGTGAAGATCTACAACACCGCCCGGGCAGCGCCCACGCCGGCGCTCAACGCCCTGGCGACGTTGATGCTGCTGGCGTCGCTCCTCGCCGTGGTGTTCGGCCTGGTGGTCTACCGATGGCTCAGCCGTGGGGAGCGGGACGTGTCCAGCCTCGACAGCTTCGCGGGAGGCCTCTAGTGACGCTGCCGTACTTCGCCAACGTGATCGGCGGCGTGCTCCGATCGGCTACCGGGGACCGGCGCCTCGTCTCGTCCGACCCGGTCACCGGTGCGCCGTGGGCCGAGGCCGCCGACTCGAGCGCGTCCGACGTCGACGCTGCCTGCGGGGCGGCCGCCGAGGCGTTCGTGAGCTGGCGGCGTACCACTCCCAAGGACCGGATGGAGGCGTTGCTGGCCGCGGCCGACCTGCTCGCCGCTCATGCCGGCGAGCTGGCCGAGGTGGAGGTGCGCGACACCGGGAAGCCGCTGCGCGTGGTCGTCGAGGAGGAGATCCCGCCGACCGTCGACCAGGTGCGGTTCTTCGCCGGCGCTGCCCGCGTCCTCGAGGGCCGGTCGATCGGCGAGTACGACGAGCGGCTGACCTCCGGCGTCCGGCGTGAGGCGGTCGGTGTGTGCGGCGCTATCACGCCGTGGAACTACCCACTGATGATGGCGGTCTGGAAGTGGGCGCCGGCCGTCGCCGCGGGCAACACCGTCGTCCTGAAGCCCTCCGAGCTCACGCCGGCCTCGACGGTCCGGATGGCCGAGCTGCTCGCCACGGTCCTCCCGGCCGGAGTCCTCAATGTCGTCAGCGGGGGGCCGGACACCGGTGCTGCGCTCGCCGCGCACCCGGCGGTGGCCCAGGTGTCCTTGACCGGGAGCGTGCGGGCGGGTCGCGCGGTGGCCACGGCAGCGGCCGGCCGACTGGCCCGCACCCACCTCGAGCTCGGCGGCAACGCCCCAGCCGTGGTCTTCGACGATGCCGACCTGTCCGCAGCTGCCGAAGGGATCGCTTCCGGCGCCTACCTCAACGCGGGGCAGGACTGCACCGCGGCCGCTCGCGTGCTGGTCGCCAGTTCCGCCGCACCGGCCTTCGTCGACGCGCTGCGTACCGCCTCGGAGGGAACGGTGGTCGGGGGGCCGGAGACCCCGGACGCGGTGCACGGGCCGCTCGTGAGCGAGGCAGCCCTCCTTCGGGTGGCGGGGCTGCTCGATCGCCTGCCGTCGCGGGCGGCCATCGTGTGCGGCGGCAAACGACTGCCCCGGCCAGGCTGGTTCCTTCCTCCGACCGTCGTGGTCGGGGTCGAGCAGGACGACGAGATCGTGCAGGCCGAGATCTTCGGGCCGGTCGTCACGGTCCAGACCTTCGAGGACGAGGAGGAGGCCCTGGCCCTGGCCAACGGTGTCCCTTACGGCCTGACCGCCAGCGTCTGGACGGCCGACCATGGCCGGGCCATGCGCTTCCTGCGCGACCTCGACTTCGGCGCGGTGTCGGTCAACACGCACGCGCCGATGGTCAGCGAGATGCCCCACGGCGGGTTCGGCATCTCCGGTTACGGCAAGGACCTGGGCCTCTACGGCCTGGAGGACTACACCCGCGTCAAGCACGTCGCCCACGCCTGGTGACCCTCTGGACTGCACGGCCTCCCACCTTCTATCCTGACTGTGTGTTCAGTCAGGAGACGCGTCCCTTCAGGCCCGCCCCGATCGACCCGGCCCGGCTCGCCGGAGCACTCGAGCCGCACGAGCCGCACGGGCACAACCGGATGCTGCCGCGGGAGGCGTACGTCGACCCGGCGGTGCTGGCCTGGGAGCGGACGACGTTCTTCTCGGGCTGGGTGTGCGTCGGGCGGGCCACCGAGCTCGGCCTCGACGGGGGCGCAGGCACTCAGCGCGCCGTTGCCCTCGGCACCTCCAGTGTCCTGCTGACCCGCTCCGAGGACGGCGCGCTGCACGCGTTTGCCAACGTCTGCCGGCACCGTGGCCACGAGCTGCTGCCCTGCGGGTCGCAGACCAGCAAGAGGGGGATCGTCTGCCCCTACCACGCGTGGTCCTACCGGCTCGACGGTTCGCTGCTCGCCGCGCCCGGCTTCCGCGACGTCCCCGACTTCGACCCCACCGGTTTCAGCCTGATCGAGCTGCCGAGCCGGGACTGGCACGGCTGGGTGTTCGTGGACCCGTCAGGCAGGGCCGGTGACTTCGCCGAGCACGTGGGCGAGCTCGAGGGCATCGTGGCGCCGTACCGCCCGGCAGAGCTGGAGGTGCTCGCCACCCACGAGTACGAGATCGCCGCCAACTGGAAGGTGATCGTCGAGAACTACCAGGAGTGCTACCACTGCTCGATGATCCATCCCGAGCTCTGCCAGGTGAGCCCGCCGGAGAGCGGCGCGAACCTGGACCTGCCCGGTGAGTGGGTCGGCGGCTGGATGTCGCTGCGCGACGACGCCGAGACGATGTCCCTCGACGGTCGCAGCGGCGGCACCATGATCGAGGGTCTGTCCGGGACCGAGCTGCGCACGGTGATGTACGTCGCGCTGTTCCCGAACTTGCTCGTGAGCCTGCACCCCGACTACGTCATGACCCACCGACTGGTGGCGCGTGCGGCGGACCGTACCTGGGTCGAGTGCTCGTGGCTGTTCCCCGCCGCCGACGCCGCGCGCGAGGGCTTCGACCCGTCGTACGCCGTCGACTTCTGGGATCTCACCAACCGCCAGGACTGGTCGGCCTGCGAGTCGGTGCAGCGCGGCCTCACCGATGTGCACGCGCAACCCGGCCCGCTCGCGCCCGAGGAGGACGGCGTCGCGCACTTCGTGTCGATGGTGGCGCGTGGGTACCTCGGGCTCGAGGCGCCGGCCCCCAGCTCGGTCGAGCACGCCCGCCGCACCTGACGCCTACGGCGCCGTCTGCACCGGGTGGCCGGCGGCGTCGGACAGCGATCCTGCGCCGCCGTGGACCAGCTCGGTGGCGTCGGGACGCACGGCGGGGAATCCGGTGCCACGCACCACCTGACCGGTGCCGGTCGACATGGTCGCGCCGGCGCCGTGGGCCGACTCGGCGGCGTCGGCTCGGGCGACGGACACGAGGTGGTGCGCGTGCGGTGCGGGCCGCGCCGTGCTTGGGCCATTCGTGGTCAGGCCGATGACGGCCGCGGTGGCGACGAGCGCGGTGGCGCCGGCGACGATCCCTGCGGTGCGCAGCGACGGGCGGCGGGTCGAGATGCTGGTGCTGGTGCTGGTCGGCAGGGTGGCTGCGGTGCTGGTCATGGTGCTCTCCTCGGGTGTGATTCGGGATCCTTCGTGGTCCCGGCCGCCACCGGTCGGTGGCTGCTCGCCAACCGTGGTCGTCCGTCCTGGCAGCGCGCTGCAACCTGCGAACCTGGGGATTTCTCCCCTCACGCCCGGCCCGGCGCGTCCCTAGCGTCGCCAGCATGGAGATCTGGGTTCTCGGCACGCTGGAGGTCAGCCACCAGGGCCGTGCTGTCGGCGTGCGCGGACCGCTGCCGCGCCGGCTGCTGGCACTACTCGCCCTCACGCCCGGCCGCGAGGTGAGCTCGGACCGCCTGGTCGACGGGCTCTGGGGTCACGAGCCACCGCCTGGCGCGGCTGCGACGCTGCAGTCGCACGTCGCGCGGCTGCGGCGCGACCTCGGCGTACCGGACGTCGTGCGCACCGGTCGTCGCGGCTACGTGCTGGACGTGCTGCCGGGCGACATCGACTCGCTCGTGCTCGAGCAGGACGTGACGCGAGGGGGCAGTGCCCTGCTCGAGGGTCGGCTGGACGACGCGAGCGCGATCTTGGAGGACGCGCTCGGGCGCTGGCGCGGTCGGCCGTACGCCGAGTTCTCGGGCTGCGAGCCGCTCGAGGTGGAGTCCGAACGGCTCGGTGCGCTGCGGCTGGACGCCCTGGAACAGCGCATCTCCGCCGACCTGGGCCGGGCAGGCGTCACGCCGCCCGTCGCCGAGCTCGAGGCGCTGGTCCGCTGGCACCCGATGCGGGAGTCGTTCTGGGCGTTGTTGATGTGCGCGCAGTACCGCAGCGGCCGGCAGGCGGACGCACTCGCCTCCTACCAGCGCGCGCGGCGGACGCTGGCCGACGAGCTCGGCATCGACCCCGGTCCGCAGCTGCAGGAGCTGGAGCGGCTGGTCCTGGCCCAGGACCCGTCGATGGACATGCCGGGCATCTCGACGTTCCTCCCCCTGGGGACCGTCACCGGTTCGTACCCTGAGCCCGTGGCACTCATGGAGCGGGCTCATCTGGTCCAGACCCTGCATGCCCTGCACGATGAGGCGCTCGCCGGATCGGGCCGGCTGGTCCTGGTGCACGGCGAGGCCGGCGTCGGCAAGTCGGCGCTGGTGCGGGAGTGGGCGGCCACGGCCTCCGCCCCCGGCCGGCTGCTCTGGGGCGCCTGCGACCCGCTGTCCTCGCCCCGCCCGCTCGGCCCACTTGTCGACGTGGCGCCGCAGCTCGACGAGAAGGTCGGCGAGCTGCTGCGCTCCGGCGCACGCGACGGCCTGTTCGAGGCGACGCTCGCCGCGCTGGAGGAGCAAGGCCCGGTCGCGCTCGTCATCGAGGACCTGCACTGGGCGGACATGTCCACCCTCGACCTCGTCCGGTTCCTCGCCCGCCGGCTGGCGAGTACCCACGCCGTGGTGGTGCTCACCTATCGCGACGAGCACCTCGGCCCGTCGGATCCGGTGCGCGTGATGCTCGGCGACATCGCGTCGCTGCCCGGTGTGCACCGGCTGCCGGTGCCGCTCCTGTCGCCTGCGGCCGTGGCCGAGCTGGCCGCCGGCACCGACATCGACGCCGCGTCCCTGCACCGCGAAACCGGCGGCAACGCGTTCTTCGTCACCGAGGTCGTCGCGTCGGGTGGTGCCCAGCTGCCCGGCACGGTTCAGGACGCCGTCCTCGCGCGGGTGCACCGGCTCTCGCCGAAGGCCCAGCTGGCACTGGAGACGGCCGCGGTGATCGGGTCGCGCGTCGAGCCGGCGCTGGTCCACGCGATGCCCGAGGTGACGGCCGACGCGGTCGACGAGTGCGTGACGGCCGGAATGCTGCGCTTCGACGCACCGGCGTACGGCTTCCGGCACGAGATCGTGCGTCAGTCCGTGCTGTCGGGGATCACGCCCGGGCGGCTCGGGGCCCTGCACTGGCAGGTGCTCGACCGGTTGCGGGTGATGCCGATGTCGCCGCGCCCCTTCGCCCGGCTCGCCGAGCACGCCGACATCGCGGGCGACGGACCGGCGGTGCTGGAGTTCGCGATCGCGGCCGGCGACTCGGCCGCCACTCTCGGCGCGCACCGTGAGGCGGCGTACCAGTACGGCCGCGCGATGCCGTACGCCGGTCTGCTCGACGACGAGGCCCGCATCGAGCTGCTCACCAAGCGGGCTGCCGAGTGCGCGACCTCCGACGACCACGAGCACGCGATCGCCGCCTGGGAGGAGGCGATCGTCCTGCTCCGCGCCGCCGGCCGAGACCTCGAGGTCGTCGAGGCGCTGCTGGGGATGGACGAGTCGTACTACACGATCGGCGACTACAGCCGAGGCACCGAGCTCGTCGACGCGGCGCTCGCCGTGCTCGACGGCGTCGGGCCGTGCCGGCAGCTGGCGCTGGCCATCGGCCGGCGAGGCACGCACTACTTGCGGCTGGCCGAGCACGAGGCCGCACTGCCGTGGCTGGACCGGGCCGTCGCGATGGGCCGGGAGGTCGGCGACCACGAGGTGGTGTCCCGGGCCCTGGCCAACCAAGGGTTTGCGCACTTCTGCCTGGGCGAGCACGCGACTGGCCGTGAGCTGAGCCGCGAATCGCTCCAGGTCGCGCTCGCCTACGACCTCGAGGACGGCGCCTCGCGGGCATACCAGTCGCTGGCAGGGCTGGCCTGGATGGACTTGGACCTGGTCGAGGCGCTCGAGTGCTTCGAGGAGGCCGAGCGCTACTCGGCCGAGCGCGATCTGCACGGGCAGCTGCTGTGCGTGCTCGCCAGCGAGATCACCCTGAAGGTGGAGATGGGGCGCTGGGACGAAGCCGCGGCCCAGGCACACGACCTGCTCTACGTTCGGAACACCGGCCGGGCCAGCCGGATCGAGCCGCTGGTGGCCCTCGGTCTGTTGAGCGCGCGCCGCGGCGACGCCGATGGGGTGTGGGGCCCGCTGGACGAGGCGCGCGACCACATCGGGAAGACCCAGAACCTGAACTACCAGGGGTTCATCGCACAGGCCCGCGGCGAGGTGTACCTACTCGACGGCGACATCGAGCTGATCCGGGCCGAGGTGCTGCCCTGGTACGACGAGGCGGTCCGGGTCGGCGACGATGACTACAAGGCCGAGCTGGGCATGCTGGTGTGGCGGGCCGGGCTTATCGACGAGCCGCCCGACGGGCTCCGTGAGACGGAGCGGCTCACGATGACCGGTCGCCACCGGCAGGCTGCCGAGCTCTTCTCGTCCTATGGCCTGCCGTACAAGGCGGCCTGGGCGCTGCTGGACAGCGACGACGAGATCGACCTGCGCGAGGCCCGCGCGAGGTTCGACCAGCTCGGGGCAGTGGCGCTTGTCGACCGGTGCGACACCAAGCTGCGCGCGATCGGTGCCCGCGTCCCACGCGGTCCGCGGGCCAGCACCAGGACCAACCTGGGTGGGCTCACCGACCGAGAGATCGAGGTGCTCGACCTGCTCGACGAGGGCCTGCGCAACGCGGAGATCGCCGCCCGTCTGCACCTGTCGGAGAAGACCGTCGGCCACCACGTCTCGTCGATCCTCGCAAAGCTCGGCGTCTCGTCGCGCCTCGAGGCGGTCCGCCGCGCGAGGGACCTGACCGCGGTCGGCTAGCAGCCAGGCGGTTCAGAATCCGATGGCCTCGCGGAGCAGCAGGACGATGCCGCGTCCGGGCTCGGGCTCTGCGTTCAGGATGAGCAGGCGGTTGATGGCACTGGGCTGTCCGTAGGCCGCCTGGGCGCGAGCGCTTTCCAGCGGCAGGCAGTGCTCCTCGACGCGGCGAAGTGCGGTGCTCAGGTCGGGTACCACCTTCTGCGCCCCGACGATCCAGATCGCACGGGCAGCGGCGCCTGCGTAGCCGGGTAGCTGGCTCCCGCTGGCCGATGCGATCACCAGGGAACCGGTCTCGGTGACCGCGTGGACGCTGCCCACGATGACGTCGGAACTGGCGATCAGCCGCCAGATCTCGCGCCGGTCGGCCGTGCGATCCATGGCCTGGGCGCGTGACTTGACCGTGTGGTACCGCCCGCTGGCGTTGATGTCCTCATCGATGCCAGAGAGGCGGAGGGTCTCGCTGGCCCCGGTGAAGACGCTGGCGTCCCCGGGTATCAGGTCGTCGATCCGGGCCCGCGCCGCGTAGGCGTCATCGAGGATCTCGACGGTGAATCCGTGTGCCGTCAGCGCATCGGCCGCCCGCTCCAGGCGCGGCGCGGGTGCTGGGTCGGTGAACGATGGTGCATGCAGCTGGGTGGTCACAGTGCCTCCTGGGTGCTCTGCTGGATGGTGTGCTCGAGCAGCAGTACGACAACGCAAGACTCCGAAGTGTGAGGCGACCAGCCGCCGCCCTCACATCTGTCTGCGCTGTCTTGTCGAACTGGTGAAGGCAGCTGCGACCGAAGGAGCCGTCGGCACCATGACCACGCGACCCGAGCCAGGACCCTCCCTGGACGCGATCATGAGCGAGCGGCGTCAGCTGATCAACCTCGCTTACCGGCTCTTGGGCTCGCTGGCTGAGGCAGAGGACGCCGTCCAAGAGACTTACGCCCGCTGGTACGCCATGACCCCGCAGCAGCAGGCCGAGATCGCATCCCCCGGCGCTTGGCTGACGACCGTCGCCAGCCGCATCTGCCTCAACCTGCTCGGCTCGGCACGGGCCCGGCGAGAGACCTACGTGGGCGAATGGATTCCCGAGCCGCTGCCCGAGCGGACGGAGTGGATCACCGGCCGACTGGGCGGCTCCACCGAGGACCCGGTCGACCGGGTCACCCTCGACGAGTCGATCAACATGGCCTTCCTCGTCGTCCTCGAATCGATGACCCCGGCCGAGCGCGTCGCGTTCATCCTGCACGACGTCTTCCGCTACTCCTTCGCCGAAGTGGCAGAGATCGTCGGCCGGACGCCGGCGGCGTGCCGCCAGCTGGCCTCCTCGGCCCGCCGTCGCGTTCGCGCAACGCAGGCACCCGCGGGCCCGACAGCACAGCAGGCCGGCATCATCGCGGCCTTCAAGGCTGCGTGGGAAGCCAAGGACATCGACGCACTGATCGGCCTGCTCGACCCCGACGCCGTGGCGACCGCTGACGGCGGCGGCCTCGCGACGACCTTCCTGCGCCCCATCGAGGGCGGCGAGCGGATCGCGCGCGCCTGGGTCGAGATCGCGAAGCGAAGGCCCAGCAACATGGCGTTTCTGGAACGTACGGTCAACGGCCAGCCCGGCCTGGTGGCTCAGCAGGACGGCGCGACCGTGACGGTGTTCGCGTTCGGCCTCGCAGGCGACCGGATCAAGCACATCTGGGTAGCACGCAACCCCGAGAAGCTCCGTACCTGGACGAGGGGCTGACACCTGCTCCTACGCTGCTCGGG
>DASYEF010000123.1:0-4170 GCA_036499185.1 Actinomycetes bacterium | reverse complement strand
GCCGTCGTGGTCGCCGCGGTCGTTCCCTCGGCAGGGGACCTCGGCATCGAGACCGTGCAGCGTGTCGTGACGGTGATGCTCGTGCTGCTGCTGTTCGACGGCGGTCTGCACCTCGGCTGGCACCGGCTGCGGCCCGCGGTCGCCGCGGTCGCCTGGGTCGGCGTCGTGGGCACGTTCGTCACGACGGCGGGCATCGCGTTGGTGGCCCACCTGCTGGGGTTCGACTGGCGGCCGGCACTGCTGCTCGGTGTGGCCCTGGCACCGACCGACCCGGCGGTCGTCTTCTCGGTGCTCGGGCGGCGCGAGGTCGGCGGGCGCACCGGGACGATCCTCGAGGGCGAGTCGGGCGCGAACGACCCGGTGGGCATCGCATTGATGGCCGCGGTGCTGGCGGCCGGCTCCGTCGGGGGCTGGCACTCGGTCGGCACGGGCGTTCGGGAGTTCCTCCTACAGATACTGGTGGGGGCGGCATGCGGGCTGGTCGGTGGCTGGCTGCTCGGGCGGGCGATGCGCCGGGTCCCGCTGCCCAGCGGCGCTCTCTACCCGCTGCAGACCCTGCTGGGTGCGGGAGCCATCTACGGCGGGACCACGGTGCTGCACGGCTCCGGCTTCCTGGCGGTGTTCGTCGCCGGAGTGGTGCTGGGAGACCTGCGGGCGCCGTACAAGCCGGAGATCGAACGGTTCCACTCGTCGCTGGCCAGCCTCGCCGAGATCGTCGCGTTCGCGGTGCTCGGGCTCACCGTCGACCTCGGCGAGCTCACGACCGGCGACCGACTCGCAGTCGCGCTGGTCCTCGCGGTGGTGACCGCGCTGGCGGTCCGCCCGGTGCTCGTCGGGATCCTCCTGATACCGCTGCACCTGAGGGGCGGTGAGCGGGTCTTCGTCCTCTGGTCCGGCCTCAAGGGCGCCGTCCCGATCCTGCTCGGGACCTACCTGCTCACCGCCGGCGTCGACGACGGGGAGCGGCTGTACGCCGTCGTCGTGGTCGTCGTCGCCTTCTCGGTCGTCGTCCAGGGCGGCCTGGTGCCGTTCGTGGCCGGTCGCGGCGGGGTGCCGATGCGCACCGTCGAGCCCGAGCCCTGGGCGCTGGGGATGCGGTTCCGGGACGAGCCGACCGGGATGCACCGCTTCCACGTGGCTGCCGGAGCCCCGGCCGACGGCTGCTCGCTCGACGACCTCGCACTGGGCGAGGACGCCTGGGTCAGCCTGGTGAGCCGCTCCGGAGCGCTCGTCCCGGTCCGCGGCGACCTCGTCCTCGAGCCCGGCGACGAGGTGCTGCTGCTCGCCGGGTCCGCCGAGGACGCGGCGCTGCAGGCGCTCTTCGGCGCCTGAGCCCGCCGGGCGTGCCTACGATCGCGTCGTGGCCTTCGAGGTGCAGCAGGCGGCGTCGCCCGGTGCCCCGCTGCCCCGAGCGGCCGGAGTCGTGCTCGCGGGTGGGCGGTCCTCCCGGATGGGTGCGGCCAAGGCGTCTCTGGAGTGGCACGGGTCGACGCTGCTACGCCGCACGGCAGGCGTGCTCCGCCGCGCCCGACTGGACCCGGTCGTAGTCGTCCGGGCGCCCGGCCAGGAGCTGCCCGACCTGCCGCCCTGGGTCCAGCTGGCCGACGACCCGCAGGAGGGGCTGGGCCCGCTCCAGGGCATCGCGGTCGGGCTCGCGCGCGCCGCGGCCGCCGGGTCGCCCGCCGCGTTCGTGTGTTCCACCGATCTGCCGTTCCTGCATGCGGCCTTCGTCGCGCGGGTGCTGGCGCCGCTCGAGGATGCCGACCTCGAAGTCGTGCTGCCGGTCGCCCGGGGCTACCCGCAGCCCCTCGCGGCGGCGTACCGCGCCAGCCTGGCAGCGGAGGTCGCGGACCTGGTCGCGGCCCGGCGGCTGCGCCCGGCGTTCCTGTTCGAGGAAGTCCGGGTGCTGCGGCTCGACGAGGCGGCCCTGCTCGCCGACGACACGTTGCGCGCCGCCGACCCGACTCTCGACTCGGTGCTGAACGTCAACGAGCCGGCCGACTACGACGAGGCACGGTCCCGTGCGGTGCCGTTCGTCACGGTCGAGTGCTTCGGCGTGCTGGCAACTGGTGCCGCCGGCCGTGGACCGCAGGAGCACCCGGCTGCGACGGTCGGCGCGGCGGCGCGGGCCGTCGGGATCGACCTGGACCGGCACGTGCTGGCCGCCGTCAACGGTGACCAGACCGGCCGCGACCCCGAGCTGCCGCTCTTCGCCGGCGACCGGGTCGCCTTCGTCACCGCGGACGCCGGCGGATGACCGGCGGGTACTTCGGGCGCGCCCTGGTCGTCGACGTCACCGACGGCACCAGCCGCGTCGTCGAGCTCCCCGAGCAGACGTTGCGCGAGTACGTCGGCGGCGCCGGCCTCGGCGTCCGGCTGCTGCTCGACCTCGGCCCGCCCGGAGTCGACCCCCTGGCACCGGAGGCGCCTCTCGCGTTCGTCTTCTCGCCCCTGGTCGGGACCCCGCTGACCACCAGCGCCAAGTTCGCGGTGGTCGCCAAGTCGCCGCTGACCGGGATGCTCACCGACGCGCTGGCCTCCAGCCACTTCGCGATCGCCGGCAAGCTCACCGGCCACGACGCGATCGTGGTGGTCGGACGGGCCGAGCGCCCCAGCGTGCTGCTCGTCGACGGCGAGGACGTGCGCCTCGAGCCGGCCACCGCGGAGGAGGGCCGCTCCGCGGCCGACACCGAGGTCTCGGTCCGCGAGCGCTTTGGCCGCGCGTTCAAGGTCGCGGCCATCGGACCGGCGGGGGAGCGGGGCGTTCGCTACGCCACCCTCTCCCACGACGGCCGCCACGCCGGGCGCGGCGGTCTGGGCGCGGTTCTCGGCGCGAAGAACGTCAAGGCCGTCGGGGTCCGGCCCCGTACCAAGGTGGCGCCGGCAGACCCGGCAGGCGTGCTCGCGGCGGCCAAGGACCTGCGGACGCGGTCGTTCGGCGCGGCCACCGCGAAGTACCGCGAGCTCGGCACCCTGGCCAACCTGCTCGCGTTCAACGCTCTCTCGACACTGCCGACCCGCAACTTCCAGGCGGCCACCTTCGAAGGTGCGCCGGCCCTGTCGGCCGAGGAGCTGGCCGGGCTGCGTGGGACCACGAAGAACAGCTGTGCGTCGTGCACCATCGGCTGCGAGCACATCTACCAGGTCTCCAAGGGTGGCGACCGCACGATGCGGGTGGAGTACGAAAACGTCTTCGCGCTCGGGCCGATGTGCGGAGTTTCCGAGGCCGACGACGTGCTCGAGGCGAGCGCGCGCTGCGACGACCTCGGCATCGACACCATCTCGGCCGGCGGCACGATCGCCTGGGCGATGGAGTGCGCCGAACGCGGGCTGATCGACGCACCCTGGCTGCGCTTCGGTGACGGCACCGCGCTGCTGCGCGCCCTCGACGAGATCGGCAGCGGTACCGGCCTCGGTCCGCTGCTCGCGCTGGGGTCCCGGGCCGCCGCCGCGCAGGTCGGTCAGGGCTCGCTCGACTTCGCGCCGCAGGTCAAGGGACTCGAGCTGCCCGGCTACGAGCCCCGGACCCTGCACGCGATGGCGCTCGGGCTCGCGGTCAACTCGCGCGGCGCGGACCACA
Source organism: Actinomycetes bacterium (assembly GCA_036499185.1). Lineage (GTDB taxonomy): Bacteria > Actinomycetota > Actinomycetes > JACCUZ01 > JACCUZ01 > DATBDW01. The sequence continues at coordinate 590 of DASYEF010000123.1, read as the reverse complement.
ACCGGTCGGGCGCCTACGAGGCAGACCTGGCAGGTGACCTGGACCGGCTCGACGGCGGCACCGGGCACGTGGCGGCGGCGATCGAGACCGAGGACCGAGCCGCGGCCATCGACTCGCTCATCCTGTGCAAGTTCCTCCGCGGGGTGTTCACCGACCCGTGGTCCGAGTGGGCCGAGCTGCTCGCGCTGGTCACCGGCTGGGACGTCGACGGCGCCGAGCTGCACGAGACGGCCCGGCGCATCGTGCTGGCCAAGCGGGCCTTCAACCTGCGCGAGGGTTGGCTGCCCGAGGACGACTGGCTGCCGCCGCGACTGCTCGAGGAGACGCTCGAGATGGCGTCCGGCCGCACCGCGGCGCTGACGGCCGAACGGCTGCGGGCCATGGTCGACGGCTACTGGTCGGCGCGTGGCCTCGACGAGCACGGCCGGCCGGTCAACCTGGTCGGCGAGGTAGTGGACACCGCGGCGGACAACACGTGAGGGTGACCACGTGACGACCACGGCTCCCGCGCCCGCCGACACCGCGACCGTCGGCGTCACCATCGACGGGCAGGAGCTCTCGGTGCCCGAGGGCACCACGATCTGGACGGC
>DASYEF010000122.1:0-14111 GCA_036499185.1 Actinomycetes bacterium | reverse complement strand
GTGGCCGAGCACAGCGCGGCGAGGTCGACCCCGTGCGGAGTGCCGAAAAGGCGCTCGAACTCGTCTGCGTACCGCGGGTCGCCCTGCTCGAGCTGGGTGAACAGCCCCCCGCCGTCGTCGTTGACCACGACCACCGTGACGTTCGGCCTGGGTTCGGCGGGGCCGATCACCAGACCCGTGTTGTCGTGCAGGAACGTCAGGTCGCCCATCAGCGCGTGCGCCGGTCCGGGGTGCGCGAGGGCGGCTCCGACGGCGGTCGACACCGTCCCGTCGATGCCCGAGGCGCCGCGGTTGGACAGCACGAGTGGCGCGTCGTCCCAGGGGTCGGCGAGGTCGAGGTCACGGATGCTGCTCGACGACCCCGCGACCAGCAGCCCCGCGGACGGCACGGCCGTGGCCACGGTCCGCGCCACCGACAGGCCGCAAGGCGGCTCGTCGGCCAGCACGGCGTCGACGGCGGACCGCGCCCGCCGGTCGGCATCCTGCCAGCGTGCCAACCACGACTGGTCGACGGTTCCTCGCGACCCGATGTGACGGCGCTTGTCCGGCAGACGCCGCAGCTCGACATCGGCGCGGGAGAGCAGGCGGGTGACGGGTCGGGAGAGGGTGGGCCGCCCAGCGACGACGACCCGCTCGATCTCCTCACCGAACGGGTCGACGAGCAACCGGTAGGCGCCGATCGCGTTCGGTCCGGCCCGGTGTCCCGAGGACGGCTCGGCGAGCAGGGGCCAGCCACCCTGCTCGGCCAGTCCGCGGGCATCGGCCAGCGCCTGGTCGCCGGCGACGACGACCGTCCGCGGCCCTGTGTCCACCGGCGCGTAGCCCTCGGCGGTGTCGAGGTTGCGCTCGATCCGAGGTTCGACGGGCTCGGCGTCGAGCGGCTCGGACCACGACGGGTCGCCGTCCGGGACGAGGGGCTCGCGGAACGCGATGTTGAGATGGACCGGTCCCCACTGCGCCCACGTGAGTGCTCGGTCGACCGCCGTCCGCCAATTCGGGACCGTCGGCAGCTCGTCACCGGAAAGCTCGCGGAACTCGCGGACCGAGCCGCCGAAGAGGTCCACCTGGTCGATCGTCTGGTTGGCCCCGACGCCACGCAGCTCCTCGGGGCGGTCGGCAGTGATCGCAACCAGGCCGACCCGCGAGTACTCCGCCTCGACGACGGCCGGGTGCAGGTTGACCGCGGCAGTCCCCGACGTCGTGACGACCGGCACCGGCCGGCGCGAGGCCTTGGCGAGGCCGAGGGCGAGGAACCCGGCGGTGCGCTCGTCGATGCGCACGTGCAGCCGCAGCCGGCCGAGCCGGTCGGCCTCGTGCAGCGCAAAGGACAGGGGCGCGTTGCGCGAGCCGGGGCACAGCACTGCCTCCGTGACCCCGCTGCGGATCAGCTCGTCGACCACCACGGTGGCCAGGGCGGTCGACGGGTTCATGGGGGCGTCACGCTACGCCAGCGGCGAACGGCTGTTGCCCGCAGCAGCGACTGCCCGCATGGTCGGGTCATGAGCGATCACCCGACGCTGTACGAGTGGGCCGGCGGCATGACCGCGCTCGACCGACTGACCGAGGTCTTCTACCGCGAGGTACACGAGGACGAGCTGCTCGCGCCGGTCTTCGCCCACGTGGGGGACGACCACCCGCACCACGTCGCGGTGTGGCTGGCCGAGGTCTTCGGCGGTCCCGCCGCCTACACCGAAGGGCACGGCGGCTACCCCGCGATGCTCGCCCACCACGTCGGGCTCTCGATCACGCCCGAGCAGCGCACCCGGTGGGCCACCTTGATCGCGGCCGCCGCCGAGGAGGCGGGCCTCCCCGCGGACCCGGAGTTCCGGTCCGCCTTCGTCGCGTACGTCGAATGGGGCTCGCGGATCGGCATGGCCAACTCGCAACCTGGCAGCGAGCCACCGCCGCGGGCGCCAGTGCCGCACTGGGGCTGGGGCGAGGCCCCGCCGTATCAGCCCTGAGCCGCCTTGACATCGGCCAACCGCTGGCGCCACCGCACTGCCGTCGCGGCGTCGGCGCGGACGGCGTCCAAGGCGTCCGGCTCCGGTCGGGTCACCGCCATCTCGCCGTCGACCACAGCCAACGGCGAGGAAGTGACGTCGCCGTCGAGCAGCTGCAGGGTCGCCAGCCCGCAGGCGTAGGGCAGCTCGGGCAGAGCGCCGGCGAGGGCCAGCCCCGCGGCCAGCCCTACGGAGGTCTCCAGCGCCGACGACACGACCACCGGCAGCCCGATCTGCTCGGCAATTCGCAGACAGGCGGCCACCCCACCGAGCGGCTGGACCTTGAGCACCGCGATGTCGGCCGCCTCCAGCCGCGCCACCCGCAACGGGTCCTCGGCCCGCCGGATCGACTCGTCCGCAGCAACGGGTACGTCGATCCGCCGGCGTACCGCGGCCAGCTCCTCGACCGTGCGGCACGGCTGCTCGACGTACTCGAGGCCGAACCGGTCCAGCGCGCGGACCGCGGCGACGGCACCGTCGACATCCCAGCCGCCGTTCGCGTCCACCCGGAGCCGGCCGTCGGCGCCGAGCGCATCGCGCACTGCCTCCACCCGGGCCAGGTCCTCGGCCAGGCTCTGTCCCGGCTCGGCGACCTTGACCTTGGCCGTCCGGCAGCCCGATGAGGCCCGCACGATCGCTGCGGCCCGCTCGGGGCCGACGGCCGGGACCGTCACGTTGACCGGAACGCGGTCCCGGACGGGCGCCGGCCAGGCGGTCTCCGCCGCCTCGCGGGCGGCGGCGAGCCAGGGCACACACACGGGCGCGGCGTAGTCCCAGAACGGCGACCACTCGGCCCAGCCAGCGGCGCCGCGCAGGAGGAGGCCCTCGCGCACCTCGATGCCGCGGAAACGGGTCCGCATCGGGATCGCCCAGACCCCCACCTCCTGCATGCGCCTATCCTCGCCGACGTGCCCGAGGAGTCCGACCGCAGCGGTGAGAGCAACGTCTCCGAGCTCTTCGACCCGAGCGCGTGGCGCGCCGTCGACGGCTTCGCCCTGACCGACGTGACCTACCACCGGTCGGTGGCCGACGGGCCGGCGCGCGGCACCGTGCGGATCGCCTTCGACCGCCCCGAGGTGCGCAACGCGTTCCGGCCGCACACCGTCGACGAGCTCTACCGGGTGCTCGACCACGCGCGGCGCTCCCCCGACGTCGGCGCCGTACTGCTGACCGGCAACGGCCCGTCGGACAAGGACGGCGGGCGCGCGTTCTGCTCCGGCGGCGACCAGCGGATCCGCGGGCGCAGCGGCTACCAGTACGCCGAAGGCGACACCGCCGAGACCGTCGACGCGGCGAGGGCGGCCGCGGAGGGCGGCCGGCTGCACATCCTCGAGGTGCAGCGGCTGATCCGCACCATGCCGAAGGTGGTCGTCGCGGTCGTCAACGGATGGGCGGCCGGCGGCGGCCACTCGTTGCACGTGGTGTGCGACCTGACGATCGCGAGCAGGGAGCACGCCCGGTTCAAGCAGACCGACGCCGACGTCGGGTCCTTCGACGCGGGGTACGGCTCGGCGTACCTCGCACGGATGGTCGGGCAGAAGCGCGCTCGCGAGATCTTCTTCCTCGGCCGCACCTACGACGCCGAGGAGATGCACCGGATGGGTGCGGTCAACCTGGTGGTCGAGCACACGCATCTCGAGCGGGCCGCGCTCGACGTCGCCGCCGAGATCAACGGCAAGAGCCCGACGGCGCAGCGGATGCTGAAGTTCGCGTTCAACCTCGTCGACGACGGCCTGATGGGCCAGCAGGTGTTCGCCGGCGAGGCGACCCGGCTCGCCTACATGACCGACGAGGCCGTCGAGGGCCGCGACGCATTCCTCGAGAAGCGCCCGCCGGACTGGTCCGCCTATCCCTGGTACTACTGAGCCCGTGCCGGCCACGACCACGACGCAGGACACGGACTGAGCCGCTCGCTGCGCGGGATGACCGCGCCGGACGGAGCCGCGGTTCTCGACCGGCTGCTGCCCGCGCTGGCCGCCGCGCTCGACGGCGCCGGCCCGGCCCTGCTCCCGCTGCCGAGCGGCGGCACCCGCGCCGCGGTACTGAAGGCGCTCGACCCGGGCCGGCCCCTGGAGCGTGACGACGTGGCGCTCGTCGTGCCGACGTCGGGCTCCACCGGCGAACCCAAGGGCGTGCTGCTGAGCGCCGCTGCGTTGCAGCACTCGGCGCGGGCCACCCACGACCGCCTCGGCGGTGCGGGCCGGTGGCTGCTGGCGCTGCCCGTGACGCACATCGCCGGGCTCACGGTGCTGGTCCGCTCGCTAGTGGCGCGAACACGTCCCGAGGTCCTCGACCTGTACGGCGGCTTCTCGGTCGACGCCTTCGAGGCCGCGACCGACCGGCTGGCCTCCGGGGACCGGCGCTACACGGCGCTGGTGCCGACCCAGCTGCACCGGCTGCTGGAGGCCCGGGCCGACCTGTCGGCGTACGACGCCGTGCTCGTCGGCGGGGCGGCCCTGCCGCCGGCGCTGCACCGGCGCGCCCTCTCCGCGGGCGTTCGGCTGGTCACGACCTACGGGATGTCCGAGACCTGTGGCGGCTGCGTCTACGACGGGATCCCGCTCGACGGTGCCGCGGCGCGGGTGCGCGACGACGGACGCGTCGAGCTCGGCGGTGCCACGGTGTTCGCGGGCTACCGGCTGCGGCCGGACCTGACCGCCGAGGCGCTCGTCGACGGCTGGCACGTGACGCAGGACCTCGGCCGCTGGGACGCGGACGGCCGCCTTCAGGTCCTCGGGCGCGCCGACGACGTTGTCGTGAGCGGCGGCGTCAACGTGCCGGCCGCGATGGTCGAGCGGGTGCTCGGCGACCACCCGGCGGTCGTGGCGGTCGCCGTCGTGGGACGCGCGGACCCCGAGTGGGGCGAGCGCGTCGTGGCGGTCGTGCAGCCGCGCGACTGGGCCGACCTACCGACACTGGAGGACCTCCGCGAAGGCGCCCGCGACGCGCTGGAAGCCGCCGCCCTGCCGCGCCAGCTGGTGCTGCTCGGGCAGCTGCCGCTGTTGGCGTCCGGCAAGCCGGACAAGGCCGCCGTGCGCATGATCCTGGCCGACCCCTGACCTCGGTCAGGGCCGGCCGGCGCCGACCCAGGTCTCGTGGCCAGAGCGCACCCGGTCCCACAGCCGGTCGCGCTGCTCGGCTGTGACGTCGTCGAGGGAGAGCCCGAACCCGTCGACGACGGCGTCGAACCAGTCTGAGCGCCCGGTCAGGTCGCGCTCGGTCACGGCGCGGTCCGGGCCGACCGTCTGCAGCACGCACCCCCGCAGGACCTCAGAGATCGTCGCCGTACGCCGGGCCACGACCAGGACCTGTACGAATCCCGACGACGGCGAGGTCGACAGCTCGTGGTGCGCCGCGATGAGGTCACCCGGCTTCCCCGGCTCCGGCCAGAAGTCCATCCCCGCGAACGACCCGAGCTCGTCGTGCTCGAGGCGCCACCCACCTGCTGCCAGGACGCTCGGGGACAGGGACAACTCGAGCGGTGGCTGCACCGACCGGCCGGCGGCCAGCGGCAGCGGCTCGTGCAGTGCGTCTCCGAGCCCGACGTCGGCGAGCCACCGGCCGTCGGGCGCCGCGGCCGCCGCAAGTCCGTGCACGGTCAGCGCGAGGTGGTTGACCACCCGCCCTGGGGGCTCCGCCATCCGGCGGTTCTGGACCGCGCCGACGTGCCACCGGACGTCGTACCCCAGCGCCGCCAGCAGCGCGGCGAACGCCCCGTTGCTCAGGAAGCAGTAGCCGGCCCGGCCGGTCCGGACGACCCGGTCGGCGGACTCGAGCGGATCGACCGAGGTGCGGCGCCCGAGGTGGATGTCCAGCGACGTGTAGGGCACTCGCTCGGCGTGTGCCCGGTGCAGCCGCGCGAGGCCCTCGACCGACGGCGGGCCATCGTGCTCGACGCCGAGGCGCGCCAGGTAGCCGGCCACGTCCACCTCTCGCACGGCTGGCTAACCTAGCCGCGGCCCGCCAGCGGGCGCCCCGAGGTGTTGGAGGACGACGGCATGGCGACGGCGGCGCAGTGGCTGGCAGGCGCCCGACCCCGGACGCTGCCGGCGGCCATCGCCCCGGTCCTTGCCGGGACCGGAGCAGCGGCCGCCGCGGATGGCTTCGACCTCGGTCCGGCACTGCTCGCCCTGCTCGTCGGGGTGGCCATGCAGGTCGGCGTCAACTACGCCAACGACTACAGCGACGGGGTCCGCGGGACCGACCGCGACCGGGTCGGTCCGCTGCGCCTCGTCGGGTCCGGAGTCGCGGCGCCTCCTGCGGTGAAGCGGGCGGCCCTGCTGTCCTTCGGGATGGCCGCTGTCGCCGGCCTGGTCCTGGCCGCGCTGGTCGCCTGGTGGCTGGTCCTCGTCGGCGTCGCCTGCCTGCTCGGCGCCTGGTATTACACCGGCGGCCGCTCCCCCTACGGCTACCGCGGGCTCGGCGAGGTCTCGGTCTTCGTGTTCTTCGGCTTGGTCGCCACCGTCGGCACGACGTACGTGCAGGCGGAGCGGGTGACCGCGGCGTCGGTCCTGGCGGGCGTCGGCTGCGGCGCCCTCGCCTGCGGGATTCTGGTCGCCAACAACCTGCGCGACATCCCCACCGACGCTGCAGCCGGCAAGCGCACCCTGGCAGTGCGGCTGGGCGACCGCCGGACGAGGCTGCTCTACGTCGCCCTGGTGTTCGCGGCGTACGCCGCCGTGGTGCTCATCACGCTGCAGCACCTGGTCGTCCTGGTGACGCTCGGGACCGCGCTGCCAGCGGTGCGGCCGACGCTTGCCGTGCTTGCTGGCGCCCGCGGCCCGGAGCTCGTACCCGTGCTCAAGGAGACCGGCCTGCTGCTGCTCGTCTACGGCGCCGTCCTCGGCGCGACCCTCGCGCTGTCCTGACGCGGGGAGGGGCACCAAGCGGCCCAGCGACGAACAAATGATCACGGAACCGTGATCATTACGACCTGACCGTAGTGAGTGAACCTCGGTACGGATGTGTTGATCACGGAACCGTGATCGTTTTCAGCTGGTGGGAGGGGCGGGACAGGCGCGAGCCGACCTGAACCACCCTGCCGCGTCCAGGCGCTCGTGATCCGACCGGCACCGCTGTCAGGCAGACGCTGCTGGCACCTCGGCCATCAGGCCGACCGGAAGACCGTCGGGGTCGCTCACGAAGGCCATCCAGAGCTCGGCGGTGCCGTCACGGTGCACCAGTTGCGGTCCGGAGATGCCCACCGCTCCGCGGCCGGTGACCTCGGCGTACGCCGCCGCGACGTCACCCACCGAGTAGTACACCAGCGGCCGTGAGCGAAACCGCTCGTCCTCGGTCACCCCGAGGTAGAGGCGCACCGACCCGGCTTGGAAGAAGGCCATCGGCTGGCCCTCGACGGTGAACAGGTGCGGTAGCCCGAGCACGTCGCGGTAGAACCGCACCGAGGCGTCGAGGTCGGACACGGTGATGTGCAGCTGGCCGATCCCGGTGAGGTCGGAGGTCACGACAGCGGCTCCTCGGCTGAGTCGTTGTGGGCCGGAGCAGCGGCGGCTACCCGGCGGCCGGTCCCACCCGACCCTCCCACTTCGTCGAGAGGACCACGGTGGTTCGCGTGCGGGCGATGCCACGGATCCGGCGCAGCCGGGACAGGGTGCGCTCCAGCCCGGCGACGTCGGACACCCGCACCTTGACGAGGAAGCTCTCGTCGCCGGCGACGAACCAGCAGTCCTCGACCTCCTCGAGCCGCTGCATCGCCACCGTCACGGCGTCCTGGTCGGACGTGTCGGACAGGTGCACCCCGACCAGGGCGGCCACCGACCGGCCGAGCGCGCCGGGGTCCACCGCCGCGTGGTAGCCGGTAATCACCCCGGCCGCCTCCAGGCGAGCCACCCGGTCGGTGACGCTGGGCCCGGAGAGGCCGACCAGGCGGCCGAGCTCGGCCCAGGACGCCCGCCCGTCGCGGCGCAGCGCCGTCAGCAGGGCCCGATCGATGTCATCCATCACGATCACCGTCTCCGAGGGAAGAAACCATGGTCACGATCGGTTATATACCTTGCTATCATAGGTACACCACCGAGAAGCCCTGGAAAGTAGAGGCACCACCATGTTGTACACGCTCGATCTCGCCCGCGCGCACATCCGCGAGCTCCAGAACGCCGCCGAGCAGTCCCGCCTGACCGCGGCGCCCCGCCGCGCGCGCCGCCTCCGCCGCCGCTGATCTGACCGTATGGTTGCTGCGGGAGGTTCCCCCTAACCATGCTCCGCATCGTCATCGAAGCCCTGCCGCTGCTCATCGCGATCTACGCGGTCGTCGACCTGGTCCAGACACCCGAGGACGACGTGCAGGGACTGCCGAAGCTCGTCTGGCTGCTGCTGATCGTCCTGATCTTCGTCGTCGGCCCGGTCGCCTGGCTGCTCGTCGGGCGGCGCAGCCGGCGGCTGCCGGGCATGCTGCCCCGCATCGAGGACCCGGCGGCCCCCCGACCGGGCGGACGACCCGGCCAGACGGCCCCCGACGACGACCCGGACTTCCTGCGCGGCCTGAACCGGCCCCAGCCCCGTCCCCCCGAGGACGACGAGTCGGTCTGACCGCTGGGTCGGCCCGCGCTACTTGACGCCGGCGTACGAGTGGAAGCCGACCAGCCAGATGTTCACGACCAGGTAGTTGAACAGGAACGTCGAGTACCCGAGCATCGCGAGGTAGGCCGCCCGGCGGCCCTTCCAGCCCGCCGTAGAGCGGGCGTGCAGGTACGCCGTGTAGACCATCCACGTGATGAAGGCCCACGTCTCCTTGGGGTCCCACCCCCAGTAGCGGCCCCACGCGTTCTCGGCCCAGATGGCGCCCGCGATGATCGCGAACGTCCAGATCGGGTAGGCGAACGCGTGCATCTTGTACGCCGAGCGGTCCAGCACCGCGGCCGTCGGCATCCGGTCCATGAACGACGGCCCACGTAGCTCGGCGGGCACCCGTTCCCGGTGCTCCTGCACGAGAAAACAGATCGACTGGGCGAACGCGATCGTGAAGATGCCCGACGCGATCATCGCCGCCGTGACGTGGATCAGCAGCCAGACCGACTTGAGTGCGGGCACCAGCTGAGCGGACTCGGTGTAGAGCACCGAGACCGCGAGGCCGAGCGTCAGCAGGACCGGCAGCACGACGAAGGTCCCGAGGTAACGGATGTCCTTGCGGGTCAGCAGGACGAGGAACGCCCCTGTGACCGCGAGCGATCCGGCAACCGAGAACTCGTACATGTTGCCCCACGGCGGCCGCCCGGCGGAGATCCCGCGGGTCACGACGGCGCCCAGGTGCAGGGCGAAGGCGAGCACGGTCAGCGCGACGGCTGTCCGTCCGAGGCGGCCGGCGCGCGCCCGGCGCGACTCGGCCCACACCCGGTCGTCCTCCGCCGGTGGGACGACCGCGGCCCGTCCGACGTCCCCCGTGCCGACGCTCGCGCCGGCAGTCACGAGCGCGCGGGCCTCGACCTGCTCCGGGACGCGCCGACGCCGGCTGGGCGAGCCGAACGCGAGCTCGGCGGCGTAGCAGTACATGGCGCCGGCATAGACCAGCATCGCCGAGTAGACGAGGTTGTTGCTGATGTGGGCCAGCGTCTCAGCGCTCACGCGGTGCACCCGTCCTGTCGCTCGCGTCGTCGTCCCGGTCGTCCAGCTCGGGTGGGTCGGTCCCGGCGATCGAGCCGGCGAGCTCGCGCACCTCGTCGGGGAGTCCCTCGTCGCCTTCGGCCCGGGCCAGGCCCGCCACCTCGAGGAGCGTACGCCCGCCCTCGTCGCTCACTCGCACCCAGACCCGGCGCCGGCGCACGAACAGCGAGAGCATGAGGCCGGCCAGGGCGAGCACGGCCGACAGCAGGGCGGGGGTCGTGCCGGGGTCGCGCGCCACCGCCAGCGACGCCCACCGGCGTACGCCGTTGAACGTGACCGTCTCCCCCGTCGGGAGGGTCATCGTCTGGCCTTGCGCCAGGGACCGGGCGAACGGCTTGCCCGTCGAGGTGAGGACCTGCGACATGCCCGACGTGTCCAGCGTGTACACCGACTGCGCGGCCCCGCCGTCGATGCCGAGGTCACCGCGCCACCCGGTGAGGACCAGCCGGGGAAGCTCGAGTCCCGGGTAGACCGACACCGGACCCCGCGTCGGGTCGAACGCGGCGGTGGGCAGGAAGAACCCCTGGAACCCGAGCTGCGGGCTGGCGCCGGGCACCTTGACCACACCGTTGGACGTGAAGTTGCCGTCCTGGGTCAGGAACGGCACCGGGCCCTTGAGCACCACCTGCCCGTGGCTGTCGCGCACCGTGATGACCGGTGCGTAGCCGTTGCCGAGGAGGAACACCTTGACGCCGTCCACGACCAGTGGGTGGTTGACCCGCAGGTCGTAGCTGCGCGGGCGGGCACTCGGGTCGGTCGTGTAGCGCAGCGCACCTTGGAAGTCGCGCGGTGCCCCGCTCTGCTGGCCGCCGCGCTGGAACCGGACCGCCAGGTGCTCGAGGGTCACCGTGAAGGGCGCGAGCTTCGTCTCGTCGGCGAGCGCGCCCGGCGTCCACGTGTCGTAGGTCGACACCGTGTTGGAGAACGAGGTGCCCTCGACGAGGAGCACGTTGGCCTTGTAGCCGAACAGGTGGCCCAGCGCGACGGAGAGCAGCAGGAGGAGCAGCGCCAGGTGGAAGAGCAGGTTGCCTGTCTCGCGCAGGTAGCCCTTCTCGGCGGCGACGTAGTCATCGGCCACGTCGACGCGGAACCGCCGGCCGCGCAGCGCCGCCCGGGCCCGGTCGAGCACCTCCGCCACGGTCCCGGACACGGGTACGGCGACGTGCGCCGGCAACCGGTCGAGGTGTCGCGGTGCGCGCGGCGGCCGGGCGAGCGAGGCCGCCAGGTGCAGCCGACTGCGCGGGAGCACACATCCGACCAGCGAGATGAAGAGCAGCAGGTAGATCGCGGCGAACCAGGGCGAGGAGTACACGGCGTACAGCGAGAACCGCTGGTACCAGGGGTCCAGGTGCGGGTGCTGCTGGGCGAACTGGGCGGCCCGCGCGGCGCTGATGCTGCGCTGCGGCACGAGCGAACCGGGGACAGCGGCCAGCGCGAGCAGGAACAGCAGCACCAGGGCGGTCCGCATCGAGGTCAGCTGGCGCCAGCCCCAGCGCGCCAGCTCGAGCGGCCGCATCGCCGGTGGCCGCGGCTCCGGCGGGCGGTCGCGGGACGGCGCGGTGCTCAGCGTGTGCACCATCAGATGGCCACCGTGAAGCCGTTGACCCACACCTGCAGCTGCTCGACGAGCTGGTCCCATGCGCCGGTGACGAGCAGCAGCCCGATGACGACGAGCATGGCACCGCCGGTGCGCATCACCGCCAGGTAGTGGCGCTTCACCCACCCGAACGCCGTCATGGCCCGGCCGAAGGCGAGCGCGGCCACGACGAACGGGAGCCCGAGGCCGAGGCAGTAGGCGACCGCGAGCACGCCGCCACGCAGCGCCGTTCCCTGGTCCAGCCCGAGGGCCATCACCGCGCCGAGCGTCGGCCCGAGGCACGGCGACCAGCCCAGACCGAACGCAGCACCCAGCAAGGGCGCGCCGGCCAGGCCGACCGCCGGCCGCTTCACGATCCGCACGTCGCGCTGCAGCCAGGGCAGCACGCCGATGAACGCCAGGCCCATCACGATCGTGAAGACCCCGAGCCAGCGCTGCAAGGCGTCCTGGTGGTCCAGCAGGAACCCGCCGAAGCTGCCGAGCAGGACACCGGCGCTGACGAAGACGACGGTGAACCCCGCGACGAACAGCAGCGCACCGAGAACCAGCCGCCCGCGCCGTCGCCCGGCGTCGTCGAAGACCTCGGCGGCAGACAGGCCGGTCGTGTACGCGAGGTAGCCCGGCACCAGCGGCAGCACGCACGGCGACAGAAAGGACACCAGGCCGGCCGCCGCCGCGAGGGGCAGCGCGAGCAGCAGCGAGCCGTCGGTGATCGTCGTCGACGCGCTCACGACGACGTCCCGCGACCGGTGCGAACGTCGTCGATCAGACCCGACAGGGTGTCGGCACTGACCCGGCCGAGCACCCGCGCCGCGACCCGACCCTGGCGGTCGAGCACCAGTGTCGACGGGGTCGCGATGGGTGGCAGCGTGCCGCGAAGCGACAGCAGCACCCGGCCCCCGTCGGAGCCGATGCTCGGGTAGGTGACGCCGAACCGGCGCTCGTGCGCCGTGGCTGCCGACACGTCGCTCTCGTTGTCGATGCCGACGAACGCCACACCCTCGGTCTGAGTCTGCTCGTGAACCTGCTGGAGTGCGGGCGCCTCGGCGATGCACGGCGGGCACCAGGACGCCCACACGTTGACCACGGTCACGTGGCCGCGCAGGGACTTCACGTCGAACGGCGCACCGGTCAGGGTGGTCCCACGCAGCTCCACCGGCGCATGCCGTGAGGACGGGGCCAGCCACCGCACGGTGCCGTCGCCGGACCGGTAGTTCTGACCGGCGACCGCGTCACCGGTGGCCGAGCAGCCGGCCAGCAGCGCCGCCGCGGCCAGGGCCGCGGTGGCGAGCAACGCGGGACGGAATGCCATCAGGCCCCGGCGACGAACTTCTTGCCGCCTGTCGCGGGGGCCGGCAGGAGGTCGCGGGCCGGCTCCTCGTAGGAGACCGACACGAGCGCGTCACCGTCGTAGGTGAGCGACGTCAACGACGCGAGCGAGCACTGCCGCTTGCGGGGGTCGTGCCAGAGCCGGCGGCCGGTGGCGAAGGACCGGGCGGTCCAGATCGGCAGCTGGTGGGAGACGGCGAGCGCGTGGTGGCCGCGCGCCGCGTCGCGGGCCGACTCGGCGGCGGCGAGCATCCGCCGGGCGATCTCGATGTAGGGCTCGCCCCACGACGGGCGGATCGGGTTGCGCAGGTACTTCCAGTGCGCGGGCCGGCGCAGTGACCCGTCGCCGACGCCGAACGTCTTGCCCTCGAAGACATTGCCGGCCTCGATCAGCCGGTCGTCGAGGACGACGTCGAGACCGAGCGCCGCCGCGGACGGCGCCGCCGTCTCCTGGGCGCGCTCCAGCGGTGAGGAGACGATGTAGGTGATGTCGTCGCCCGCGACGTGCTCGGCGATCCGGTCGGCCATCGCGCGACCGAGGTCGGAGAGGTGGTAGCCCGGCAGCCGGCCGTAGAGCACCTTGCCGGGGTTGTGCACCTCCCCGTGGCGCAACAGGTGCACGGTGGTCAGCTCACTCATGCGGCTGCCTCGGCCGCGGCGCCGGCCGCGCGCGGGAGGGCATCGGCGACCCGGGCCAATGCACCGTCGTCGTGAGCAGCAGAGAGGAACCACGCCTCGAACGCCGATGGCGGCAGGTACACACCCTGCTCGAGCATCGCGTGGAAGAACGCCCGGAACGCCGATGTGTCCTGGCGGCGCGCACCGTCGTAGTCGGTCACCGCATCGGGGGTGAAGAACACCGAGAACATGCTGCCGGCGTGCTGCACGACATGCGGTACGCCGGCTGTCGCGAGCGCGTCGCCGGCCAGGCCGGACAGCTCGGCGGCGGCCTTGTCGACGTACGTGTAGACCTCGTCGGTCGCGGCCCGCAGCGTGGCGAGACCGGCCGCGGTCGCGACCGGGTTCCCGGACAGGGTGCCGGCCTGGTAGACGGGACCGGCAGGTGCGAGCCGGGCCATCACGTCGGCGCGGCCGCCGAACGCGGCCGCGGGGAAGCCACCGCCCATCACCTTGCCGAAGGTCATCAGGTCCGGCCGCACACCCTCGAGGCCGTACCAGCCGGCCGGGCTCACGCGGAACCCCGTCATCACCTCGTCGCTGACCAGCAGCGCACCGTTGTCGGTGCACAGCCGGGCCAGCCCGGCGGTGAAGCCAGGTAGCGGCGGGACGACACCCATGTTGCCCGCCGCTGCCTCGGTGATGACGCAGGCGATCTGACCGTCGTGGACGCGGAACGCCTCGGCGACCGCGTCGAGGTCGTTGTAGGGCAGCACCACGGTGTCGGCGGCGGCGGCACCGGTGACGCCCGGGGTGTCCGGCAGTCCCAGGGTCGCGACGCCGGAGCCGGCCGCGGCGAGCAAGGCGTCGACGTGGCCGTGGTAGCAGCCCGCGAACTTGACCACCTTGCTGCGCCCCGTGAAGCCGCGGGCCAGCCGGACCGCAGA
>DASYEF010000121.1:0-7549 GCA_036499185.1 Actinomycetes bacterium | reverse complement strand
TCCTGCGAGGAAGAGAGCTCGATCTTGGCCTTCTCGGCGGCCTCGCGCAGCCGCTGCAGCGCCATCTTGTCCTTGGACAGGTCGACGCCGTGGCCGTTCTGGAACGCCTTCACCAGGTGGTCGACGACGCGCTGGTCCCAGTCGTCGCCGCCGAGGTGGTTGTCGCCGGAGGTCGCCTTGACCTCGACGACGCCCTCGCCGATCTCGAGCAGGGACACGTCGAAGGTGCCACCGCCGAGGTCGAAGACGAGGATGGTCTGGTCCTTCTCGCCCTTGTCGAGGCCGTAGGCCAGGGCCGCCGCGGTCGGCTCGTTGACGATGCGCAGGACGTTGAGGCCCGCGATCTCGCCGGCCTCCTTGGTGGCCTGGCGCTGGGCGTCCTCGTCGTACGCCGGCACCGTGATCACCGCGTCGGTGATGGTCTCGCCGAGGTAGGCCTCCGCGTCGCGCTTGAGCTTCTGCAGCACCCGCGCGCTGATCTCCTGCGCGGTGTAGTTCTTCCCGTCGATGTCGACCTTCCAGTCGGTGCCCATGTGGCGCTTGACCGAGCGGATGGTCCGATCGACGTTGGTGACGGCCTGGCGCTTGGCGACCTCGCCGACCAGCACCTCGCCGTTCTTGGCGAACGCGACCACGGAGGGCGTGGTCCGTGATCCCTCGGCGTTCGCGATGACGGTGGGCTCGCCGCCCTCCAGGACTGAGACGACGGAGTTGGTCGTCCCGAGGTCGATGCCGACCGCACGTGCCATGTTCGGTGTGTCCTTCGCTGTGGGGAAAGCCGCCCCGGTCGGGGGGCTGTCGAGTACGGACTTGAGTCCGCTCGACTCATATCTTGACTCATCGCGACGGATCAGGCAAGAAAGTTGAGTCCGATGTGCTCAACTTCACTCGAACGCTCGAAGTTCCCGCCCGCCCTGCGGCCCTGCGGCGGCGGTCAGCGGGGGGTGAGGTGCAGCGTGCGGCTGGTGCCGGGGGCGAGGCCGGCGGCGCGGTGGGCCGGGACCCGGACCCGCAGGTCCACCGGACCGGCGTGGGGCACCCGCCAGGTGAGGTCCCACCGGCCGTCGGTGACCCGGCCGCGGGCGACCGACGTCCACCCGGACGCGGTACGCCGCTGCAGCGCGACGGTCCCGTCCTGCTGCGGTGAGACGCCGCCGGTCAGCTGGAGGGCCTGCCCGGCTCGCACCGGGTCAGGGGCCGGCACGACCGAGACGGCGGTCCGCACCGCCAGCGCCCGGCGCCGGCCGGCCGCGCCGATCTCGGCCATGGTGCCGCGGTACAGGACGAACCAGGAACCGCTGCGCCGGGCCCGCCAGGAGAAGGCGAACGTCCCGTCCGGGCGGGAGCGCACCGAGTCGGTGACCACCCACGAGTGCTTGCCGGCGTCCTTGCGGACCAGCCGGACCAGGCGACCGCTCAGCCCGGTCCCGGCTCCGCCCCGCAGTCTCCCGGCCAGGTGGACGCGGTGCCCCCAGACCACCGAGGCCGGCGCACCGACCGCGATGGCGCTGCCGCGGAAGGCGCGGGTCACCGCCGGCGAGGTGCCGACCGAGGTGACCGCCTGCAGCGACACCCGGTAGGCCACGCCGGGGGTGAGGCCGTCGAGCACCCAGCCGGTCGCTGCCGGGTCCACCGTCACGAAGTCGCTGCCGTCGACGTCCGGCGAGACCGAGATGACGTAGGAGCGCAACCGGGCGTTGCCCGTGCTCGCGGGCGACTCCCAGTCCAGGACCACCTCACCCGGGCCGCCGATCATCGCCACCTGCCGCGGCACTCCAGGGCCGACACCGGCGGCCAGCCCGGTGGCGTCCACCGCCGCGGCCACCGTCGCGCACTCGTCGGGCGTGAAGGCGAGGGTCGTGCACGCCTGCTCGAGGGCAGCCGCAAGGTCGGCGAAGTCGGCACCCGGCGTGAGCATCTGCAGAGTGGCCCAGTACAGCGTCGCCGTACGAGAAAGCCCGATCCCCGGGAACGCGCGGCCGGCGAAGACACCGCCCGGCTCGGCACCGGTGCCGTCGGCGATCAGGTAGGCAGCCTTGTTGGGCACCCCGCTGTCGGTGTGCACCGCACCGTTGTCGTCGTAGTCCGGCGCGGTGTCGTAGAGCGAGCTCGAGGTCGTGTCCGGCTGGCCGTAACGGGGCGGGTCGGCCATGTCCCGGGTGACGCCCCCGGCGCTGCCGGGGAGGTCCTCGCCGAGGTTCCACCGGACCTCCGGCGCGTCGTTGCCGACGCCGTCGGTCTGGTCGATCAGCTCGCCGAACACATCGGACATCGACTCGTTGATGGCACCGGACTGGAACCAGTAGACGAGACCCGCGGTGTGCTGCGTGACGCCGTGGGTCAGCTCGTGTGCGACCACATCGTCGGCCGAGGTGTAGCCCGCGCCGTAGACCATCTGGGTGCCGCTCCAGAACGCGTTGTCCAGCGGGCACTCGCCGGGCGGACAGTAGTTCGTCGTCGAGCGCAGCTTGCGCCCGTCACCCAGGTCGTCGCCGATCAGCGCGGTGAGGTCGACGCCCAGCGTTCCGGCGTACCACTCCGACGTGACCCCGGTGAGGTCGTAGGCCTGGTCGACGTCGGGGATGCCCGTGGGCGCGCCGGCCTCGACCCGGTCGTAGCCCGATGGCTTGCAGGCGAACGAGCGGGTACGTACGTCGTCGCACACGACGCGGTCCAACGCTTCGACGTCGCTCAGGCGCAGCGCGACCCGGCCGGTGGCGGCGTCGACGAACACGTCGTCGCGGACGTCGGGCCGGCCAGCCGCGGTGACCGTCGTTCGCCACACCGGCCGCAGCGTGGTGGGTGAGGTCGGGTCGAGCAGCGATCGGTCCAGGAGCCAGCGCGTCGGGCGCGCGGCGACCAGCGCTTGGATGTCCAGGCCGGTCGAGGCAGCGACCGCACGGGAGGCACGGAGGGCGGCGGTCGACGCCGCCACGCGGTACGCCGGTGCGCTCAGCGGTGCGCGGGCGGTCTCACCCGACAATGACAGCAGCCCGCCCGACGCGGTCAGGACGGTCACCAGCTGGCCGCCGAACACCGGCAGCCCGGCGCGGGTCTGCTGGAACCGGACCACGGTGCGGCCGGCGACCTGCCCGGTGCTGGCGAGGCGCAGGTCGGTCGCGCGGACGCCGAAGTCGGCCGCGAAGCGAGCGAGGTGGGCCTCGGCCGCGCGCACCGGACCGGCGCCCGCGCCGGCTCCGGACGGCAAGCCCGCCGCCGAGAGCAGCAGCACCTGGCCGTCGGAGCCGCGGACGAGATGGACCGACCGCCCCGGCGTACCCGACCGTTGGTGGCTGGACCGCTCGGCGGTCGCCCTCGCGGAGGCCGGACCGGCGACGGAGCCGGCCACGAGGACCGCAGGGAGCAGGACGGCGAGGACCGCGGCACTGCGGCGGTGCGGCACCACGCCCCCAGCTGAGGATGGACCCTTCCGGAACTTCCCGGAACGGTACGAACGGCGACGGACCGGCACGGAGCGTCCCCGGCAGGGTAGGGCTCGCGGCGCCTCGGTGTCCCGGCTCCTGCCGGTATGTCACACGCCTGGCCGCGACCGACGAGCCGGCCCGACGCCGGCGATGTCGGCAGGCATGGTCGCCAGCGAGCCGGGCACAGGTTCCCCATGGCAGCGAACCCCTCGATCGGCTGGCGCGTGCTGGGCGGCGTCTCGGCAGTACTGGCCGGCCTCGCCGCGCGCAAGGCGCTCACGACCGGCTGGCAGAAGACCACCGGGAACAACCCGCCGGCGAACCCCGCAACGCCAGGCACGAGCTGGGGCGAGGCGCTCGCCTACGCCGTCATCAGCGGCGCCGCGATAGGTCTGGCCCGGATGCTGGCGACCCGCAAGGCAGCGGGCTACTACCGCCGGTCCACCGGGCACCTGCCGCCCGGGATGGAAGAGGTCACGTAACGGTGTCATCTGGTGGGGAACGCCGGCGCGTCAGGCGACCCGACGTCGTACTCTCACCAGATGCTCCCGGCCCTGCGCGACGCCCGCGGCAAGCCGGCGGCCCCGCTGCGGCTGCTGGCCGTGCTCGTCGTGCTCGGGCTGATCGTGCCGGTCGCCCCGCTGATCATCGACGTCGCGCGCTGGGTCAGCGGCCTGTTCGTCTGAGCGTGCGGTCCGACCCGACGGCGGAGCCAGATGTTACCGATCGGTAGCATCGCTGCGCCCCTACGCTGACGCCTGCGTCCGAGCCGGTGTCGATCTCGAGGAGGTCCGGTGCTGCTGCGCCTGCTGGTCGGACTGGCCATCACGCTGGTGGCGCTGGCGGTCGCCGGCCGCCGGGTCCAGTACCTCAGCCGGCTGATCCGCTCCGGGCAGGCCGCGCCCGGACGGCTGGACGGCATCGGCACCCGCGCCAAGGACCAGCTCGGCGAGGTCTTCGGCCAGCGCAAGCTGCTGCAGTGGAACGTCCCGGGCCTCGCGCACTTCTTCACCTTCTGGGCGTTCATCGTGCTGGTCGCGACGATCCTCGAGGCCTACGGCGCGCTCTTCAACCGCGACTTCGCGATCCCGGTGATCGGGCACTGGGCACTGCTGGGCTTCCTCGAGGACTTCTTCGCCGTCGCGGTGCTCGTTTCGCTCGCCGTCTTCAGCGTCATCCGGCTGCGCCAGGCACCGGCCCGCCGCCAGCGGGCGTCGCGCTTCTACGGCTCGCACACCGGAGCCGCCTGGCTCGTCCTGTTCATGATCTTCAACGTGATCTGGACGCTGCTGCTCTACCGCGGCGCGCAGATCAACACCGGTCACTTCCCCTACCAGGACGACGGGTGGTGGCCGTTCGCGTCGCGCGCTGTCGCCAACGTCCTGGAGCCGCTGGGCACGAGCGCCAACGACGCGCTGGAGACGATCGGCATCCTGCTGCAGATCGCGGTGGTGCTCGGCTTCCTGGTGCTCGTCGTCTACTCCAAGCACCTGCACATCTTCATCGCGCCGCTCAACGTCCTGACCAAGCGCGAACCCAACGCCCTCGGCCCGCTGCTGCCGATCATGGTCGACGGCAAGCCGGTCGACTTCGAGAACCTCGACGAGCTCGACGAGGACACGACGTTCGGTCGCGGCAAGGTCGAGGACTTCACCTGGAAGGGCATGCTCGACTTCGCAACCTGCACCGAGTGCGGGCGCTGCCAGGACCAGTGCCCGGCCTGGAACACCGGCAAGCCGCTGTCGCCGAAGCTCGTGATCATGGACCTCCGGGACCACCTGTTCGCGAAGGGTCCCGCGCTCCTCGGCAGCGGTACGGCGGCGGGCGACGCGGCCGGCGCCGGTGCCGGGTCGGCCACGCCCGGGGCCTCGCAGCACGGCGTACCGGAGTCGGGGTTCGGACGCGTCCCCGAGGCCGGGCAGCCGCAGGTCGACCGGCCGCTGGTCGGGACCGCGGAGCAGGGCGGCGTGATCGACCCGGACGTGCTGTGGTCGTGCACCACGTGCGGCGCGTGTGTCGAGCAGTGCCCGGTGGACATCGAGCACGTCGACCACATCCTCGACCTGCGCCGCTTCCAGGTGCTCGTCGAGTCGTCGTTCCCGAGCGAGGCCGGGACGATGCTGAAAAACCTCGAGAACAAGGGCAACCCGTGGGGCATGTCCGCGCGGGCTCGCCTCGACTGGACCAAGGACCTCGACTTCGAGGTGCCGGTCTTCGGCCAGGACGTCGAGGACCTCGCCGAGGTCGACTATCTCTACTGGGTCGGCTGCGCGGGCGCGCTCGAGGACCGGGCCAAGAAGACCACGCGGGCCTTTGCCGAGCTGCTGCACATCGCCGGGGTGAAGTTCGCCATCCTCGGCGACGGCGAGACCTGCTCCGGTGACCCGGCGCGCCGGCTCGGCAACGAGTTCGTGTTCCAGATGATGGCGCAGCAGAACGTCGAGGTGCTCAACGAGGCCGGCGCCGACAAGACCGTCATCGTGGCCACCTGCCCGCACTGCTTCAACTCGCTGTCGCGGGAGTACCCCCAGCTCGGCGGCACCTATGAGGTCGTGCATCACACCCAGCTGCTCGACCGGCTGGTGCGGGAGGGACGGCTCACCCCGGTTACACCGATCGACCAACTGGTGACCTACCACGACCCCTGCTACCTGGGCCGGCACAACAAGGTCTACACGCCGCCGCGGGAGATCCTCGCCAACGTCCCCGCGCTGCGCACGCAAGAGATGCACCGATGCAAGGAGCGCGGCTTCTGCTGCGGCGCCGGCGGTGCCCGGATGTGGATGGAAGAGAAGATCGGCAAGCGGATCAACGTCGAGCGGGTCGACGAGGCGCTCGCCCTCGACCCGGACATCGTCTCCACCGCGTGCCCGTTCTGCCTCGTCATGCTCGGCGACGCAGTCACCACCAAGAAGCAGGAAGGTGCGGCCCGCGAGGACGTCGAGGTGCTCGACGTCAGCCAGCTGCTGCTGCGGTCGGTACGGCGCAACATCACCGTGGTGCCGGTCGGCGACGACTAGCCCGCCGCGGCGTAGACCTGGGCCTGGTCGGCCCGCCGTCGAGCCAAGCGGCCCCGCTTCGCCGTTGCTTTCCGAGGGCCGGGCGGGGCCACTCGGTGTGTTCGTAGCGGCGCCCGGCGGCGCGGCGTACCTAGATCTGGGTGCGGTGGAAGTTCTGGAACGACCGGGACGGCGTCGGCCCGCGTTGACCCTGGTAGCGAGAGCCCTGCGCCCCAGAACCGTAGGGCGCCTCGGCCGGGCTGGTGAGCCGGAAGAAACAGAGCTGCCCGATCTTCATGCCGGGCCACAGCTTGATGGGCAGTGTCGCCACGTTGGACAGCTCGAGGGTGACGTGCCCCGAGAACCCCGCGTCGATGAACCCCGCCGTCGAGTGCGTGAGCAGGCCGAGCCGCCCCAGCGAGCTGTTGTGGGTCGGGATGTAGCGCTCGCCGACCAGGAACATGCCGTCCTCGGCGTCGACCTGGATGCAGCGGACCGGCACCGAGGCGATCGGGCGGACCGCGACGATGCCGCGGTGCGCGTGTGCACGTACGGCGGTCTTGAGCCGGGCGAGCTTTCGAGCCAGCCGAAAGACGGGGATGCGCGGGGTGAACTTCACCTGGAACGCGGGTCCGCAGTCGACGCCGTACAGCATGGCGCGCTTCTTGCGGGTCACCGGTCGCAACCCGAGGCTCGCGGCCAGCTCTGCGACCGCGTTGCTGATCTCCTCGCGCACGTTGACGAACTCACAACGCCCGTAGACGTCGACGTCGCCGTCGGAGTCCATCAGTCCCTGCAGGAGGGCGAGCCGCTGGTCCGCACTGGCGACGAGGTAGTCCTCGGGAACGTGCTTGTTGCCGAGGAGGCCCACGGCGCGCATGGTGCTCGTCAGAGACCTGTCGACAACGTAGTGCCCGGCAGCATCCCGGGTGCGGCCGACCGCCTGTCGCGACAGCCCACTGATCCGCCAGGACATGGGGCTCGTCGCGGGCCACACCTGGTAGCCGGCAGCCTCGATCTGGCGCAGCACCTCGTGGTCCGCGGGACTACACGTGACCTCCCCTGTCGTCGACGTCCCGTCGCCCAGCCAGACCCCGAGGACGTACGGATCGATCGGAAGCGCCC
>DASYEF010000120.1:0-17343 GCA_036499185.1 Actinomycetes bacterium | reverse complement strand
AGGACGCGAACGTCACGTCGAGCTGTTCCATGAACATCGGGTTCTGGAAGACGATGGCACCTTGGAGTCCGGCGGCCACCGACTCGGTCACGGTGAGGTACATGCGGTTGAACACCGCCGCTCCGTCCCCGGATGGCAGCTCGTCGTCGATCCGGCGAAGGCGCGTGATGACGTCCCGAACCGATGACCCGGCAGTAGCCATCTCCTTAAAGTAGCGCCAAGGAATATCGGGAGGCGGTGTCGGATCCGGGCACAGGCGTTCGTAGCAGGGGTGAGCGGCCGCCCACGAGGGGCGCCCCAGATCACAGGAGATGATCCGAGATGCAGTACCTGGTTTCCGTGATCGACGACGGCACCGGCCCGGCTACCCCCACCGAGGACGCTGCCATCGACCTCTTCAATGACCGGCTCCGCGACGAGGCTTACTGGGTCTTCGCCGGCGGCCTCGGGTCACCCGACGCCGCCACCGTCATCGACAGCAGGGGTGACGAAGCGGTGTTCACCGACGGGCCCTTCGTGGAGTCGAAGGAGTACCTCGCCGGCTTCTGGATCATCGAGGCCCCCGACCTGGATGTGGCACTCAATCTCGCCGCCGAGGGATCAAAGGCCTGCAACCGGAAGATCGAGGTGCGGCCGTTCCTGTGAACACGGTCGACGTGGCGCAGGCGGTCACCCGGGCTCACCGCGAGGAGTGGGCGCGGGTGGTCGCCGCCCTCACCAGGCGTTTCGGTGATCTCGACATCGCCGAAGAGGCGGCAGCAGAGGCGTTCGCGACCGCCGTCGAGCGGTGGCCGGCCGACGGCATACCCCCCAACCCCGGCGCCTGGCTGACCACCACCGCCAACCGCAAGGCCATCGACCGGATCCGGCGCGAGAACAAGCGCGACGACAAGCAGAAGGAGGCTCGGATGCTGTACGACGAGGACCCTCCCGAGCCTGTCGGTGCCATCGACGACGAGCGGCTCCGTCTGGTCTTCACCTGCTGCCACCCCGCGCTCGCGATGGACACCCGCGTGGCGCTCACGCTGCGTATGGTCGGCGGTCTGACCGTGCCCGAGATCGCCCGTGCCTTCCTGGTCCAGGAAGCCACCATGGGTCAGCGGATCACCCGCGCGAAGGCCAAGATCAAGGCGACCCGCATCCCTTATCGGGTGCCGTCCGCAGAGGATCTCCCGGCACGCGTCTCCGGCGTACTCGCCGTCCTCTTCCTCGTCTTCAACGAGGGCTACCTGGCGACCGGTCCCGACACCGACCCCGTACGTCACGACCTGACGGCCGAGGCGATCCGGCTCACTCGGATGATCCGCGTGCTCCTCCCGGAGAACGGCGAAGTAGCCGGGCTGCTGGCGCTGATGCTCCTCACCGAGGCCCGCCGCACCGCCCGAGTCTCGGCGAGCGGCGAACTCGTCACCCTCGACGAGCAGGACCGTGGAGCCTGGGACGCGGCGGTTGTCGCCGAGGGCCATCGACTGGTGCGCGAGCGCCTAGCTGCAAGCGCCGCCGGGGTGGCACCGGGGCGCTACCAGATCCTCGCGGCGATCAACGCCGTGCACACCTCAGCCCGCGACGCGCGCGACACCGACTGGTCGCAGATCGTCGCTCTCTACGACCAGCTCGTCCGTCTCGACCCCTCGCCGATCATTGCCCTCAACCGGGCCGTCGCGGTCGCCGAGCTCGACGGTCCGGACGTGGCACTCGCGGCCGTCGACCGTCTTGAGGACTCGTTGGCCGGCTATCACGCCTACCATGCGACGCGCGCCGACCTGCTGCGCCGGATCGGCTGCAGTCAGCAGTCGCGCGCGGCCTACGACAGAGCCATCGAGCTGGCGGGCAACACCGCCGAGACCGCCTACCTGACCCGCCGCCGCGATCAGCTCGGGTAGCGAGCGAGCCTCCGGGACCTTGACGAGATCGGGCACCCGGCCCATGTTCGGGAGCATGTCGACGTACACGCTTCGCCTGTCGGAGGTCGAGCTCGGCCGCTACCGGATGATGGCCGAGGCCGCCCGGCTCACCGAGGCGGACCTGTGGGCCGGGGCCGGCATCCGGCCGAAAGCCCGCGTCGCCGACGTGGGCTGCGGGCCCGGGGCTGCGCTGGCCGTGATGGCCCGCGAGGTCGGCCCGGAGGGACACGTCAGCGGCGTCGACGGCGACCCCGAGGCCATCTCGCACGCGCAGGCGGCCGTCGCCGCGCAGGGGGTCGGGAACGCCGACGTCCGGGTCGGGGCCGCCGATGCCACCGGGCTGGATCCGGGCACCTTCGACGTGGCCGTGATGCGGCACGTGCTGGCCCACAACGGCGGCGCCGAGCAGCACATCGTCGACCACCTGGCGACGCTGATCCGCCCTGGCGGTGCGGTCTACCTGGTCGACGTCGACCTGACGGGACTGCGGATCCGGCCGACCAACCCGACGATCGAGGAGATGGCGTCGACGTACATCGAGTTCCACCGTCGCCTCGGCAACGACCCGCAGGTCGGCGTCGCCCTTGCCGAGATGATCCTCGCGGCCGGCCTGGAGGTGGAGACCTACCGCGGCTGGTACACGATCATGGAGGCACCGCCGGGGGTGCGGCCGCCGTCGTGGGCCGCGCGTGACGCGATGGTTGCCCAGGGAGTCGCCACGGCGGACGACGTGGCCCGCTGGGGCGGTGTGCTGGACGGGATGGACGACGCCATGCCCCGGCCACGGATCTTCGCGCCGACGTTCGTCGCGATCGGCCGCCGCCCGGCCTGACCGACCCGACGGCTCACGCCAGGGTCATTCCTGGGACGGCGGGGTGCGTCGCCGGCACCGTGTCCACCTTCCGGTACGCCGAGCCGAGCGGCGGCCGCGGGTCGGGCCCGCCGCGCGCCGGCCAGTACGACATCGCCCGCTCGGCCTGCGCGGCGATCGTCAGTGACGGGTTCGCCCCCAGGTTGGCCGAGACCGCCGCACCGTCGACCACGTGCAGCCCTGGGTGGCCGAACACGCGGTGCCAGCCGTCGACCACGCCGCGGGTGGCGTCGGACCCGATGGGGCAACCGCCGAGGAAGTGCGCGGTCATGGTGGACCCGAGCAGGTCGGCGGCGTTGCCGCCGGGGTCGCCGTCGATGACCTTGGCCAGGCGACGGACCACGTCGTTGGCCGCCGGGATCCAGGTGGGGCTCGGCGCACCATGGCCGGGCCGGCTGGTGAGCGACCAGCGGCCCAGACGTCGCCGTCCGGACAGGGTCAGCGAGTTGTCGACGGACTGCATGACGAGCCCGATGATCGTGCGCTCGGACCATCGGCGTACCGACCATGCGCGCAGGGCCGCGCGGGGATGCCGCACCTGGTCCCCCAGCCAGGTCAGCCACCGCGGTCGCGGTCCGCCGCCGTCGGTCAGCGTCACGCTGAGCAGCCCCATCGCGTTGGAGCCGTGGCCGTAGCGGACCGGCTCGACGTGGGTGTCGGGTGTCGGCCGGAACGACGACGTGATCGCCACGCCGCGGGTGAAGTCGACGTCGCGGCGCCGCGAGAGCGCGCCCACCAACGACTCGGAGTTCGTCCGGGTCAGCTCGCCGAGTCGCGGCGACAGGCGCGGCAGCCGGCCGGTGTCGCGCATCCGGTGCAAAAGCCGTTGGGTGCCGTATGTCCCGGCCGCCAAGACCACATCACGTGCGGTCACCGTCGAGCGAGTGCGGCGGCCGAACCACGCGCCGCTGCGGGCCGTCTCGACGCGCCAGCCGCCGGGCACCTCGCGTAGCCCGGTCACGGTAGTCAGCGGGCGGACCGCTGCCCCGAGCCGCTCCGCGAACCAGAGGTAGTTCTTCACCAGCGTGTTCTTGGCGCCGTGCCGGCAGCCCGTCATGCATTCGCCGCACTGGATGCAGCCGGTGCGGTGCGGACCGGCTCCCCCGAAGTACGGGTCCTCGACCTCCCGGCCCGGGGCATCGCCGAAGAACACCCCGACCGGCGTGAGGGTGAAGGTGTGGCCGACCCCGAGCGCGTCGGCGACTGCCTTCATCGCGACGTCGGACGGGGTGGTCGTGGGGTTCTGCGTGACGCCGAGCATCCGGCTCGCCACGTCGTACGCCGGCGCGAGCTCGGCTCGCCAGTCGGTGACGTCGCGCCACTGCGGGTCGTCGTAGAACGCCTCGTCCGGGCGGTAGAGCGTGTTGGCGTAGACGAGCGATCCGCCGCCGACACCGGCACCGGCGAGCACCGTGACGTCGGGCAGCCGGTGGATCCGCTGGATCCCGAAGCAGCCCAGCCGGGGGGCCCACAGCCAGCGCCGCAGGTCCCACGACGTCGTGGCGAACTCGTCGTCCGCGAACCGGCGCCCCGCCTCGAGGACGAGCACCCGGTAGCCCTTCTCCACCAGCCGCAGCGCCGCGACCGACCCGCCGAACCCCGAGCCCACGACGACGACGTCCCACTCCTCCGACCTGTCAGCCGCAGGACGACCCCTGGGTCGTTCGGCGGCTGACAAGTGGGGCAGAGTCACCGGCGGCCGAGGGCCTTGAGCACCTTGAGCGACACGGTGAAGCCGCGCGCCCACGCGTCCCAGGAGACTCCCGGCGGCGGGGCGAAGCCGGCCAGCCGCTGCACCGCGACCGTCTGCGGCTCGGTGTACTTCAGGATGCCGTCCCGGCCGTGCCGGCGACCGAGCCCCGAGTCCTTCACCCCGCCCATCGGGGAGCGCGTCGCGCCCCACACCGCGGCATACGTCTCGTTGATGCTGACCGTGCCGGTCTCGATCCGCGCCGCGACGGCACGGCCGCGACGCACGTCACGGGTCCAGACCGAGGCGTTCAAGCCGTACGCCGAGTCGTTGGCCAGGCGGACCGCCTCGGCCGCGTTGCGCACCGCCCGGACCGACACGACCGGACCGAACGTCTCGGCCCGGCACAGGTCCATGTCGTCGGTCACCCCGGCGAGCACCGTCGGCTCGTAGAAGTAGGGCCCGATGTCGGGTCGGGCGCGTCCGCCGGCGAGCACGGTGGCACCCCTGGCGACCGCGTCCCGCACGTGGGCGCTCACCCGGTCCAGCTGACCTGCCGAGATCAGCGAACCCATGTCCGGTCCGAAGTCGAGGTCGCCGCCGAGCCGCATGGCACGGACCCGGTCGATGAAGCGGTCGAGGAAACCGTCGTACGCCGACTCCACGACGTAGATGCGCTCCATCGAGATGCACAGCTGGCCCGCGTTGCTGAAGCAGTCGCGCACCGCGGCCTCGGTGGCCCGTTCGAGGTCGGCGTCGCCGAGAACCACCATCGGGTTCTTGCCGCCGAGCTCCAGGGAGCAGCCCACCAGGCGGCGCGCGCACCGCTCGGCCACCTCACGGCCGACCGGAGTCGACCCGGTGAAGCAGACGAAGTCGCCGCCGTCGACGACCGCGCGCCCGACCACCGGCCCGTCGCCGACCACGATCTGCCACAGGTCGGGTGGCAGACCCGCCTCGATCGCGAGCTCCCGGATCCACAGCGCAGTCACCGCTGTCTGGGTGTCGGGCTTGTGCACCACCGCGTTCCCGGCGACGAAGGCCGGGATAGCGTCGGTGACCGCGAGGGTCAGCGGGTAGTTCCACGGCGACACCACGCCGACGACGCCCTTGGGGTGGCGCAGCTCGTAGGCCGTCGAGAGCACCGGGACGATGCCGCCGTGCCGGCGGGTCGCCAGGTAGCCGCGCGCGGCCCGCGCGTAGTGGCGGGCCGTCAGCGCCACGTCGATCAGCTCCTCGAACGCGTGCCGGCGGGCCTTGCCGGACTCGAGCTGGACGAGATCGAGCACCTCGTCCTGCCGGTCGAGGAGGAGGTCGTGCAGCCGCAGGAACACCGCGGTCCGCTCGCGCAACGGTGTGCTCGCCCACCGGCTCTGCGCGGCACGCGCCACGGCGTACGCCCTGGTCACGTCCTCGGGTGTGGAGACCGGCAGCTCGGCGAGCGGCTCGCCGGTGAACGGTGCGTACGTCGTGTCGCGCGCCGCGCCGGGCGCCGCGGCCACGCCGGCGACCAGCCGGTCGAGGAAGGCGCGGCCGCCGGCGCGGTCGAGGAGCAGCCCCATGCCCGCGAGGTTACCCGTCGGTAGTTCTCACAGCGACCGCTGGTACGTGCCGAACGCCCGCGACGCCAGGGCTCCCATGACGACGGCGAGCACCGCCAGGGCACCCAGCCGGGGCCACACGGCGCCCCAGTCCGGCGCCGACGCAAGCGACTCGCGGCTCACCACCACGGCCCAGTCGACCGGGTTGTACTTCGCCACCTCCTGCACCCAGGCGGGTGCGAGCGAGATGTCCATGATCGCCGAGCACAGGAACGACAGCGGCAGACTGATGAACTGGCTGATGCCGATCAGCGCCTCCTGCTGTCGCACGAGGAGCGCGACCGCATTGGACAGCGCGGCGAACACGATCGTGAGCAGCGACGCGGCAACCAGGGTGAGCGGTACGCCGACGGCTGCGCCGTCGAAATGTGCGCCGGCGAGCACCGCGATGAGCAGCACGATCAGCGTCTGGATGATCGTGGTGATCGTCTGGTAGGCCAACGTCCCGATGGTCATCGCGCCGCGGCTGACCGGCGAGGCGAGCAGCCGGTCCATCACACCGCGGTTCATGTCCTCGATGTAGACGGTGCCGGCCCACGCACTCGACATCAACGCGGTCATCATCACGACGCCCGGGGTGAGGAACTCCAGGTAGCTCCCGGAGGTGTCGAACCCGGGGATGTCGACGACGTGGGTGAACAGCTGACCGAAGATGAGCAGCCAGATGACCGGCTGGACGAGCGTGACGGCGACGAACCACGGCTGGCGCGCGAGCGTGCGCACCGCACGGGTCGTCAGCAGCTGGGAGTGGATCGCGAGCGTGGTCACAGCCGGCCTCCTTCGAGAGTGCGCCCGACATGGCGCAGGTAGACGTCGTCGAGCGTGGGGCCGACCGAAGCCCGAGCGGCAGCCACGGCGACAAGGCCGTCGTCGAGCTCGCGCTTGAGCTCGTCGGGAACGCCTTCCACCACGACGCGGCCGTGGTCGACGATCACCACCCGATCGGCGAGGCGGTCGGCCTCATCGAGGTAGTGCGTCGTGAGGAGCACGGTGGTGCGCTCGTCGGTCGAGAGCGTCGAGATCTCCGCCCACATGTCGGCCCGAGCCTCCGGGTCGAGACCAGTGGTCGGCTCGTCGAGGAACAGGACTGCCGGGCGGTGGACCAGTCCGATGGCGACGTCCAGCTTGCGGGCCATCCCGCCGCTGTAGGTGCGCACGAGACGGTCCGCCGCATCGCCGAGTCCGAACCGCTCGAGCAGCTCCTCCGCCCGGCGACCCGCATCCTGGCGGGACAGGCCCTGGATGCGCGCGGCCATCACGAGGTTCTCGCGACCGGTCGCGACGGGGTCGCTGCTCGCCTTCTGCGCGACCAGACCGATGACCCGCCGCACGGCCTGCGGGTCGGTGCCGACGTCGAGACCGGCAACGTTCGCGCGGCCGGAGTCCGGCCGGGCGAGGGTGGTGAGGATCTTCACCGCGGTGGACTTGCCGGCCCCGTTCGGGCCGAGCAGCCCGACGACGGTGCCGGCGGCGACGCCGATTGAGAGGCCCGCGAGGGCGCGGACCGGTTCGTGGCCGCGGCCGCCGGGATAGGACTTGACGAGGTCGACCGCGTCGATCGCGAGGTCGGTGGAGGACAGCACTGTGCTCATGTGGGACTCCGTGGTCGTGAAGGACCGAGTCACCAGGCGATCGAGCTGCGCCTATCGTGGGCGGTGCGCCTTGAGGCTCACGACGTGGGCAGTCCGTTCGCGGACGACTCGAGGACAAAGGGCCTCCGGCCGGGTGTTGGCGCACCCGGCTGGGGGTCCGACTCATCGCTCCAGCGCGCGGCCCTCCTCCCCGAAGAAGCGGACGGGGTCGGCAAATATCTCTTCCATCGAGTGGCCTTCAGCGCGCAGCTCATGCAGCCGGCGCCAGCCTGAGGTCCCGGGGAACGACTCGTCGGCGATCGCGGCGCCCAGGTGCTCGACGAACTCGAGCTCCGCGCGCAGCATCGCTTGCCGGTACAGATCCTCGACGAGGAACAGGTCCACCAGGCCGCGCTCGCGCGCCATGGCGACGACACCCTCGAGCCCGCCGAGCTCCATCCGGAGCCGGTCGAGGCGGTTGCCGAGCAGCCGGACGACCTCACCGGGAGGCAGCCCCGGCATGAGGGAGAGTCCCGCCTCCAGCGAGGTGAACTCCTTGACCGGCGTCGAGAGCAGCTCCGCCAGCCAGTCCTCGAACTCGTCGCGGCCGGCCGGCGTGATGGCGTAGACGGTGCGCTCGGGACGGCGGCCCTCCCGCACGGTTTCCTGGGCCGCCACGAGGTGGTGCTTCTGCAGCGACTCCACGACGGAGTACAGCGAGCCGTAGTTCAGCTTGATGCTCGACTCCTTGCCGCGCTCGCGCAGCGTGGTCGAGATCTCGTAGGGGTGCATCGGCCGCTCGAGCAGGCAGCTCAGGACGGCCAGCGCGAGGGGGTTGTTGACGCGTCGCCGGGCCATGAGCCGTCCTCTCGATCTCATGCTCCACTCAGATTACTCGGATCAGAGTATTCAGGAAGGAATGCTTCGTCAAGACCCCCCGGGAAACGCACCGAGGACCCGTGGCCGGTCGGGCCACGGGTCCTCGGGTCGTGCGGTGCTGCTGCGGTTACCTGACCGCGGGGGTCACGCGGTGGTGAGCGAGGTGTCGTCCACGTAGAAGCTGGTTGCCAGCGAGGAGTCCTCGGCGCCCACGAGCTTGATCGTCACGGTCGTCCCGACGTACGCCGAGACGTTGAACGAGCGCTGGGTGTAGGCCCCCGCGTTCGCGTTGGAGTACGTCGCCAGCGTCGTCGTCGTGCCGCCACTGACGACCTGGACCTTGAACGTGTCGTACGCCGTGGAACCTGACTCGCTGGTCGCGATACGCAGCCACAGCGACAGGGTCGCGCTCGAGGCCGCCGGGATGGTCACCGTCTGCGACAGGGTGTCGGTGTGGGTGCTGCCGTACCCGTCCAACCAGCCCAGCCAGGCGCCCGCGTGGGCCCGGGTCGAGTCGTTCGTGATGACGCCCGTGGTCTGTGACCACGACGCGCCACCGGACTCGAAGCCCGGGTTCTGCAGCAGGTTGCTGCCACCGCCGCCGCCGGTCCCGCACGTCGTGCCGGAGACGCTGATGGCCGAGAACGCCGCCGCGACACCCGCGCACTGCGAGCTGGTCGCGCCGTAGAGATCGGTCGCGGCCTTGACCGCCGCGGTGCGTGCGCCGGCGTAGTTGGTGTTCGAGGTCATGTACACCGACAGCGCGCGGTACCAGATCTTGGTGGCTGCGTCGCGGCCGATGCCGGTCACGGTGGCGCCGTTGCAGGACGGCGAGTTGTAGCTGACCCCGTTGATGGTCTTCGCGCCGGAACCCTCGGACATCAGGTAGAAGACGTGGTTGCCCGGACCCGACGAGTAGTGCACGTCCAGGTTGCCCACGCCGGAGTACCAGCAGTCCGCGGAGCCGCCGTCCTTGCTCGGCTTGTCCATGTAGCGCAGCGGTGTGCCGTTCCCGTTGATGTTGATCTTCTCGCCGATGAGGTAGTCGCCGACGTCGGTCGGGTTGTTGGCGTAGAACTCGACCGCGGTGCCGAAGATG
Source organism: Actinomycetes bacterium (assembly GCA_036499185.1). Lineage (GTDB taxonomy): Bacteria > Actinomycetota > Actinomycetes > JACCUZ01 > JACCUZ01 > DATBDW01. The sequence continues at coordinate 7,728 of DASYEF010000120.1, read as the reverse complement.
TCGCTGGTCGACTCGTTGAGCCCGCCCGACTCACCGGTGTAGCTGAGGTTTGCGGTGTTCTCGGTGACACCGTGAGACATCTCGTGGCCGGCCACGTCGAGCTCGGTGAGGGGGTGGGTGTTGCTCGCGCCGTCGCCGTACGTCATCTGCGTCCCGTCCCAGAACGCGTTGTCGTAGGCGTTGCCGTAGTGCACGCGCGAACGCACACCGGTGCCGTTGTTGAAGACGCCGTTGCGGCCGAGGACGTTCTTGTAGAAGTCCCACGTCTCCTGCGCGCCGTAGTGCGCGTCGACGCCCGCCGTCGCCCGGTCGCTCGTCGAGCCGTTGCCCCACACGTTGTCCGCGTCGGTGAACGTGGTGCCGGAACCTGAGGTCGCTCCGCGCAGGTCGGTGGTGTAGTTGCCACCGCGGGTGGCGTCGGACATCGTGTAGGCGCCCGAGCTGCCGGAGGTCCCGATCGACACCGACCCGGAGTACTCACTGTTGCCCGTGCCGGTCGCGGTTTCCACCTCGTCGGCCGAGCTGAGGACCTTGCCCGAGGTGGCGTCGACGATCACGTGCAGTACCGACGGCGTCTGGTCGGTCCGGACGCCGGTCAGGGTTACCTCCCACGCGTTGGTCGGCGTGCTCCCGAGCGCGTCCACGACGTGACGTGCCGCGCTGCTGTCGAGAGTGCCGTGAAACGAACGCTGCGCGGTCCGCGTCGCCGCCGCCTCGGAGACCTTCGCTGCGGTCGCCAGGTTCAGCGGGCGCTGCAGCGTCAGCGACGATCCGTCGTAGGACCCCGCCCGGTCCAGGTGCACGACCACGTCGCCACCCAGCACGGGCAGGCCGCGGTAGGTGCGGTTGTAGCGCACGTGCGAGGCGCCGTCGCTGTCCAGGACCGCGGGACCACGCGACGCGAACGCGTCGTCGGAGGACTCGCGGAAGATCTTCGGGTGGGCGGCCAGCGCATCGCGCGCATGGTCGTGGGCAGTCTGCTGGCGGGACTGCCGGCTGGGCGCGGCGGTAGCCGCGGGGGCGCCCAGGCCGGTGGCCAGCAGGCCCACCACGGCGGCACCGGCCAGTCCGGCGGTGCACAGGCGGGCTCGAGAGCGGTGACTCATCGGTCTCCTCGGAAGGGAGCGGAGGTTCGACCCGATCTGGGTCGGGGGGACCCTCGTGTGAGCCGGGTCACAGGGTCAAGAGCCGCAAAGGTTCCGAAACCGACAACCGACCGAAACTTGGCCGAACCATGACCTTCCGGTCAGCGGGCGATCGTCACCTCGACCCGCTGGAACTCCTTGAGGTCGGAGTAGCCGGTGGTCGCCATCGCCCGGCGCAACGCTCCGACGATGTTCATCGAGCCGTCCGAGACGCGCGACGGGCCGACGAGGATCTCCTCCAGCGAGCCGATCGTGCCGACCCGGACCCGCTCACCGCGGGGCAGCTCGCCGTGGTGGGCCTCCGAGCCCCAGTGGAAGCCGCGCCCCGGCGCCTCGGTCGCGCGGGCGAGCGGCGAGCCGACCATGACGGCGTCGGCTCCGCAGGCGATCGCCTTGGACACGTCGCCGGACAGACCGACCCCGCCGTCGGCGATGACGTGCACGTAGCGTCCGCCGGACTCGTCGAGGTAGTCCCGGCGGGCCGCGTGCACGTCGGCGACCGCGGAGGCCATCGGTACGGCGATGCCGAGCACCGAACGGGTCGTGTGCGAGGCGCCGCCGCCGAAGCCGACCAGGACGCCGGCCGCACCGGTGCGCATCAGGTGCAGGGCCGCCTGGTACGTCGCGCAACCGCCGACGATGACGGGTACGTCGAGCTCGTAGATGAACTGCTTGAGGTTGAGCGGTTCGGCGCGACCCGAGACGTGCTCGGCACTGACCGTCGTACCGCGGATGACGAACAGGTCGACACCCGCATCGACGACCGTCTTCCACAGCTGGGCGGTGCGCTGCGGCGACAGCGCGGCGGCCACGGTCACTCCACCCTCGCGCACCTGCGCGATCCGCGCGGCGACCAGCTCGGGCTGCACCGGTGCTGCGTAGATCTCCTGCATCCGGCGGGTGACCTCGGCGTCCTCCAGGCCCGCGATCTCGGCCAGCAACGGCTCAGGGTCCTCGTAGCGAGTCCAGAGCCCCTCGAGGTCGAGCACGCCGACCCCGCCGAGCTGGCCGATCGCCACCGCGGTTGCCGGGGACACCACCGAGTCCATCGGTGCGGCGAGCACCGGGATCTCGAACCGGTAGGCATCGATCTGCCAGGCGACCGAGACCTCCTCCGGGTCGCGGGTACGCCGGCTGGGCACAATGGCGATGTCGTCGAAGGAGTAGGCCGTCCGGCCGCGCTTGCCTTTGCCGATCTCGATCTCTGTCATCGGGAGGGGCGACTCAGTTGCCGTGGTAGTTCGGGGCTTCGGAGACCATCTGGATGTCGTGCGGGTGGCTCTCCTTGAGGCTGGCCGACGTGATCCGGACGAACCGGCCGCGCTCTTGCAGCTCCGGCACGGTGCGCGCACCGACGTAGAACATCGCCTGCCGCAGGCCACCGACGAGCTGGTGGGCGACGGCCGAGAGCGGACCGCGATAGGCGACCTGACCTTCGACACCCTCCGGGACGAGCTTGTCGTCACTGGTGACCTCGGCCTGGAAGTAGCGGTCCTTGGAATAGGACTTCTTGCCCCGCGAGCTCATCGCACCGAGCGAGCCCATGCCGCGGTACGCCTTGTACTGCTTGCCGTTGACGAAGATGAGATCGCCGGGGCTCTCCTCGCAACCGGCGAGCAGGGAGCCGACCATGACCGAGTCGGCGCCCGCCACGATCGCCTTGGCGATGTCGCCGGAGTACTGCAGCCCGCCGTCCGCGATGACCGGGATGCCCGCTGGGCGGCACGCACGAGCCGCCTCGTGCACCGCCGTCACCTGCGGTACGCCGACCCCGGTGACCACGCGGGTAGTACAGATGCTGCCCGGTCCGACGCCGGCCTTGACTGCATCGGCACCGGCGTCGACGAAGGCTTGCGCACCTGCGCGGGTCGCGATGTTGCCGCCGATCACCTGAACGTGCTGGGTGGCCGGGTCGGACTTCAGCCGGCGCACCATGTCGAGGAGCAGCCGGACGTGGCCGTGCGCGGTGTCGGCGACGAGCACGTCGACGCCGGCGTCGACCAGGGTGGTGGCCCGCGTCCAGGCGTCGCCGAAGTAGCCGATGGCCGCGCCGACGAGCAGCCGGCCGTGCCCGTCGTTGGAGGCGTGGGGGAACTGCTCCGACTTGACGAAGTCCTTGACCGTGATGAGCCCGGCGAGGTGGCCCTCGTCGTCGAGGATCGGCAGCCGCTCGCGCTTGTGCTGGCGCAGCAGAGTGGTGGCATCCTCGCGGGAGATGCCGACCGGCCCGGTGATCAGCGGCATCGGCGTCATGACTTCGCCGACCAGCCGGGTCCCCCATTCGGCCACCGGGACGAAGCGCAGGTCGCGGTTGGTCACGATGCCGAGCAGCCGCCGGTCGCCGTCCACCACGGGCAGCCCGGAGACGCGGTACTCGCCGCACACCTCGTCGAGCTCCTCGAGGGTGGCCTTCGGGCTGATCGTGATCGGGTTGGTGATCATGCCGGTCTGGGTCCGCTTGACGAGGTCGACCTGGTAGGCCTGGTCCTCGATCGAGAGGTTGCGGTGCAGGACACCGATGCCGCCCTGGCGGGCCATCGCGATGGCCATCCGCGACTCGGTCACCGTGTCCATCGCGCTGGAGACCAGCGGGATCCGCAACGAGATCTCGCGGGTCAGCCGGGTCGTGGTGTCGATCTGGTCCGGCACGACGTCGGTCTCGCCGGGCAGGAGCAGGACGTCGTCGAAGGTGAGGCCGAGGGGAGCGATCAGCTCGCCCCCCGCGGCGCCGTCGTCGCGGGGGCTCGTCACCCCGCTCATGCTACGGGAGGCGTCAGGCGGAGGATCGACCGTGCGAGGTCGTGTCGCTCGCCGTGCTCGCGGAGCTCACCCGAGACCGCGGGGTGTGCGACGCCTTGGTCGAGCCGTCGCCGTTGCCCCCACCGCCGGACCCGCCGGTCGCGGCGGGATCGGGCGTCGTGACCGGCGTCGGTTGGACCGCTGAACCCGAGCCGTCGCCCCCGTTGCCGGTGCCCTTGGTCTTCGCATCGGGGGTGGTGGTGGGCTTCGCCGTCGCCCCGCCGCCCTGCGGTTCATGGGTCGACTCGCTCGATTGCTGGCCGGTGTGGTGAGCCTCGGGGGACTTCGTCGAGTGCGGGCTCTTCGCGGTCGCCTGCGGGTTCGGTCCGCCGGCGGCCTCTGCGCGGGCGAGCGACCGCATCAGGTTGCGCAGCCTGATCTGGAGCAGCGCCTTGTCGTGGTCGGAGATCGACGGATCGCCGATCGCGGCCTGCAGCGCCGCGATATCGGCGCGCGCACCGGCCAGGTCGCCGTGCGCGATCTTCGCCTGGGTCCCGGTGGCGAGGTGGTTGAGCTTGGCGGTGGTCGACGCGTGCGGCGACGGTGCCCCCGCATTGGTCACGGCGCGCACGATGCCCTTGTACGGCGCCAGCGGGTCACCGGTCACGGCCGCCGCGACACCGCTGACCGACAGGGTCGCGCCGACGACGATCGCGACGGTGGTGGCGCGCAGTCCGTGGACCCGCCGCCGGCCCGGCGTACCGAAGGCAGCCGTCGGATCGTCCTGCTCGATCAGTGGCGCCTCGAGCTCGGCAAGTAGGCCGTCGAGTCCCTCGTCGACCTCGGCCGCGAGGGAGGCGAGCAGCCGCGCCACGTCGTCGTCGACGGCCAACGGCGCCCGCACGGCCAGCCGGTCCATCAGCTCGGCATCGCGGGCCACGGCGGCGAGGTCGACGCCGCCAGCACCCTGCTCGAACATGCCGGTCATGACGCGAACTCCGCTGCTGCGAGGACCCGCAACCGGGCGAGGGCCCGGTGCTGGGCTACCCGCACGGCACCGGAGGTCATCCCCAGCGCGGCGCCGGTCTCTTCGGCCGAGAGACCGGCCGCGACCCGCAGCAGGAGGAGCTCCCTCTGGTGGTCGGGCAGCAGGTCGAGCAGGCGGCGCGCGATGGCGGCCTCGCTGTTGCGGACGGCGTGCTCCTCGGGGCCGAGCCCGCCGTCAGGGGTCTCGGGGATGCTCTCGGTCGGGACCGCCGCCCGCACCGCGGCGCGCTGGGCGTCGGCGACCTTGTGGGCCGCGATCCCGAAGACGAACGCCTCGAAGGGGCGCCCCTCGTCGCGGTAGCGCGGCAGGGCGGAGAGCACTGCGAGACACACCTCCTGCGCGACGTCGTCTGCGGTCTGCTCGCTCCCGGGCAGCCGTCCCAACCGTGCACGGCAGTAGCGGTGGACAACGATCCGGACATGGCCGAGCAGACTGTCCCGCGCGGCTGTGTCCCCCTCGATGGCGCGCGCAGCGAGCCATCCCAGGTCGACCGGAGATGCACCGATCTCCGTACGCTGGGAGATCGCGTCAGAAGGTCCGGACGTTACGGTCACGAGGCCACCGTCAGGTCACCGCACCAGTCCCCAGCGGAACCCCATCGCGACCGCCTGCGCCCGATCGGCCGCACCGACCTTGCGAAAGAGCCGGCGCGCGTGCGTCTTGACGGTGTCCTCGGAGAGGTAGAGCTCCTTGCCGATCTCGGAGTTGCTGCGCCCGCGACCCATGCCGCGCAGGACCTGGAGCTCGCGCTCGGTGAGCGGCGGCAGCCCTTCGGCGTCCGGACGCGGCCGCGGCACGTGCCGCGCGGCGGCATCGGCCAGCGCCTGGGTCACCATTGCGGTCAGCTCCTCACGAGAGGCGTCCTTGACGAGGTAACCACGGGCACCCGAGCTGACGGCCCGCGCGACGCCGTCGACGTCCTCCGCCATCGTCATCATGATGACTGCTGAACCGGGTGCTGCGCCGAGGATTCGCCGAGCTGCCTCGACTCCCCCGATCCCGGGCATCCGGACGTCGACGAGCACGAGGTCGGGTCGCTCGGAGCTGAAGCGCACCAGGCACTCCTCGCCGGAGCCGGCCATGACGACCCGCTCGACGCCGGGAACAGTGGCGACGGCACGGCGAAGTGCCTCGCGGGCGAGGGGTGAGTCGTCGCAGACGAGGACGGTGGACATGGGCGAGCGTCACCTCCCGCACCGGGTGTCTCCCGGCGCTTTCCCTGCTCATCGGCACGAACCCGGCCCACCCTGACCCGTTCGGCGGAATCGCCCCAGGCGGTCCTCAACCGGTCAGCAGGGCCTCGACGTCGGCGCGGCCCAGCCAGCCCGCCCGCAGCGGCTCCGGGAGGTCCTCGGCGATCGCGGCGGCGGCCCGCCGGGCGGATTCGAGCGCCTGCGCGCTCTCCTCGGGGCTGTCCGCGGCCAGCAGGGCCCCGAGGACGGCCCGGACCGGCCAGAGCAGGGGCAGCGTCCCCAGGCTCTCGGCGAGCAGCCCGGCCCGGCGCAGCACGGCCGCGGCCTCGTCCGGGCGCCCGGCCTCGACGAGGGCGACTCCGTGGAAGAGCAGGCCCTTGGCGACGTGGCGGGGCGCTCCGGACTGCTCGGCGAGGTCGACCGACTCCTGGACCGGCCCCAGAGCGGCCTCAGGGTCGCCGGCGAGCAGGGCGACCTCGCAGCGCACCCAGCCCAACCGGACCCGCTGGCGCCACCAGCCCTGATGGTCCGCCGCCAGCGCGGCGGCCGCGGCCAGGTGGGCCTCGGCGACCTCGGACTGCCCGAGCCCCACGGCGTCGGACGCCAGGCCGAGGTTGGCGTCGAAGGCCGCCTCGCCGGCGCCGCCGGATCCTACGAGCGCCGTCTCGTCGTACCCCTGCGCCACGTCGTGGCGGCCCAGCTGGCGGTGCACACTGGCCGTCGTGGCTGCCGCCAGGGCGCCCAGCATCCGGCTCTCGGCCGTCGCGGACTCGGTCACCAGCGGGGCGAGGACGTCGAGCGCGCCGCCGTACCGTCCGGCGGAGGACAGGCATACGCCGAGCAGCCAGGTGGCTGCGGACGCCTCGGCTACCAGCCCGTCGGCCGCTGCCAGCTCGGTGGCGCGCCGCAGCGGGTCCACCCCGGCGCCCGGGCGACCGTGGAAGGCCGCCCGCTCACCGGCGGCCAGCAGGTCCGCGATCCCGTCCGCCGTCACCTCGACCCGTCCCTCCCGTCGTAGCCCGGCGCGAGGCTACCGCGTCATCCGACGCCGTCGGTGCACAGCGACGTGAGGGCGGCCACGGCGCTCTCGAGGTCGGCAGCCACGCCGACCCCTGGCTGGTCGACCGGGTCCGTCCAGCCCGGCCCACCGAGGATGAGCACCGGCCGGGGCCGAGCCCCGCCGACAACTGCGGCGGCCGCCGCGGCATCCACGGTCCCGGCGCCGGACCCTCTGGGCCACCGGTGCGAGCCACCGGTCGCGGTGCCGTGCGCCCAGAGGAAGACCGCGAGGGCGCCGGTGCGCGAGACCGCGTCGGCGAGCGCCCGGGCCGGCAGCCGCGCACCGAGGAGCCGGGTCCCGACCGACCGCTCCCCGAGGGCAGCGGCCAGGGCCACCAGCGGGAGTCGGTGCTCCTCGGGCTCGAGGGCGGCGAGCAGCACGGGTCGCTCGTTGCGTGGCGGACCCTCGGGCAGCACGCCGCGGAGCACGGTCTCGGCCGTCTCGGTGAGCAGGTGCTCGACCTCGACGCCGGCCCCCGTGCTCCGCCAGCGTTCACCGACCCCGGTCAGGACGGGAATCAGCAGGTCGTTCCACGTCACGACC
>DASYEF010000119.1:0-4172 GCA_036499185.1 Actinomycetes bacterium | reverse complement strand
CACGTAGCCGGGGATCCCGCGCAACGCGGCGAGAGCGAGCGCCACGGCCAGCTCGGCGGTCGACGCGTCGTGCACGCCGTGCGCGTTGCACAGGGTCACGCCCTCGGGGACGTGCGGGCGGATGTCGTCGACACCGGCGGTGAGCGTCTGGACGACGCGCAGCGCTGTCATCGCGGGGATCACGCGAAGTGATCCCGTGCCGGCGAGGTACGGCGGCACGAAGAGCTCGACCTCGGGCAGCGTGGCCGGCGGGTCGCCCGATCCCTCCCACACGTCGGCCAGCACCCCGTCGGGGAGGTCGAGGGTGGCCGGCCAGTCCGCGTACGGCACGAGGACGCGGATCACGCGTCTTGCCCCTGCTCGGACCCGCGGCACCGGCGCAGGTAGCCCGGCCAGTCCCAGTCGGCGAGGAAGGCGCCAGCGGCCTCGTGCCCGGCCAGCAGCAGCTGCTCCTGCTGCTCGTCGGTGATGCCGAAGTCGACCGGTGAGATGCCACCGGTGTCGACGAAGACGCTGCGGGCCTGCACGCACGGGTCGTCGATGTGCTGCGCGTCGCAGGCCTCGAGCATCGTCTCGACGAGGGACAGCGCGAGCGACACAGTGCCACGCACCTCGGTGGTCTGAATTCGCGCGCCGGGCCGCATCGACAGCCGGACGCCGAACGTCGCCCAGCGCGGAGGCACGCCGTCGGTGCGGTCGAAGACGGCGACCGGGAAGTTCGACAGCACTCCCCCGTCGACCAGCGTCGAGACCTGCGCCGGGCCCTCCGGGCCGCCGCGGGAACGCAGCGTCACGGGCTCGAAGAAGAACGGGATGGACGCCGAGGCGCGCACCGCGTCGGCGACCTCCTGCTCGTCCGGGTCGAGCCCGTAGAGCGGGTAGTCCCAGGGCAGCCGCACGAACCGCTTGCGCGAGACGTCGCTGGCCGTGACGAGCAAGGAATAGCGCTCGGTGGGCGGCAGGCTGCTGCCGGGATCGTCCTGGCGCAGGTCGCCGAAGGTGCGCACCCCGAGGTCGCCCAGCGCACCGCGCAACCATGAGCGGATGTAGTCGCCCTCGAAGACGCCGCCGTCGAAGGCCAGCGAGAAACCGTCGACCACCCGGGCCAGCGGACCGGCGGCGCGCCCCAGCGCGCCGCGGTCGCGCAGCCGGCGGTAGTCGAGGCTGCGGGCCACGTCCTCGAGTCGCTCTACCGGCTCGCCCGCGCGCTGGAGAGCCGCCAGAAAGGCAGCGATGACGGCGCCCGCGGAGGTGCCGGCCACGCGCGGGAAGGTGTAGCCCGCCCGCGCCAGGGTCGCGACGGCTCCGGTGAGGGCGATGCCCTTGACGCCGCCCCCCTCGAGGACGAGGTCGGCGCGCGGGGCCGCCGCGCTCCCGTCGGGGGGCATGCGCCCGACCCTAACGATCCGGTCTCGGCCGGCCGAGGGGTGGCGTGCATCGTGCACCACGGGAAGGCTCGGGGGATGACAGGCCGACGGGGCGGTACGCCGACGATGGTGCTCGTCGCCGTCGCGTCGGTGCTCGTGCTCGTTGCGGCGTGCGACGGTTCCAGTGACGGGTCGACCCATCGACCGTCGTCGGCGCCTGCCGTGCCGACGTCGGGCGGGGCGGCATCGCCGACCGCACCGACCGCCGCCCCCGCGCGGGTGCACGTCGCGGGGGTGGTGGCCACCGGGCTGCACGCTCCGTGGGGCATCGCCTTCCTGCCGGACGGCTCGGCGCTGGTCAGCCAGCGTGACGACGACACCATCGTCCGGGTCACGCCGCAGGGGTCGGTGTCGACCGTGGGCACGGTGTCCGGCGTCGACGGGACCGGCGAGGGCGGGCTGCTCGGGATCGCGCTAGCGCCGGCGTACCCGAACGACCCGAGCCTGTACGCCTACTTCACGGCCGGCGCGCAGAATGTCGTCGCGCGGATGACCTACGCCGCGGGTCGGCTCTCGGACCAGCGGCAGATCTTCGGCGGGATCCCGTCCGGCCCGATCCACAACGGTGGGCGGATCGCGTTCGGACCCGACGGGATGCTCTACGTGGGCACCGGCGAGGCGGGGCGCGGAACGCCGGCGCAGGACCCGCACGACCTCGGCGGCAAGATCCTTCGGCTGACCCCGGAGGGCAAGCCGGCACCGGGGAACCCGACGCCGGGCTCGCCGGTCTGGACGCTTGGCCATCGCAATGTGCAGGGGCTGGCCTGGGACACGCGCGGCCGGATGTGGGCCAGCGAGTTCGGCCAGAACACCTGGGACGAGCTCAACCACATCGTGGCCGGCGACAACTACGGCTGGCCGATCGTCGAGGGACGCGGGCACACCCAGCACGACGCCCGGTTCCACGACCCGGTCCGCGTGTGGCACACCGACGTCGCGTCGCCGAGCGGCATCGCGATCGCGGCCGGCTCGGTCTTCATGGCCTCGCTGCGCGGCGAGCGCCTGTGGCAGATCCCGCTGCTCGCCGACGGAGTGGGGACGCCGCGCGCGCTGCTCGTGCACCGGTACGGGCGGCTGCGCGCCGTCGCCGTGGCCCCCGACGGCTCGCTGTGGGTGCTCACGAACAACACCGACGGCCGCGGGTCGCCACGCACCGGTGACGACCGGATGGTGCGGCTGACGCTGTCGCCGGGCCGTTCCGGGTAGCCTCCGCGACGTGCCGACCCGCGGTCCGATCGCCCTCGTGGGCAGCGGTGAGTACCTGCCCGTGATGACCGAGATCGAGGGCCGGCTCATCGAAGGCCGGCCCGGTCGCTACGTCCAGCTCGCAACCGCCGCCGCGCCCGAGGGTGTGAAGTCTCTTGCGCACTGGCACCGGCTCGGCCGGGAACAGGCAGAGCGGCTCGGCGTCGAGCAGGTCGTCGCACCCGTCGTCGACCGGGTCAGCGCAGACGACCAGGCGCTGGCCGGGCTGGTCGCCGGCGCGGGTCTGATCTACCTGTCGGGTGGCAACCCGCCGTTCCTCGCGAAGACCTTGCGGGGTACGGCGGTGTGGGCCGCCATCGAGGCGGCCTGGCGCGCCGGCGCGGCGCTCGCCGGGTGCAGCGCAGGAGCCATGGCGCTCTGCGGCGAGGTGCCCGAGATCCGGCGGCCGTTCACCGGCCCGGTCGAGGGGCTGGGTGCCGTGCCCGGCCTGACGGTGCTGCCGCACTTCGACCGGTTCGCCCGCCGGCTCCCCAACTACGTCCTCACCCGCCTGACGACGCGCACCGACGGCGTCGTGGCGGTCGGCGTCGACGAGGACACGGCACTGGTCTGGGGATTGCGCGGCGACCCCGGCGAGTGGGAGGTCATGGGTCGGCAGTCGGTGTGGCTGCTGCGACCCGACGGCCGCGAGGAGCACCCCGCCGGCTCGGTCGTTAACCTCCCCGCCCCCGCCTAGGACTGGCCGCAGCGGTCCAGAACGAGCTCGCGCACGCGGGCGGCGTCGGCCTGGCCGCGGGTCGCCTTCATCACGGCGCCGACGACGGCACCGGCTGCGGCCACCTTGCCGCCCCGGATCTTCTCGGCCACGTCCGGGTTCGCGGCGAGGGCCTCGTCGACCGCAGCGAGCAACGCGCTGTCGTCGCTGACGACCGCCAGGCCGCGAGCGGCCACAACCTCGTCCGGCTCGCCCTCCCCCAGCAGCACCCCATCGACGACGTCACGGGCCAGTCGGTCGTTGAGCGTGCCGGACTCGACGATGGCGATCACGCGGGCCAGCTGGGCCGGTGTGATCGGCAGCTCGGCGAGCTCGACCTGTCGCTCGTTCGCGTGCCGGGCCAGCTCCCCCATCCACCACTTGCGGGAGGCGTCGGCGGCCGCGCCGGCAGCCACAGTCGACTCGACGAGGTCGACGGCGCCCGCGTTGACCAGTGCCTGCATGTCCCCGTCGGTGAGGCCCCAGGCCGCCTGCAGCTCGCCCCGGCGGACGGCGGGCGGCGGCGGCAGCTCGGAGCGCAGCCGCTCCACCCACTCGCGTTCCGGCGCCACGGGAACGAGGTCCGGCTCGGGGAAGTAGCGGTAGTCCTCGGCCTGTTCCTTCGACCGACCCGACGTCGTCGTCCCGGTGTCCTCGTGCCAGTGCCGGGTCTCTTGCACGACCCTGTGTCCGGCGTCGAGACGGGCGGCCTGCCGGCTGATCTCGTGGCGCACGGCTCGCTCCACGGAGCGCAGCGAGTTGACGTTCTTCGTCTCCGACCGGGT
>DASYEF010000118.1:0-3565 GCA_036499185.1 Actinomycetes bacterium | reverse complement strand
ACCAGCCGGCCGGGCTCACGCGGAACCCCGTCATCACCTCGTCGCTGACCAGCAGCGCACCGTTGTCGGTGCACAGCCGGGCCAGCCCGGCGGTGAAACCGGGCAGCGGCGGGACGACTCCCATGTTGCCCGCTGCCGCCTCGGTGATGACGCAGGCGATCTCACCCTCGTGGACGCGGAACGCCTCGGCCACCGCGTCGAGGTCGTTGTACGGCAGCACCACGGTGTCCGCGGCGGCGGCACCGGTGACGCCCGGGGTGTCCGGCAGCCCCAACGTCGCGACGCCCGAGCCCGCCGCGGCGAGCAGCGCGTCGACGTGGCCGTGGTAGCAGCCCGCGAACTTGACCACCTTGCTGCGCCCGGTGAAGCCCCGGGCCAGCCGGACCGCGGACATCGTGGCCTCGGTGCCGCTGGAGACGAGGCGCACCTGCTCGACGGGGTCGACCCGCGCGACGATCTCCTCGGCCAGCGCGACCTCGCCCTCGGTCGGCGTACCGAACGACGTGCCTCGCGCGACCGCCGCCTGCACGGCCTCGATGACGTCCGGATGGGCGTGGCCGAGCAGCAGCGGTCCCCACGAGCACACCAGGTCGACGTACTCGCGACCGTCGGCGTCGACGAGGTAGGGCCCGTGGCCGCTGACCATGAACCGCGGCGTGCCACCGACCGAACGGAAGGCGCGCACCGGCGAGTTGACCCCGCCCGGCGTGACGACCTCGGCGCGCGCGAACAGGGCGGCCGACGCAGGGGCGTCGAACGGGTAGCTCGGGTGGCTCGGGTGGTGGCTCACGTGCCGGCCCGCAGGAGACGCGCGGCCTCGACGGCCCAGTAGGTCAGGACGATGCCGGCGCCGGCGCGACGCACCGAGGTCAGGGTCTCGAGGATGGTCCGCTCGCGGTCCAGCCAGCCCTGGGCGAAGGCCGCCTCCGCCATCGAGTACTCACCCGACACGTGGTACGCCGCCACCGGTACCCCGTGGCGGGCGGCCTCGTCGGCGACGCGACGCAGCACGTCGAGGTAGGGCAGCGCCGGCTTGACCATGACGATGTCCGCGCCCTCGGCGAGGTCGAGCGCCAGCTCGCGCAAGGCCTCGTCGCCGTTGGCGGGGTCCTGCTGGTAGCTGCGCCGGTCGCCTTGCAGGGTCGACTCGACGGCCTCGCGGAACGGACCGAAGAACGCCGAGGCGTACTTCGCGGTGTAGGCAAGGATGGCGGTGTTCGTGTGCCGGTCGGCGTCCAGCGCCGCGCGCACGACACCGACCTGGCCGTCCATCATCCCGGACAGGCCGAGCACGTGCGCCCCGGCCGCGGCCTGGGCCAGCCCCATCTCGGCGTACCGCACGAGCGTCGCATCATTGTCGACCCTGTCGACTCCGTTGACTCCGGGAGCGAGCACCCCGCAGTGCCCGTGGTCGGTGAACTCGTCGAGGCACAGGTCGCTCATGACGACCGTCGCGTCACCGACCTCGGCAACCACGTCGCGGATCGCGACGTTGAGCACCCCGTCGTCGTCGGTGGCCCCGGACCCGGTGGGGTCGCGCTGCTCCGGTACGCCGAAGAGCATCACGCCGCCCACCCCGGCCTCGACCGCGTCCACGACCGCCTTGCGCAGCGAGTCGCGGGTGTGCTGGACAACGCCCGGCATCGACCCGATCGGGGTGGGCTCGGCGAGCCCCTCGCGGACGAACATCGGCAGCACCAGGTCGGCCGGGGCCGGCCGGGTCTGCGCCACGAGTGCGCGCATCGCCGGCGTGGTGCGCAACCGCCGCGGGCGGGCGGACGGGAACCGAGCGTCGGTCATCGCGTTGCTCAGGTCGCCTTGCGGCGCGCTGTCGTGCGCTTCTGGGACGGGCGCAGCACCGGCTCGCCGGCAGCGACCGCCGACGCCCGCAGGCTGGCGCCGTACTCGGACAGCGCGCAGGCGAGCTCGGCGACCGACGGGTTCGGGGCGAGGACGTCGACCCGCAGCCCGTGCTCCTCCGCCGTCTTCGCGGTCGCCGGCCCGATGCAGGCGATGACCGTGGACGGGTGCGGCTTGCCCGCGATGCCGACCAGGTTGCGCACGGTCGAGGACGACGTGAACACGACGGCGTCATAACCGCCGCTCTTGATGGCCTCGCGGATCGGTGCGGCGGGCGGCGCGGCGCGCACGGTCCGGTACGCCGTCACGTCGTCGACCTCCCAGCCGCGCTCGACCAGCCCGGCGACGAGGTTCTCGGTCGCGATGTCGGCCCGCGGCAGGAACACCCGGTCGATCGGGTCGAAGACCGGGTCGTAGGGCGGCCAGTCCTCGAGCAGCCCGGCGGCCGACTGCTCGCCGCTAGGAACGAGATCCGGCTTGATGCCCCAGGCCAGCAGGTCCGCAGCGGTCTGCTCGCCGACGGCCGCGACCTTGATCCCGGCGAACGCGCGCGCGTCCAGGCCGTACTCCTCGAAGCGCTCGCGGACCGCCTTGACGGCGTTGCGCGAGGTGAGTGCGATCCACTCGTAGCGGCCGGTGACGAGGCCCTTGATCGCGCGCTCCATCTGCTGCGGCGTGCGAGGCGGCTCGACCGCGATGGTCGGGACCTCCTCGGACACCGCACCGAACGCGCGCAGCCGGTCGGCGAGTACGCCGGCCTGCTCCTTGGTGCGCGGCACGAGCACCCGCCAGCCGAACAGCGGCTTGGTCTCGAACCACGAGAGCGCGTCGCGCAGGCCGACCGTGTCACCGACGACGGTGATCGTGGGCGGCGCCAGCTTGGCGGCCTTGATGTCCGCAGCCACCCGCTCCAGCGTGGAGACGACGGTGCGCTGTGCGGTCGTCGTACCGGACTGGGTCAGAGCCACCGGAGTCTCGGGCGCACGACCGGCGGCGATCAGCGACTTCGCGACGTCGCCCATGACCGCGGTCGCGGACAGCAGCACCAGCGTCGCCGTACCGGCACCCAGGTCGCTCCAGTCCACCGAGCCCTCGGCGACGTTGACCACCCGGACCTCGCGGTGCTTGGCCGACGTGAGCGGGATGCCGGCGTACGCCGGGACCGCGGTGATCGAGGACACGCCGGGCACGACCTCGAACGGGATCCCGGCCTTCGCGCACGCGGCCGCTTCCTCGGAGCCGGTGGCGTAGAGGAACGGGTCGCCGTCGAGGAGCCGGACCACGAGTCCCCCGCCCTTCGCCGCCTTCGCGACGAGCCGGGCACGGACGGCGTGGCTCAGCGGTTGGCCGTCGTCGCCGAGCGAGCCGTCGACGACCTCGACGCCTTCGCGGCAGTAGCGCCGGACGAACTCGGCGTCCTGCGACTCGGTGACGACGACGTCGGCCTTGGCGAGCAGCTCGACCGCTCGCACGGTCAGCAGCTGCGGGTCGCCCGGGCCGGCGCCGACGAAGGCGACGCTGCCGAGCGGCTTGACGGTCTTCTTCCGGGCGGCACTGGCGGGCCTGCTCGAACTGGTTGGGCGGGTCACGTGACGCGCTCCCACATGAGATCGGCCGCACCCTCGGCGAGCAGGTCGGCCGCGAGGTCGCGGCCGATCCGGTCAGCCTCGTCGAGAGGTCCGGTAGCGGACAGCCGCACCTGCGC
>DASYEF010000117.1:0-26888 GCA_036499185.1 Actinomycetes bacterium | reverse complement strand
CGGCCGGTTGCCCACCACCTGGACCGACACGTTGCCGATCTCGAAGCCGGCCGCCCGCACCTGCCGCGCCGCCTCGGCCAGCAGGTCCGCACCAGACACGCCGGACCACTGGGGGTCATCGGTGCCGAACACCGACCCGAGGTCCCCGAGCCCGGCGGCCGCGAGCAGCGCGTCGCAGGCCGCGTGCGCTGCCACGTCGCCGTCGCTGTGGCCGCCGCAGCCCGCGGGCTCGTCGGGGAAGTGCAGGCCGGCGAGGTGCATCGGCCGGCCGGCCTCCAGCGGGTGGACGTCGACACCCGTGCCGACCCGGGGCAGCTCAGGCACCGGACCTCGCCCGGCTGGCGAGCACGGCCTCGGCGAGCAGCAGGTCCAGCGGCCGGGTCACCTTGAAGGCCTCCTCCGAGCCGGGTACGACGACGACACGCCCACCTGCCGCCTCGACGTGCCCCGCGTCGTCGGTCGAGTCGGCCGCCGGGTCGGCGTAGGCCGCGTCGAGGACCACCCGGCGGAACCCCTGGGGCGTCTGCACCGCCCGCAGCGCCGACCGGTCGACCGTCGCCACGACCACGCCCGCGGTGTCGACCTGCTTGACCGTGTCGGTGACCGGCAGGCCCGGCACGACGGCGTCGGCGCCGGCGTGCACCGCGGCCACGACCTCGTCGACGAGGCTCACCGGAGCAAGCGGCCGGGCCGCGTCGTGGACCAGGACCACCCGGACCGAGGCCGGCAGCGCGGCGAGCGCCCGGCGTACCGAGTCGCTGCGGGTGGCTCCACCCTCGACCACCTGCACCGCTGCGCCGGCGTGCTCGCCGAGCAGCCGCTGCACGGCCTCGACCTGGCCCAGAGGTGCGGCGACCACCACGAGCTCGACGCGGCTGCCCGCCAGGGTCCGCACTGCGTGCGCGAGCATCGGCTCGCCGGACAACGGGAGCAGCGCCTTCGCCGTACCCGCGCCGAGCCGCTCGCCGCGGCCCGCGGCCGGCACGACCGCGGCCACCGACGGCTCGGCTCGGGTCACAGCGGTTCGGAGGCCGGCTTGGCGAACACCATCCGGCCGTTGGCGGTGGTCAGCACGCTGGTGACCCGGACCGAGGACTCGGCACCGATGCCGGCGCGGGACCGCTCGGCGACCACCATCGTGCCGTCGTCGAGGTAGCCCACCGCCTGGCCGGGCTCCTTGCCGGGCTTGAGCAGCAGGACCGCGATCTCGTCGCCGGCCACGACCGGCGGTCGCAGCGACAGGGCGAGCGCGTGCAGGTTCATGACGCGCACGCCCGCGAGCCCGGCGACCCTCGCCAGGTTGGTGTCCAGGGTGAGCAGGGCCGCGCCGCGATCCAGGCAGATGCGCACCAGCTTGGCGTCGACCTCCGGCACGCCCGGCACCTCGTCGTCGAGGACCTCGACGTCGACTCCCGGCTCGCGGCGCAGGGTCTCGAGGACCTCGAGACCGCGGCGCCCCTTGGCGCGGCGCTGGTCGTCGCCGGCATCGGCGAGGCCCTGCAATTCGCCGAGTACGGGCGACGGCACCAGCATCAGGCCGTGCACGAACCCGGCGCGTACGACGTCGACGATGCGCCCGTCGATGGCGACCGAGGTGTCCAGCACCCGGGGCAGGGCCGCCGCAACCACAGGGCGCTCGGCCAGGCCGACCCGCCCGCCGAACATGCCGAGCACCGCCTCCCGCTTGGCCGTGCCCAGCCGGTAGCCGAGCAGGCCCAGGGCGACCAGGACGAAGGCGAAGACCGGGAAGGTCAGCAACGGCCTGTCGAGCAGCAGGATCGGCCAGGTGATGCCGGCCGCGACCAGGACGCCGACGACGGCGCCGATCACCCCGGCCACGATCTGCTCGGCCGACGTGGACCGCAGGCCGGCCTCGGCCTGGCGTACGGCGGTGACCGTGCCGCGCCCGACGACGCCGCCGAGCACGTAGCCCAGCGCCGAGCCGAGGATGATCCCCAGACCGAGGACGTTGAACGCGCCGAGCACCGGTTTGTCGCTGTTGTCCAGCGCCTCGGCCACGTAGTAGCCGAGGCCGGCGAAGAAGACCACGACGCACAGCCGCAGCAGCTCGACCACGGCGTTCGGCACGCGCCGCAGGCTGGGTGCCATCACGCCCAGCACCCTAACGGCCGGGCCCGAGACCGCCCCGCCGACGACTCGCGCCGCCGTCCCAGGAGGGAGCGGCGGCGCGAGTGGACAGCTGTGGAGCGGGCCGACCTAGGAGGCGAGCACCTCGTCGAGGATGGCCTCGGCCTTGTCCTCGTTGGTGTGCTCGGCGAGCGCGAGCTCGCTGACCAGGATCTGGCGGGCCTTGGCGAGCATCCGCTTCTCGCCGGCCGAGAGGCCACGGTCCTTATCGCGTCGCCAGAGGTCACGGACGACCTCGGCCACCTTGATCACATCGCCGGAGGCGAGCTTCTCGAGGTTGGCCTTGTAGCGGCGCGACCAGTTGGTGGGCTCCTCGGTGTGCGGGGCGCGGAGCACCTCGAACACCTTGTCCAGACCTTCCTGACCAACGACGTCGCGGACACCCACGAGATCGCAGTTCTCGGCCGGGACCCGGACCGTCAGATCGCCCTGAGCGACCTTGAGGACCAGGTAGAGCTTGTCTTCCCCCTTGATGGTGCGGGTCTCGATGCTCTCGATGAGTGCTGCCCCATGATGGGGATAGACCACCGTCTCGCCGACCTCGAACGTCATATGTGTCAGGCCCCTTTCGTGACCCCCAGAATAACACGGTGACGGACCTCACTTTCTGGCGATCATGAACCCGTTTGCGCAGGTCAGGGGCTTGACAGACAGGGTGTTGGCGTGCTGCTGAAGGGTCTGATCGGGTCGTCGCACCCGGTGCCGAGCCTCGCCGTCACCACCTTCGCGACCCTCGTGTCGGCTGCGTGTGGCCGCAACGCCGCGGGCTGTGTCCTGGTCGCGGCGACGGTCCTGACCGGGCAGCTCTCCATCGGCTGGTGCAACGACCTCGTGGACCGGGAGCGCGACCGGGCAGCCGGCCGGACCGACAAGCCGCTGGCCAGCGGCGCCGTCCCGACCCGCCTCGTGATCGGCGCCTGCGCCCTCGCCGTCGCGTGCTGCGTCCCGCTGTCCTTCGCCAGTGGCTGGCGCGCCGCGACGGCGCACCTGGTCGGGGTCGCCGGCGGTTGGGCCTACGACCTCGGGCTCAAGCGGACGGTCTGGTCCTGGCTGCCGTACGCGGTGAGCTTCGGGCTGCTCGCCGCCTTCATCACCCTCGGCCTGCCCGGGCACCCGGCGCCACCGTGGTGGATGGTCACGGCCGGCGCGTTGCTCGGCACCGGTGCGCACTTCCTCAACGTCGTCCCCGACGTCGAGCAGGACCTGGCCGCCGGCGTCCGGGGCCTGCCCCAGCGGCTCGGCGCCGTCCGGTCGGCGGTGGCCGGCGCCGGGCTGCTGGCGGTGGCCTCGGTCGTCGTCGCGCTGGGCCCGGGGGAACCCCCGTGGTGGGCCTGGGGCGGGCTGGTGCTCGCCGTCGGGGCCGCCGCCGCGGCCGGCCTCGTGGGGGCCCGCGGCGGCTCCCGGCGTACGCCGTTCCTGCTCGCCATCCTCACCGCTGCGCTCGCCGTGGCGCTGCTCGTCGGCCGCGCACCGCACCTCGGGTGATCGGCCCGGGGTGATCCGGCTCGCGTCAGTCGCTACTCTTCCGGCCGTGGAGCGCACCCGCCGCCGGACGCCGGCACTGGCCACCCTCACCGTCCTCGCCACCGTGCTGCTCACCGGATGCGGTGCGGGCTTCGATGCGACCGCGGTCCAGCCCTACGCGGCCGGCGACGGGGTCGAGGCGAACTCCGGCGACGTACGCGTCATCAACGCGCTCGTCGTGGCCAGTCCCACCATCACCAGCGGCGTGATCAGCGCGACCATCGTCAACCGCGGGACGCACGAGGACACCCTGACCGGCATCACCAGCCCCGACGGCAAGGTGAGCTTCTCCGGCCCGGCCACCCTCGCCCCCGGGGTCGCGACGATGCTCGGTGGCGACACCGACCCCAGCGCCACCATCACCGGGATCACCCGGCTCGCGGGCGAGAGCATCACCTTGCACCTGACGTTCCGGCAGGCCCACCCGCTGACGCTCCACACCGTGGTCGTGGCGGCCGGCGGGCCGTACGCGTCGGTCACCTCATCGCCGTCACCGACCGCGAGCTGACCGCGCCGGAGGGCGCTCAGGGCTCGAACTTGTAGCCCAGCCCACGCACCGTGACGATGTGCTGCGGGCTGCCGGGGTCCGGCTCCACCTTCGCCCGCAACCGCTTGACGTGCACGTCGAGGGTCTTGGTGTCGCCGACGTAGTCCGAGCCCCAGACCCGGTCGATGAGCTGGCCGCGCGTCAGGACCCGCCCGGCGTTGCGCAGCAGCAGCTCGAGCAGCTCGAACTCCTTGAGCGGCATGCTCACCGGTGCGCCCGAGACGCTGACCACGTGCCGGTCGACGTCCATCCGCACCGGTCCCGCCTCGACCGTCGCCGGCACCAGGTCCTCGGTGTCCGCGCCCCGGCGCAGCACCGCCCGGATCCGGGCCAGCAGCTCGCGCGCCGAGTAGGGCTTGGTGACGTAGTCGTCGGCGCCGAGCTCGAGTCCGACGACCTTGTCGACCTCGCTGTCCTTGGCGGTCAGCATGATCACCGGTAGCCCGCTGGACCGGGTGCGCAGCGCCCGGAACACCTCGGTCCCCGACAGGCCCGGCAGCATGAGGTCCAGCAGCACCAGATCGGCGCCGTGCCGGTCGAACGCCTCGACCGCGGCCGGGCCGCTGTCGGCGAGCTCGACCTCGAAGCCCTCCCGCCGAAGCATGTAGGACAGGGCGTCGCGGAACGACTCCTCGTCCTCGACCACCAGGATCCGCGTCATCGTCGTCCGTCCGAGGTCGTGCGGGTCATGCTCGTCCCTTCCGGGCTGGTGGGGGTTGCGTCCGGGCCGGCCGGTCCGGCGCTCCCGGTTGGTCCTGATGAGCCGGCCCGTCCGGCCGATGTGGCCGGGGCGGCCGACCGGGCGGGTAGTGCCGGTCCGGAGGGGCCGACCGATCCGGCGGCCGGGAGCCGCAGGGTGAACGTGGAACCGGTGCCCTCCGCGCTCCAGACGGTGGCCTCACCGCCGTGGCCCGCGGCCACGTGCTTGACGATCGACAGCCCGAGACCCGTGCCGCCGGTGTCGCGCGACCGGGCGCTGTCGACCCGGTAGAAGCGCTCGAAGATGCGCTCCCGCTCCGCCTCGGCGATGCCCGGCCCCTCGTCGGTGACGCTCACCTCGGCCACGCGTCCGCCGATCCCGTCGACCACGTGGGTGGACACCGCGACCCGGCTCCCGGCGGGGCCGTAGCGCACGGCATTGTCGACCAGGTTGCCCAGCGCGGTCACGAGCTGGCGTGAGTCGCCCATCACCGTGAGGCCGGCCTGGCCGCCGCACACCAGGTCGATGCCGCGGGCCTCGGCGGTGAGCCGGCTGCGGTCCACGGCCTCGCCGACCACGTCGTCGAGGCTGACCATCGTCGGCGCCTTCAACGGGTCGTGGCCCTGGAGGCGGGACAGCTCGATGACGTCCTGGACGAGGCGGGTCAGCCGCTCGGACTCGTGCTGCATCCGGCCGGCGAACCGGCGTACCGCCTCGGGGTCGTCGGCGGCGTCCATCAGCGCTTCGGCCAGCAGCGACATGGCGCCGACCGGGGTCTTGAGCTCGTGGCTGACGTTGGCCACGAAGTCGCGGCGCACGTCGTCGACCCGGCGGGCCTCGGTGCGGTCCTCGACGAGTACGAGCACGAGGGTCGACCAGAGCGGCGCGACCCGGGCCTGCACCGCGAGGGTGGCGCTGCCGATCGGGCCGCGGCGCAGCTCGAGCTCCCGCTCACGGATCTCGCCGTCCCGGCGTACCTGGCGGACCATCTCGAGCAGCTCGTCGGAGAGCAGCCGCTCCTCGCGGACGAGTCCGAAGAGGTACGCCGCGGGGCTGGCCCGCACGACCCGGTCGTCCGTGTCCAGCACCACCGTCGAGGAGCGCAGCAGCGCGAGCACCTCGGCGGCACCCGGCGGGAGCAGCGGCGCGGGCACCTCGTCGGGCTCCGCGTGAGCCTGTTCGCGCTCGCTGGCACGGATCGCCAGCACCGCGGCGGCGCCGACGAGCACGCCGACGACGGCCGCGAGGCCGGTGAGCAGCGCGTCCACGAGATCCAGCGTAGGTGCGCGCCGGGGGTGCGGCGCTCCGTACGGTGCCCGTACGCGGTGGGGTTCGCGGCCTGTTCACCTGGGGGACCGGGTTCGTTCACGCCCTACTGGCACGCTGCCCCACGTTCGCCGGACGCCGCCTATCGTGTTCGCGGCCGGCCGACCGACGACGAAAGGTGCTCGATGCGCGACGCGTACCACGAGGAACTCGCCGCTCTGTCCGACCAGCTGGTGGAGATGACGCGGCTGGTGGGATCGGCGATCAACCGGGCGTCCACCGCGCTGCAGGACGCCGACCTGGCGCTGGCGGAGAGCGTGATCGCCGCCGACGACGCCGTCGACGCCCTGCGCGACGAGCTGGACCGGCGGTCCTTCGACCTGCTGGCGCGCCAGCAACCGGTGGCCACCGACCTGCGCACCATCGTCACCAGCCTGCGGATGAGCGCAGACCTCGAGCGGATGGGCGACCTGGCTCGCCACGTGGCCCGGATCGCCCGCCGGCGCTACCCCGAGTCGGCGATCCCGCCCCAGCTGCGGTCGACCATCGTGGAGATGAGCCAGGTGGCCGAGCGGCTGGTCGCCAAGACCGGCAGCGTGATCGCCAAGCAGGACCTCGCGGCCGCACTCGAGCTGGAGAGCGACGACGACGAGATGGACAAGCTGCACCGGGCCCTGTTCGCCGAGCTGCTGGACAAGAACTCGCCGTACGACGTCGAGCAGGCCATCGACGTCACCCAGATCGGCCGGTTCTACGAGCGGTTCGCCGACCACGCCGTCTCGGTGGCGCACCGGGTGGTCTACCTCGTCACCGGCCAGTACCCCGAGCCCGCCACCGAGTCGGTCTGAGGCTCGCGCCGCGCCCTCCCGCCGGTCCGGCCCCACCCGCCTCAGGTGGCAACGCACCGGTGCTGAAAGAGCGGGTGCGGTGCTGTCCCGCCGATCGAGGTGCTGTCAGACCGGCTGGGGATGGGGGATGCGGCGAGGTCCGTCCGGCCCTGTCCCGCCGTTCGGGGGGCTGTCAGAGCGGGCGCGGCCCCGCCCCGCCGTTCGGAGGGCTGTCAGAGCGGGCGCGGCCCCGCCCCGCCGGTCGAGGGGGGTGTCGGAGCGGCTGGGGACGAGGGATGGGGCCCTCACCGGGTGCGGCCCTTTCCCGCCGTCGTCCAGCGCCCGGACCACCCCGCTGCTGCAAACGATCACGGAACCGTGATCACCTGCGCCCAACCGCGGCCAACGGCCTTCTCCCCAGCCGCAAACGATCACGGTTCCGTGATCATCTGCGGTCAACCGTGCTGAACAAACCGCGGTCAAGGACAAGAAGCCACGGAACCGTGATCGTTTTCCGCGGGCTGGCGCGGCGGGACAGTCACGGCAGCACGCCCAGCACCCGCCTCATCCCCAGCCGCTCTGACAGCACAACCCGGCGACGGGACAGCCGCGCACGCCTTCCCCTACCCACTCCCACCCGCCAACACCACCCCGCAGACGACCACCCAACCGCGGCGACCTGCTGCCTACCGTGGTGAAGTAACCGCGGTCAGAAGCAAACGATCACGGAACCGTGATCATTTGCGGGCCGCTAGCGGCCTTGGTTCTTGACGGCTTCGATAGCGGCGGCTGCGGCGTCGGGGTCGAGGTACTCGCCGCCGGGCACCGTGGGGTGCAGGTCGTCGTCGAGGGTGTAGAGCAGCGGTACGCCGGTGGGGATGTTGAGCCCGGCGATGTCGTCGTCACCGATGCCGTCGAGGTGCTTCACGAGGGCCCGCAGCGAGTTGCCGTGGGCGACCACGAGGACCGACCGGCCGGCGCGCAGGTCGGGGACGATGCCGTCGTACCAGTAGGGCAGCATCCGGACGACGACGTCGGCGAGGCACTCGGTGCGCGGGACGAGCTCCGGCGCGAGGTCGGCGTACGCGGGGTCCCCGACCTGTGACCACTCGGAGTCGTCGGGCAGCGGCGGGGGCGGCGTGTCGTAGGACCGGCGCCAGAGCATGAACTGCTCCTCGCCGAACTCCTCGAGGGTCTGCTTCTTGTCCTTGCCCTGCAGCGCGCCGTAGTGACGCTCGTTGAGCCGCCAGGACCGGCGGACCGGGATCCACAGGCGGTCGGCGGCGTCCAGGGCGAGGTGTGCCGTCTCGACCGCGCGGCGCATCACGGACGTGTGCACGACGGCGGGCAGCAGGTCGCGCTCGCGCAGCAGCGCACCGCCGCGCGCCGCCTCGCCGCGCCCCTTGTCGTTGAGTCCGACGTCGACCCAGCCGGTGAACAGGTTCTTCTGGTTCCACTCGCTCTCGCCGTGCCGCAGCAGCACGATGGTGTACGACGTCATGGCGCCGAGCCTGCCAGATCGCGCCGGGAACAAAGCGGTCGAGGGCTGTCGGTCGACCCACGTACGGTCGACCGGTGAGGTGGTTGCGCGCAGCTCTGGGCCCGACGGTGTCGGGGCTGCCGACCACGTTCTGGTGGCTGTGGGCCGGGACCCTGGTGAACCGCGCCGGCGCGTTCGTGCTGCCGTTCCTCGCGTTCTACCTCACCGACGAACTCGACCTGACGCCGTCGTACGTCGGCCTCGTGCTCGGCGCGTACGGGCTGGGCAGCGTCGTGGCCAGCCTCGGCGGCGGCGTGCTCGCAGACCGGCTCGGCCGCCGCCCGGTGCTGCTGGGCAGTCAGGTCAGCACCGCCGCGACCATGGTCGCCCTGGGCTTGACGACGCAGCACGTCGGCGTCCTCGTCCTGGTCGCGCTGCTCGGCCTGACGAGCAACACCGCGCGCCCCGCGTTCTCCGCGATGACGACCGACATCGTCGCGCCGCAGGACCGGGTCCGCGCGTTCTCGCTGAACTACTGGGCCATCAACCTCGGGTTCGCCGTCGCACCGGTGCTCGGCGGCCTGCTGGCGCGGGCCGGGTACCTCACGCTGTTCCTCGCCGATGCGGCGACCACGCTGGTGTTCGCCGTCCTGGTGTTCCTCAAGGTGCCGGAGTCGCGGCCGGAGGTCGTCGTCGCCGAGGGCGAGAAGCCCGGCTCGATGGCCGACGTGCTGCGGGACCGGGTCTTCCTGGTGCTGGTCGGGCTCACGTTCCTCTTCGCCGTCGTGTTCATGCAGCACCTGTCCACGCTGCCGGTCCAGATGGGCGACGACGGGCTGAGCGCCTCGCAGTACGGCGGTGTGATCGCGCTCAACGGCCTGCTCATCGTCTTCGTCACGGTGCCGCTGACCCGGTGGCTGCAGGCCTTCCCCTCGTCGCAGGTCCTCGCGGTCAGCAGCGTCTTCGTCGCGCTCGGCTTCGGTGCCACGGCGTGGGCGTCGACGGTGACGACGTACGCGGTGACCGTGGTGATCTGGACGATGGGCGAGGTCATCGGGGCCGCCACCGGGCCGGCCGTGGTCGCCGGCCTGGCGCCGGCCGCGCTGCGCGGGCGCTACCAGGGGCTCTTCGGGTTCTCCTTCGCGCTGGCTGCTCTGGCGGCGCCGCTCGTCGGCGGCTCGGTCTACGAGCACCTGGGCAGTACGACCCTCTGGGTCGGGTGCGGGGTCCTGTCCCTGGCCACCGGCGCGGCACACCTCGCGGCGGGTCCGGCCCGCGAGCGCCGCTATGCGCAGCTGCGCGCGGCCGAGGGCCACGCGGCACCCGAGGCCACCGACGCGGTCCCGGTGCCGGCGCCGGCCGACGACCTCGAGGCCGACGAGGCGGTCCGCTGAGGCGTAGGTCGGTCAGCCGGGCGGGTCGAGCTGCTCCGGCGAGGCGCCCTCGGGCGCGAGGTGGCGGAAGGCCTGCAGGTTCCAGGTCGGCTCCCCGCGGGAGATGCGCCAGGCCCACTCCTTGCGGATCGCGGAGGAGAAGCCGAGCTCCAGGATCGTGTTGAACGACGAGTCCGCCGCCTCCAGCACCGAGCCGAGCAACCGGTCCACCTCGTCGGGGGTCACGGCATGCAGGGACAGGCGGCCGGAGAGGTAGACGTCACCGAGCCCGTCGAGGGCGAACGCCACGCCGTAGAGCTTGGTGTTGCGCTCGAGCAGCCAGCGCATCACGGCCTCGTGGTTCTCGTCGGGCCGGCGGCAGACGAACGCGTTGACCGAGAGGCTGTGCGGGCCGACCACCAGGCTGACGGCGGTCTTCTGCTTGCGCTCCCCGGGCAGCGAGACGACCAGGGTGCCTTCGGCCGGCTCCTCCGCGTCGAGCTCGGACAGCGCGCCGCGCAGGACGTCGAGTGCGGCTTGCTGGTCCGGCGTCACCGGCCGACGGCGAGCGCCGCGGTGCGCCGCCGGTCCTCCCGCTCGAGCAACGCGTCGGAGTAGACGTCGAGCATCCCGGCCGCGGTCGTGGCCCAGCCGAAACGGCCGGCGTGCAGCAGGGCGCCGCGGCTCAGGGCGGCGAGCCGGTTCGGGTCGTGGGCGAGGCCGCCGAGCACGGCGGCGTACTCCGCGGGGTCGTGGCCCTCGACGAGAACGCCGGATACGCCGTCTGCGACTGCCGTGCGCAGCCCGCCGACAGCGGCCGCGACGACCGGCGTACCGCAGGCCTGGGACTCGACCGCCACCAGGCCGAACGACTCGCTGTACGACGGCACGACGGTCAGGTTCGCGGCGCGGTACCAGTCCGGGAGCTCGTCCTGCGGGACGGGCGGCACGAAGCGCACGTGCTCGGTGAGGCCGAGCTGGGCGGCGAGCCCCTGCAGCCGCTCCGGGCGGGCCAGCCCGCTGCCCGACGGGCCGCCGACAACGGCGACCACCAGCCGGTCGGCCAGCGTGGGGTCGTCGGCCACCAGTCGGGCGGCTGCGCGCAGCAGCACGTCGGGCGCCTTGAGCGGCTGGATCCGGCCGACGAACAGCAGCAGGAACGCGTCGTCGGACACGCCGAGACGGCGGCGGGCCGCGGTCCGCGAGCAGGGCGAGAACAGGTCGAGGTCGACGCCCGGCGGGATCACCGCGATCCGGTCGGGGTCGGCGTCGTAGAGGTCGACGAGCTGGCCGGCCTCCTCGTCGGTGTTGGCGACCAGCCGGTCGGCGGCCTCCACGACCTGCGCCTCACCGATCGCGCGGGCCATCGGCTCCGGCGCGTCGTCCTCGGCCAGCGCCAGGTTCTTGACCTTGGCCATGGTGTGCATCGAGTGGACGAGCGGGACGTCCCAGCGTTCGGCGGCCAGCCAGGCGACCTGGCCGGAGAGCCAGTAGTGGGAGTGCACGAGGTCGTACCACCCGGGCGGGCGGGACGCCTCCAGGCGCATCAGGCCGGAGGTGAACGCACAGAGCTGGGCCGGCAGGTCCTCCTTGGCCAGCCCCTCGAACGGGCCGGCCGTCACGTGTCGGACGGTCCGCCCGTCGCCGAGGTCGACCGACGGCGGCAGGTCGGAGGAGGTCGCCCGGGTGATCAGGTCCACCTCGACCCCGTGTGCGGCCAGCCGCCGGGAGAGCTCCACGACATAGACGTTCATGCCTCCGGCGTCGCCGGTGCCGGGCTGGTCGAGGGGCGAGGTGTGGACGCTGACCATGGCCACTCGGCTGGGGAGCCGCCGGCGCTCCGGCATCCGCGCCATCGTCACCTGCGCGCCTCCTCGGTTCCCTCGAGCGGTGCGGCGGGCACATTCCCGCCTCCAACCGTGGTGCAACCCCGGGCGATCCTCCCCGATTCCCGACCGGCGCATCCGATCGTCCCTCGGGCGGCTGACAGGATGAGGTCGTGAGCAGGGGTACGGCGGTCGTGACGGGCGCGAGCAGCGGGATCGGCGCGGCGACGGCCCGTCGGCTGGTGCGCGAGGGCTTCGACGTGGTGGCCGGTGCCCGCCGTACCGACCGGCTGGCGGCCCTGCACGACGAGCTCGGGGACGCCCTGCGCCCGGTCGAGCTCGATGTGACGTCGGGGGACTCGGTGGCCGCCCTCGCCGCCGGCGTGCCGGAGGCGACCGTGCTGGTCAACAACGCCGGTGGCGCGTTCGGCATGGACCCCGTCGCTACGGCCGACCCCGACGACTGGCGGGCGATGTACGAGGTGAACGTCATCGGCGCGCTGCGGGTGACCCAGGCTCTGCTGCCGGCGCTGGTCGCCAGCGGGCGCGGGCACGTCGTCGTGATGGGCTCGACGGCCGGCCGGATCGTCTACGAAGGCGGCGGCGGCTACACCGCGGCAAAGCACGGTGCCGCCGCGCTGGCCGAGACCCTGCGCCTCGAGCTCAGCGGGCAGCCGGTGCGGGTGACCGAGATCGCGCCGGGAATGGTGCGGACCGACGAGTTCGCGGTGAGGCGGTTCCGCGGCGACGAGGAGAGAGCTGCGGCGGTCTATGCCGGGGTCGCCGAGCCGCTGACAGCCGACGACATCGCGGACTGCGTCGCGTGGTGCGTGACCCGCCCGCCCCACGTCGACGTCGACCTGCTCGTCGTCAAGCCGCTCGCGCAGGCCGCACAGCACAAGGTCGACCGGCGTCCCTGAGGACTCGACGACGCCGGAGGACTGACGCCGGATGGCGGTACCTGAGACGATGGGGCGATGAGTGACGCCGTGTTCGAGACCGAGCGGCTCGTCGTCCGCGACTGGGCGCCAGGCGACGCCGAGCGGATGTACGACATGTACTCCCGCGACGACGTCGTGCGCTTCCTCGGTGCGGCGCCAAGCCCGATGCCGTCGCTGGAAGCCGCCGGTGAACGCATCACCCGCGGCGAGCTGCGCAACGGCGAGGCGCGGGCTGCGGGCACGCCGTTCGGCTGGTGGGCGGCCGAGGTCCGCGAGTCGGGTGTCGTCGCCGGGAGCATCGCGCTGGTCCAGATCGACGGGTCACGCGAGCCGGATGCCCCGGTCGAGGTGGCGTGGGCGCTGCACCCCGACGCGCATGGTCACGGCTTCGCGACCGAGGGCGCGCGTGGGGCTCTCGAGCGCGGCCATGAGGCAGGGCTGAAGGAGATCCTGGCGCTGATCGACGAGGCCAACGCCCCGTCGCAGGGCGTGGCCCGGCGTCTCGGTCTCGAGCTCACCGGCGTGACCGAGGAGTTCTACGGCAAGCCGCTGATGGTCTGGGTCAGCCGCCGCTCCTCCTGAGCCACCCTCAGCGCTCCGCCGACTGTGGGGGCGGCGAGGGGGGCAGGGCCGCGGGCGCGCCGCGGGCGGGGAACCTGAGTCGGCTCCCCGCCGCGGCGGCCGTGGGCGTCAGCCGACGATGACTCGGCCGCTCATCATCGCGCCGTGGACGGCGCAGGCGTAGCGGAAGCCCTTCTTGGGTGACAGCTTCTTGAACTTCAGGTCGTACGGCGCCGTGGTCAGTCCGTCCGGGCCACGCACTCCGGACGATCGCAGCCCGGTGTGCTTCCCGAAGAACTTGTGGCCGCCCTGGGGAAGGATCCCGATCGACCGGAGGGCGAACTCCGCGTTCTGCAGGCCCGACGAGCAGAACGTCGGCGGTGGCGCGTCGGGGGGTACGTCTCCGGTCGGAGTCTCACAGACCACGTTCTGGCCGGCGAAGTCCTTGTTCGCCAGATCGATTGCGGTAGACCTCGGGAAGGTGACGGTGTGCACGTTGCCCAACAGCTGGGCGAAGTGCCAGCGCACGGTGTCACCCTTGTGGATCCGCAGCGTCGTCGGGAACATCCCGTCCAGACCCCAGCCGTCGCCGTCGTAGCCGGAGTAGGCGTCCCACACGACGTGGCCGCCGGCCGTCTTGTGATGGCTCGGCTTCTGCAGGCGGTTGATGATCGCGGCTGCCTCTTCACGCTGCTGCGCGTTGGTCGCGGACTCGCTGGCGTTGATCTGAGCCTGCGTCGTGGCAGCTGATGCATCCGGCACCACGTTGACGCGCATCTGCATCATCGAGTGGACGATGCAGAGCACCCAGAACGTCGAGCCCGGGGTTGCGTCGACGGTCACGCTGAACGTCGGCGCGCCCAGCGGAACGCCGGAGTTCACCACCGTCGCACCGTTGTAGTTGCACGGAGCAGTCGGCGTACCGCAGTTCTGCGCGCTCGGGAAGAGCACCGCCTTGTTGAGCTCGAAGGCCGGCTGGGGGTCGTCGGCGTCGCTCTGGATCAGCGCGTAGTCACCGCCCGGCCCGGTGTGGTCCATCCGCCAGTCGTCGGCGCCGATGCCCTTCGGGATCAGCGTCGCGGTGTGGAAGCCCTGGAAATTGAACGTGAGCGTGTCGCCACGGTGCACCGAGATCTCGTCGGGTGCGCCGAAGCGCATGCCCTCGAGGACGAACCCGTGCACGGCGCCGCCGCTGCCGACGTTGATGGTGAGCGTGGCTGCTGCGGCCTGGGCCGTCGTCATCGGCGCCAGGACGAGTGCCGCTGCCGTTCCCCCGGCAGCTATGGCCGCCATCAGTCGGGTACGTGTTGCTCTCACAAACCCCTCCTTCACTGGAGCCGGACCGCTCCGGCTCTCCGATGCGCCACTGACGACGGCGTATGCCGCCACCCCTCCGACTCCAGGCGCATGCAACCCGCACCGTCCACCACCTGGTGCAAGCGGTCAACCTTTTCGATCATCAGGCGTGTCGAGGATGGCCGATTTGCCGCGAAGGGGCTGCGACGCCCGACTTCGGTCACGCGTCGGTGAGTCGGATCCGAAGCCGGCGGAACCCCTTGCCCTTGCTCTCGACCTTCACGACCTCGATCCGGCCGATCTGGGACGTCGACGCGACGTGGGTGCCGCCGTCGGCCTGGGTATCGAGCCCGACGATGTCGACGATGCGCACGACCTCGAGGTCGGGCGGCAGCAGGTCGGTCGCCGTGCGGATCAGGTCCGGGTGCGTGGCGAAGGCCTGCTCCCGCGGCAGGCTGCTCACCTCGATGGCCCGGTCGGCCGCCACTTCTAGCGCACATGCCTCGGCGACCCGGTCCTTGAACCCCTCCGGGACGTCGGGGAGGTTGAAGTCCATCCGCGCTTCCAGCGGCTCCATGTTGCCGCCGGTGACCAGCGACCCGAAGTCGCGCAGCACGACGCCCGAGAGCAGGTGCAGGCCGGAGTGGGTTCTCATGAGGGCGGTACGCCGGGTGTCCTCGACGGCCCCGCGCCCCGGCGTACCCGATGGCGGGACGGGGTCGCCCTCCGCGGGGACCAGAACCAGGTCGTCACCCCGGCGGACGCCGACGATGCGGGTCTGCGCGCCCCCCCACAGCAGCACGCCGTGGTCGGGCGGCTGGCCGCCGCCGCCCGGATAGAACGCCGAGCGGTCCAGCACGATCCCCTCGGGACTCGCGTCGAGAACGGTCGCGTCCCACTCGCGCAGCGTCTGGTCGGTCAGCTCCAGCCGGGTGGTGCGGCCGTGCGTCTCCTCGCTCATCGCGGGATCAGTAGGGCCCGTACGGACCGTTCGACGACCCCCGGCCACCGCCGAGCTGCCTGAGCTTGGGGCGCAGGTCGGCGAGGTAGACCCCGGCCGCGATCACACCGGCGACGTTGAAGATGCCGAGCGGGCTGCCGCTCCCGCTCAGCACGTACGTCAGCGTGAGGAGGGCGATGAGGAACGCGGCGCCGAGGATGCCCAGCCAGGCGGCCTTGGACAGGCGGCCCGCGTGGGGGAACAGGGTGCCCTTGCGGCGCACCACGTCGATGAAGGCATAACCCGTGAGGAGGAATGACCCGATCCCGAGGATCAGCGAGACGAAGTTCTGCACGCTGCCGACGAGGTCCACGCCGGCCAGGTTATCGGGCCGACCGCTCCGCTGCGGACCAGCGTGATGTCCGATGCCCGCCAGACCCGCGCGGTCCCGACGTCTCAGGCTGGTGCCATGACGACAGCGACGCAGACATCGACAACGACGTCCGGCACGACCCGCTCCACCACCGGGGTGCGCATCGACGGCCTGCCGGCCGAGGTGCTCGACATCGTGCGTAGCGGCGGGGTGGACGCCTCCGGCAACCCGCCGGTGCGCGTGGTCGCCGAGGGCGGCGAGCCGGTCCGCTGCTGCCTGCGGAACGCGCGGGAGGGGGAGGAGCTCGTGCTGTTCGGGTATGCGCCACCTCTGCCGGCCAGCCCCTACCGGGAGACCGGTGCAGTGTTCGCGCACGCCCGAACCTGCGCCGCGCCGCCGGCACCGGGCTACCCGCGGGAATGGCTCGGCCGGCCCCAGGTGCTGCGGGCCTACGACGAGCGCGGCTGGATCCACCCGGCGACCCGAACCCACGACGGCAGCGATCCCGAGGCGGCCCTGGCACAGGTGCTTGCCGAGCCGGGTGTCGTGCAGGTGCACAGCCGCAACGTGGCCTACGGCTGCTGGATGTTCAGCGTCGTGGCGGCGTGAGGTGTTAGTGGTCCACTGGCGCGAAGCGGCTGCCTGCAACCGATTGCGAACCGCCGGAACGCGCCAGTCGATTGAAGCCGCTCTGACAGTCGCGCCGCCGCCCGCGATGTGCGGGCGGCGGCGCGAGGGCCGTGCAGGTTCTACCGGTGCAGCGGCTGCCGGATCAGCGGCCGAGCTTGTCGGCGCCGTCCGTGGTCGCGCGGACGGCTGACTCGGCGGTCTTGCGCGCCGAGGTGGCGGCCGACTTGGCGGTGCTGCGCGTGGTAGCGCTCTTCTTGGCGGCCGTGGACCGGGTGCGGGTCGCGGCCTTCTTCGCGGTCCGCGTGGTGTCACCGGCGGTGTTCTGCGCAGACGTCGAGGTCGCCTTGGTGCGCCGGACGGTCGTCGCGGCGTTCGCCGAGAGGTCCTGGCTGGCCTTCTGGCGGCGGATCCGGGTGACGACCGAGCGGCCGCGCACGACCAGGTCGGTGTAGACGGAGTCCGCGCGGCCGACGACCTCGCCGGCCAGGCCGACCGCGGTCGACTGCGCCTTCGAGGGGAACGCGACGGCCTCGGCCTGCAGGTTGGCGACAGCCTTCTCGACGTCCTTGCGCTCGATGCGCACGGTGGGGAGCTTGGCGGGCACCTCACGCAGGGACTTCACGGCGGCGTCGGTGACACCGGCGACGACGTAGAACGGCTTGCTGCGGGTGATGCTCATGAGGAACTCCTTCACTGGGTGGGGGTGGTGCGGGTCTGAGTGGCCCGGGTGGCCTTCTCCGCGGACGTCTTCTTGGCTGACGTCTTCTTGGCTGACGTCTTCTTCGCGCTGGGCCTCCTGGCAGCGGCTGCGGGCTTCGCCGCGGCGGCGCCGCGCGCGATGACGTCGGCGGCGTGCTCGGCGCGGAACGACGCGTAGACGTCGAGCAGGATGCGCCGGTGCCGCTCGCCGATGGCCGGGTCGGCCAGGACCGCGGCGACCACGTCGCTCGGCTCGCGCTCGTCGAGGATCCCGGCGTGCACGTAGAGCGTCTCGGCCGAGATGCGCAGGCCCTTGGCGATCTGGGCGAGGATCTCGGCGCTGGGCTTCTTCATCCCCCGCTCGATCTGGCTGAGGTAGGGATTGGACACGCCGGCGGTCTTCGCGAGCTGCCGCAGGGACACCTGCGCCGACTCGCGCTGCTCGCGGATGTACTCACCCAGCGAGGAGACCTTCAACGTTGCCATGCCCTTAGTCTCGCCCAAGGTGCTAACTGTGGCAAGCACCCAGCAAGCAGGGATCTAGGTGACCTGCCTCACACCGGTGTGACCGGTCTCACGGCCACCACGACGAACAGGCTCACCGCCGCGACCACGGGGCCGGCCGCCAGCCCGGCGAGCCAGGCGGCGCGGTCCGCGCCGTCGACGTACCCGCCCTCGACCACGCTCGCCGAGTTGCGGGTCAGACCGAGGACCAGGTCGGCAGTGTCGAACGACGTCCACACCGAGGGGTACGCCGACACCGCTCGCACCGAGAGACCGGCACCCGCTGCGTGGCGGGCCAAGGACCGCCCCACCGTCGCGTTGCGCACCACCTGCTCGCAGGTCCAGCGGGCGAACGCGCGCGACACCGACCGGCCGACGTCGTCGCCCGCGTCGACGACGAGCGTCCCCCAGTCCGGTTCCGCGAACGCCACCACACCACCCGGCCGCAGCACGCGCGCGATGTCCGCCACGGCGGCGACCGGATCGGCCACGTGCTGCAGCACCCGGTCGGTGCGCGCTCGGTCGACCGAGGCATCGGCCAGTGGCAGCGCGTGGGCATCGCCCCGGCGTACCTCGACACCCGGCAGGTCGACCGTGCGCTGCGCCGCCTCCTGCACCATCCGCTCGTCGTGGTCCACACCGATGACGACGCCGTCGGGCGAGACTTGTACCGCCATCGAAGCGAGGTCGGTGCCCGGCCCGCAGCCGACGTCGAGCACGACCAGGCCGGGCGCGAGCTCAAGGCTCTGCAGCACCGCCGCCTTGTAGTCCCGACCCTGCGGCGAGCGGGCGACCTCGCCGAGGTAGGCGATCGAGTCGGGGCGGTCGGTCACGATGACAGGGTCCACTCGGTGCCGTCGGGGGTGTCGCGGACCTCGACGCCGGCGGCGACCAGCCGGTCGCGCACCAGGTCGGAGGTGCCGAAGTCCTTGTTGTCCCGAGCCGCCCGGCGCACGTCGATGAGCGCCTCCACGAACGGCGCGACGCCGACGGCGGGGTCGGCGGCACCGCGCTCAGCGAGCTCGCCGAGCCGCACGACCAGCGCCCGCAGCACCCGGCGGGCCTCGTCGGCGTCGTCACTCTGCAACGTGTCGCTCTGCCAGTCCGCGATCGCCTGCTCGAGGCCGAGGACGGCGGCGACGCAGCCGTCGGCGTCGCGCGCCGCCAGCGCCGCCTCGAACGCGGTCCGGGCCCGGTCCGCCGCCGCGCGCAACGACAGGGCGACCGGCTCACCGGTGGCCACCGGCTCCGCAGCCTGCTCCGGTACGCCGACGGCCACCGCCGACGCGACCGCGGCCCGCTCGCCGCGCAACAGTGCCGACAGCTCGTCGAGCCCCATCGACTCGCCCGCTGCGAACGGCGTGGTCGTGCCGCGCCGCCGGACGCTGACCAGCCCGTTTCCACTGACCGTCATGGTCCGGCGTTCGACGTCGATGACCATCGCGGTGTGCTCGTCCACGCCGAGGACGCCGACCTCGTCGGGCAGCGACTCCTCGAGCAGGGCGAGCCGCTCCTCGCCGAGGTAGCAGTACCTGGTGTCGTGCGTCGTACCTTCCTTGTTGTCGTAGTGCGGCACGACCGCGGCGGCGACGCCGGTCAGCTCGCCGAGCAGGTCGAGGCCGTCGGCCCACGTCGGGTCCGCGCCCACCTTGTAGATCTCGTAGACCGGGACCGCGTGCGAGCCGAGAGTGACCGCGGCCGCGCTCCCGAGCACGACGGTGCCGCCGCGGCGCACCACACCGGCCAGCGCGGCGGGCACCCGGGTGCCGCGCCACCGGCGCAGGGCGTAGGTCGGGCTGCCCGGCCCGGCGAACGCCCAGGCGGCGCGGTCCAACAATGCGAGCGACTTCTCTTCTTGCGCCGGTCCCTCGACGCCCGACCACACCGCGACGTCGACCTCGCGCCCGACGCTCTGCGCGAAGTAGGCGCGGGTCCTGGTGACGAGCTCGTCGCGGTTCATCTGGAACGCGAACGGGGTGTCGAGCATCACGGCCGGCCCAACTGGGCAGGCGGCGAACACCTCGCGGTGCACCTTCACCATGGTCGGCGCGGTCTCGCCCGAGCCCATGACGACGATGCGGCTCACCGGCGTACCCCCTCGGCGCGTTCGGCACGGTCGGCCAGTGCGAGCAGGTCGGCGGCCATCCGGTCGGGCTGCTGGGCGTGGAGGTCGTGGTGGGCGCCGACGTAGCGGGACACGACGACGTCGGGCAGCGCCGCGGCCGCGACGGGCAGCTCCTCCCGGGGATCGTCGCCGTCGGCCGGCACCGCCACGGCGAGCAGTGCCGGGACGTCGACCTTGCCGAAGAGCGGCCGCGGGTCGAGCTCCCACAGCGACCGGAGGATCTCGCGGTGGTGCTCGCGGGTCAGCCGCGGACGCGCCAGACCGTCGACCTCGGTGAGGTTCGCGAGCTGACCCTCGACACCCTCGGGCGGGAAGTCGGCGAACCAGCCCCGGAACCGCTCGGTGAGAT
Organism: Actinomycetes bacterium; assembly: GCA_036499185.1. Lineage (GTDB taxonomy): Bacteria > Actinomycetota > Actinomycetes > JACCUZ01 > JACCUZ01 > DATBDW01. The sequence continues at coordinate 6,779 of DASYEF010000117.1, read as the reverse complement.
CGGCGAGCGTGACACCGTCCATCTGCGGCGGCGCAAGCTCGGCCCAGCACTCCTCGAAGGTCGGGTAGCGCTCGCCCAGCCAGATGAACCCGCCGTCGACGAAGGCCACGCCTGCGACGCCGCCGTGCTCGGCGGCGAGGTGCAGGACGACGTTGCCGCCCCACGACTGGCCGGCCACCACCGGTGCGCGGTCGCCGACGAGCCCCAGCTCCGCGCGCAGCGCCGCGAGGTCGGCCGCGCACTGCGGTGTCGTGTAGCCGTCCTCGACCTGCTCGGAGCGCCCGTGCCCGCGCTGGTCGACGGCCACCACCTCGTGCCCCGCGGCCGCGAGCCGGCGACCGGTGCCGTCCCAGAGGCGCGCGTTGGAGGACAGGCCGTGCACGAGCAGGAACGGCCGCCCGGCACCGTCGGCGCGGCGCACCGCGAGCCGCGGCCCGCCGGGCAGGCGCACCTCGTCGTCGTACAGCAGGTCCTCGCTCACGTCGGTGTCGACCCTAGGTGCCGTCGGCGACAGCGGCGAGCCTGATGCCCAGGGCCCGGCTGACGGGGTGCAGTGCCTCGGACCACGCAGGGTGCGGGTGCACGTGGTCGGCGAGCAGCGAGACGGGTACGCCGGCGCGCACGGCCAGCGCCAGCTCGCCGGCCCACGAGTCGGCGTGCGGCGCGACGACCGCAGCACCGACCAGCGTGCCGTCGGGATCGGCGAGCAGCTCGACCCGGCCGGCGTGCGGCGGGCGCTCGACGAGGGCGCGCGCGGTGTCGGCGACGTCGACCGCGGCGGTGACCAGTGCGCGGTCCGCGTTCGCCTCGGTGACGCCGACGCAGAAGACCGCAGGGTCGGTGTAGACCACCCGCGGCACCGCTCGGTAGTCGGCGTCGCGGCCGCGCCCGAGCAGCCCGTCGGCGACGATCTCGGCCTGGTAGGTCGCGGTGTGCGTGAACGGCGCGACGCCGGTGACGTCGCCGACGGCGTACACGTCGGGCAGCACGCCGTCCGCGCCCCCCAGCACGCGGCAGCGCGCGTCCACGCGCAGCGCCCCGTCGTCCGACGCGACCCCGAGGCGCTCCAACCCGAGCCCGTCGCCACGCGGGCGACGGCCGCCGGCCAGCAGCAGCCGGTCCGCGTCGATCGTGCTGCCGTCGGCGAGGTGCAGCCGGACGCCGCTGTCCTGCGGCTCGACGCGCGTTGCACTGGTGTCGAGCCGGACGTCGACGCCATCGTGGCGCAATGCGTCGGCGATGGCGTCACCGACCCACGGCTGTTCGCCGGCCAGCAGGCGTGGTGCGATCTCGACCAGTTTCACGTCGCTGCCGAGCCGGGCGAACGCCTGGCCCAGCTCGCAGCCGACCGCGCCGCCGCCGAGGACGAGCAGCCGGTCCGGACGGTCGGTCACGGACAGCGCGTCGGCGCTGGTCCACAGCGTGCCGGCCGGCAGCGCGTCGATGCCGTCGACCGGTGGCATGACCGGGGCGCTCCCGGTGGCGACGACGAGGGCGCGGGTCCAGCGCAGCTCGATCCGGTCGCCGTCCGGGGTGACCACGTCGAGGGTGCCCGGGCCGGTCACGGTGCCGGTGCCGCGCAGCAGCCGGACGCCCTCGCCGACGAGGCCGTCGGCGGTGCCGGAGTCGTCCCGCTGCTCGGCGGCGGCGTCGCGCCGGCGTACCGCCTCGTCCCAGCCGACACCTGCCGCCGCTGCCACGAGGAGTGCCTTGCTGGGGATGCAGGCCACGTAGGGGCACTCCCCTCCGACGCGGAACGCCTCGACGACCACGACGTCGACGCCCTCGCCGGTCAGCGCCTCGGCGACCGGTTGGCCACCCGACCCGGCGCCGAGCACGACGACCTCGGCGGTCAGCTGCTCACTCACCCCGCCACCCTGCCCGGTTCACACGGCCCGAAAGCGAAGTGGCCCCGCACGGCCCTTGGAAAGCGACTGCGCAGCGGGCCGCTTCGCTCCAGCCACCGGTCGAGGAAGTGGACCGGCTGCGCGCGGCGTGTTGCGCCACCGAGCCGGTCCGCTTCACCAACCGCCAGTCGGCCGGGCGCTCAGAACGCGACCCGGACCGAGCCGACCGCCCGACCGCCGCCGAGCAGCTCCGCCTCGGCCAGCTCGTCGAGCACCGGCTCGTCGACCCCGAGTGCCCGCAGCGCGGCGACCATGACCGGCGGCCGGGCCCGTTGCGTGCCGTCCTCGACCTTGAGCGCGACGGCCCGACCGTCGGGCAGCGCGGCGGCGTAGACGCCCTCGGCGCCGTCCTTGGCGATCAGACCGGGTACGCCGGCGACCAGCGCCGTCACGTCGCGCCGGGTCCCGCCGACCCACGCCGGATGGGCCCGGATTGCCTCGGCGACCCGATGCTCGGGGGTCCGCGCGGGCGCGGTGGCGACCCCGGCGAAGGCCCGGGCCAGCCCGGTGAGCGACAGCGCGAACAGCGGTGCGCCGCACCCGTCGACGCCGGTGGCCGCGACCGGCTCGCCGGCCAGTCGTTCGACCGCCGCGAGCAGTGCCTGCTGCAGCGGGTGCTCGGGGTCGCGGTAGGTCGCGGTGTCCCAGCCGTTGACCATGCAGGTTGCGAGCATCGCGGCGTGCTTGCCGCTGCAGTTCATCAGCACCGGTGCCTTCGCGGCGCCGGCCCGGACGAGGTCGAGCTTGGCGATCTCGTCGACCGGCCAGTCCGGCGGCGTCTGCAGGTCGGCTTCGGTCAGCCCCGCGCCGGCGAGGATCCGGCGTACCCCGTCGATGTGGAAGGGCTCGCCCGAGTGGCTCGCGCAGGCGAGTGCCAGCAGCTCGCCGTCGAGCTCGAGGCCGGCCTCGAGCATCCCGACGGCCTGCAACGGCTTGTTGGAGGAGCGGGGGAAGACGGGCGCATCGGGTACGCCGAGAGCGAAGACCCGGGAGCCGTCGGCGGCCAGCGCGATGACGCTGCCCCGGTGGTGACCCTCGACGAAGCCGGACCGGACGACGTCGGCCAGCAGGGCGACGGCGGGATCGGGGGTCTGCGGCACGCCGCCGACCCTACGGAGCCGGGCTCAGCCTTCGACGAGCAGGTCGTCGACGCTCGCACTGCCGCTCTTGTAGCGGGCCGCGACCTCGGCGGTCAGCGCGTCCATCACGATCTGCACCGCCCGGCGGTCCTCGGAGATGCCGTGCTCGAAGGACTCCAGCCGGCCGAGCGACTCGCGCAGCTCCTCGTCGGAGTGGTGCGCGACGTCGGAGACACCGACGTCGGCGATGATCTGCTCGACCAGCCGGCGGTGCTCGTCGACCCGCGACGGCTCGACCCGCAGGAACCGGCCCAGGCCGTGGTCGCTGCGCGACGAGTCGGCGAGTACGCCGGCGAGGTGCTCGACGATCTTGTCGCCGCCGCCGGCCCGGCGGGCCAGCTCGGCGCGCAGGATGTCCATCCGGCCCTGCAGCATCCGGCGCACGTAGGAGAGGTCGGCCTCCTCCTGCTCCGCCTCGCGGCGGCGGGACCGCAGCTCGTCGAGGTCGAGGCCGGCCAGGTTGTCGGCGTACCCCTCGGAGAGCACCTTGTCGATGCGCCGGCGGCCGTTCGGGTAGGGCTCGTGCGTCGTCATGCTGTCTCCCCTGTGCGGTCCTTGGTGCGCAGGAGGGCGCGCACGTCGTCGGTGGTCATCGGTGGCCGTTGCGCGAGGGTCGCCAGCTCGGCGGCCCGGGCGACGAGCTCCTCGTTGGCCCGCACCGGGCGGCCCATGGCGAGGGTCAGCGTGTCCTCCATGCCGACCCGCAGGTGCCCGCCCGCCGAGAGCGCGGCCAGCGCGACGGGCAGTGTCGAGCGCCCGATGCCGGTGGCGCTCCACGAACAGCCCTCGGGCAGGGCGGCGACCGCGGCGACCAGCGCCGCCGCCGTACCGGGCATGCCACCCGGGACACCCATGACGAGGTCGGCGTGGACGTGCCCGCCGTACGGCGGCCCGTACGTGTCCAGCAGTCGGTTCATCGACGTGACGTGGCCGAGGTCGAAGAGCTCGAACTCCGGCACCACCTCGGCGGCCTGGGTGCGCTGGTAGAGCTCGGCCATGAACGGCCACGGGTTGCTGAACACGTCGTCGCCGAAGTTGGTGGTGCCGCAGGTCAGCGAGCACGAGTCGGGCTCGGCCTCGAGCACCTTCAGGCGGGCGTCGAACGGGTCGGTGACCGCGCCGCCGGTGCTGAGCTGCACGACCAGGGAGGTCTGCTCGCGCAGCGCCTGGACGGTGGCTCGCAGCCGGCCCAGGTCCAGGGTCGGGCGGGCGTCGTCGTCGCGGATGTGGACGTGGACCAGGCCGGCCCCGGCCGCCTCGCAGGCCTTCGCCGTGCCGACGAGCTCCTCGAGCGTGACCGGCAGCCCCGGGGCGTCGGACTTCGCGGTCTCGGCCCCGGTGGGGGCGACCGTGATGAGCGTGCGGGCAGGCGGGGGCGCCACCCAGGCATCGTGTCACGTCCGGGGGCAGCGCCGGACCCCAGTCGCGGGAACCGGCGTGGGGCCGCCTGGCCGCTCGGCGTACCACGAACTTGGTGCCGACGGCCCGCTCAACACTCCGGCCGGTCCTGCCGATGCGAACTAGGACCCACAGACTCCTGTGCGCTGCGCCGGAGGCCGCGGGTCCGACCCGTCATGGCCCGCGTGGGCATGACCGAGACCGGGGAAGGAGGTAGCTCGTGCCCGAGGGTGCCCTCCTCACCCACACAGTCGAGTCCGCGCTGCGAGACGTGGCGGCCTCGGCCGGAACCGGCTGCCTTCTCGTCCGCGACCAGGAGGGCGACGAGGCCGAGGTCTACCTGCGCGACGGCCAGGTGTACGCCGTCAGCGTCCCCGGCCGGCGCGTCATGCTCGGCGTCCGCCTGATGTCTCGCGGCGCCCTCACCCCCGAAGCCCTCTCCGAGGCGTTGGAGATCCAGCGCACCGAGCTGCAGGGCTGGCGGCTGGGCGAGCTGCTGGTCCACCTCGGCTACGTCGAGCTCTCGGTCGTCGAGGAGTTCGTCGTCGAGCACCTCAAGGACGCGCTGACCGACCTGCTGGGCTGGCCGGTGGCCGCCTGGAAGTTCCGCAAGAACAAGAAGACCCGCCAGGACGTCGCCCCACCGACGCCGGTCGCCGAGCTGCTCGACGACCTGGCCGCCCGCGCGACCACCTGGGAGACCATCGTGGCCACGACAGGTGGCCCCGACGTCGTCCCGTCGCTGGCCGCCGCGTCGCCCTCGGACGACGCCGCGCTGGGACCCAACGAGTGGGCCCTGCTGTGCAAGGTGGACGGCGCCCGCACGGTCACCGACCTGGCCGGCGAGTGCGGCTTCACCATGTTCGAGGCCGGGCAGGTCGTCATGCGCCTCGTCGAGGCCGGGCTCGTCGGCGTGCCCGCCCTGGCCCCGGCCAGGTCTGTCGGGACCCCCGCGGACGAGAGCGAGCACGACACCGACCACAGCGACTCGGTCACCAGCGAGGGCGAGGCCGGGATCACCGATCTCGTCGTCGAGCACGACGACGAGCAGCCGACCGTCGAGCTGGTGCTGCCCGTCGTGAGCCTGGAGGAGCTCGAGGCCCGCGAGGCCGCCGAGCGCGCCGAGGCCGACCGGGCCGCCGCCGAGCAGCAGGCCGTCGACGAGCTGGCCGCCGCCGAGCACCTCGCCGCCGTCGAACATGCCGCCGCCGAGCAGGCCGCCGCCGTGCAGGCCGAGGCCGAGCGTCTCGCCGCCGAGCAGGCCGAAGCCGAGCGGGCGGAAGCCGAGGAGCACCACGTCTCCGCGGAGAACAAGCGCCTGATCGAGGCGGAGATCCTGCACCGCGAGCTCGAGGCGCTGGCCCAGAAGGAGGCCAGCTCCCGCAAGGAGCGCGCCGAGGCTCGCCGCAAGGCCCGCGCCGAGATGCTCGCCGAGGCCGACCGGGCACGTGAGGCAGCCAACAACCGCCGCGCCGCCGCCGCCCAGGCGGCCCGCGAGGAGGCGGACGCGAACGAGCAGGCTCGTCTCGACCGCGAGGCCCGCGAGCGCTACGCCGCGGAGAACGACGCCTGGGCCGACCACCGGGTCTGGCTGGACGCGGCCCGTGCCGCCGTCGAGGACCAGGCCTGGGCCGACCACCGGCAGTGGCTCGACGGACTCCGCGCCGCGGCCGAGGACGACGCGTGGGCCGACCATCGGGTCTGGCTCGACGCGGCCCGCGCCGCCGCTGAGGACCACGCCTGGTCCGACCACGTCGTGTGGCTCGCCCACCAGCGGGCCACGGTCGAGAGCGACGCCTGGGCCGACCACCGGGTCTGGCTCGACGCTGTCCGCGCCGCGGCCGAGGACGATGCCTGGACCGACCACCGGACCTGGCTCGACGCAGCCCGCGCCGCCGCCGAGGACCAGGCGTGGGCCGACCACCAGCAGTGGCTCGACCGCGAAGCCGCGCAGGCCGAGGCGGAGCTGCAGGCCGCCCGCGAGCAGGCCGAGCGCGAGCTGGCCGAGGAGGCCGCCCGCCGGGCGCAGGAAGCCGCCGAGGCCGAGGTACGCCGCGAGGCGGAACGCATCGCCCGGGAGGAGGCCGAGCGTCTGGAGCGCGCGGAGACCGACCGGATGGCCGCCGAGGCCGCCGAGGCGATCGCCGCCGCGGAGGCCGAGCGCCTCGCCGCCGAGCAGGCTGCCCACGACGAGGCCGACCGGGCCGAAGCGGAGCGGGTCGCCGCCGAGCAGGCCGAAGCGGAGCGGGTCGCCGCCGAGCAGGCCGAAGCGGAGCGGGTCGCCGCCGAGCAGGCCGAAGCGGTGCGGGTCGCCGCCGAGCAGGCCGCCCACGAC
>DASYEF010000116.1:0-11209 GCA_036499185.1 Actinomycetes bacterium | reverse complement strand
AACGGAACTCCGCGACCACCATGCCGAGCCGTTCGATGGCGGCGGGGTCGGCGAGGTCGGGGAGCCGGACCATCACCTCGGTGACTCCGGCCTCGGCGAGCTCACGGAACCGGCCCACGTGGTCGGCGACGGTGCCGGCGTTGACCGACGCGGCGAACTGCTCGGCGGTACGGCGACGGGGGCGCCGAGCCCGGACCAGCTCGGCCACCTGCCGGTCGTCGTCGCCGATGAGGACGGTGGACAGGTGGGTGAGCCCGACCGCATCGGGATCGCGGCCCGCCTCGACGCAGTGCGCGCGCAGCACGGCGGCCTTGCGCCGGACGGTGTCCGGCGGACCCATGACGTTGGCGGCGTCGGCGTACCTCGCAGCCAGCCGCAGGGTGCGTGCCTCGCCACCACCACCCAGGAGCAGCGGCACGTGCTCCTGGAGCGGCCGCGGGTAGCAGAGGGTCTCGGGGGCATCGAGGACCTGCCCGTGGAACGGCGGGCTGCCCGGTCCCCAGAGCACTGGTAGCAGTTGCAGCGCGTCCTCGAGCAGGGCGTAGCGCGCCGGGACGTCGGGGAACGGGATGCCGAGGGCGCGGTTCTCCTCGGCGAACCAGCCGAGTCCCAGGCCGCACACCGCTCGGCCACCGCTGAGGACGTCGACCGTCGCGACGACCTTGCCGAGATGGGCCACCTGGCGCAGGGTCACACCGGTGACCAGCGTGCCCAGCCTGACCCGCTCGGTGCACGCGGCGAGGAAAGCCAGCGTCGTCCAGCTCTCGAGCATGTCGTCCCACGCCCGGCCCACCTGCGGGATCTGGCGGAGGTGGTCCATCACGTAGATGCCGTCCAGGCCGGCCGCCTCGACACCGGCGGCGACCTGCCGCAGCCACTCCCGGGTCGCTGCGGCACCACCGGGAGCGGCGTACTCCGAGAGGTGCAGCGCGAACCGCAGCCCCGTCGGCTGCTCGCGCTGGCGGGCGGCTGCCGGCGCCGACGCCGCGAACGGCGCGGCGACCACCCGCAGCCGCTCCGCCGCCTGTGCGTCGACGACCTTGTCGAAGCCCTCTGCGGGCAGGCCGTCCCGGACCGCCGGCCAGGCCCGCAGCTGGGCCGCGAGGACCTCCACCGGGATCCGCTTGTGTCGTGCCCGGTTGCGGGCACGGCACACGGCGGCCGGGGTGTCGAAGGAGACCGCGACGCACGGGAGGCCGGACCGGCGGGCCAGGTCGCGCCATTCAGCGCGGCGCTCGGTGTCCAGCCCGAGAGTGTCGACGACCGTGGTCAGCCGCCGTCCGGCCCGCAGCGCGACAATCTGGTCGAGCAGGTCGAACGCGTCCGCACTGGCGGTGACGTCGTCCTCCCCCGCGCCGACCAGAGCGCGCAGCCCGTCACTGGACACGACCGTGTCGGGCGGGAAGTGCGCCGCGGCCCAGGTGCTCTTGCCGGCGGCCCCCGGACCGACCAGGACGACGAGGCACGGTGCCGGCAGCACGACCGGGTCCGTCACCGGCCGCTCACCCGGCCGGGTCCTCGATCCGGGTGCCGATCGCTGGCCCGGTCTCGATGGTCCGGCCCACCGTGCACAGTCGGTCGTGCGACCGGCGTACCGCCTCGGGCAGCACCTCGCGTGCGGCGTCTCCGGCGGGACCCTCGGGGAACGCCAGCCGGAAGGTGACGACGAGGTCCTGCAGCCGGTTGCCGAGCTCGTCGCGGACCTTGGTGGCGTCCACGCGGACCTCGAACGCCGTGGGCTCGGCCCGCCGGGACGTGAGGGTGTCGACGTCGATGGCGGTGCAGCTGGCGAGGGCGGCCAGCAGCAGCTCGGTCGGCGAGAAGCCCCCGTCGCTGCCGTCCCCCACGACCAGCGTGCCGCCGCGCACGTTGCGCGCGGTCATGACGCCTCCGTCGGACCTGGTGATGCTCATCGTGCGGTGGGCGGTGTCGGCCATGGCCGCGAGATTGCCAGACCGGGCCCGCGGGCGCGACCCGAGTAGGCTCGCCCCACATGGACGTGCTGCGCCGCAACAACGTGCACGTCCAGGGCCGGTCCGACGGCCCGACCCTGATGTTCGCCCACGGGTTCGGCTGCGACCAGAACATGTGGCGCCTCGTCACGCCCGCCTTCCAGGACCACCGGATCGTCCTGTTCGACCATGTCGGCGCGGGCGGCTCGGACCTGACCGCCTGGGACCCGCAGCGGTACGCAAGCCTCCAAGGCTACGCCGACGACGTGGTCGAGATCGCCCGGTCGCTCGAGCTGAGCGACGTGACCTTCGTCGGGCACTCGGTCAGCTCGATGATCGGGGTGCTCGCCGCGGAGACCGCGCCAGAGCTGTTCGCACAGCTCGTTCTGGTGGGGCCGTCACCCCGCTACATCGACGAGGAGGGGTACGTCGGCGGGTTCACCCGGGCGGACATCGACGGCCTGCTCGAGTCCCTCGACAGCAACTACCTCGGCTGGTCCAGCGCGATGGCGCCGGTCATCGTCGGCAACCCGGACCGCCCGCAGCTCGGCGAGGAGCTCACGAACAGCTTCTGCCGGACCGACCCCGAGATCGCCCGGCACTTCGCGCGGGTGACGTTCACCTCCGACAACCGTGCCGACCTGGCGGGTGTGCGGATACCGACCCTGGTCCTGCAGTGCTCGCAGGACGTCATCGCCCCCGAGGTCGTCGGGGACTACGTGCACGACAAGGTCTCGGGGAGCACCCTGGTGCGGCTCGCCGCCACCGGACACTGCCCGAACCTGAGCGCGCCGGAGGAGACCGCCGCGGCCGTGCGCGCGTTCCTCGACCGCTCCTGACCGGCCGGCGATGACGGTGCCGCACGACCCGGCGCTGGTCGAGGACAGCGCGGAGGAGCTCTACGAGGACGCCCCCTGCGGCTACCTCTCCTGCTACCCCGACGGCCGGATCGCCCGGGTCAACCGGACGTTCCTCGCGTGGACCGGCTACGACCGCGGCGCCCTGGTCGGTGCGAAGCGGTTCGTGGACCTCCTGTCGGGCGGCGGCCGGATCTACCACGAGACCCACTACCTGCCGCTGTTACGCATGCAGGGCGAGGTGCGCGCGATCGCGGTGGACCTGGTCGCCGCCGACGGCAGCACCATGCCCGTGCTGGTCAACTCCCGGTTGCACCGCGACGCGCAGGGCCGCGAGGTCGCCATCCGCACGACCGTCTTCGACGCCCGGGACCGCAAGGCCTACGAGACCGAGCTGCTGGCCGCGCGGCGGCGCGCCGATCGGCTCGCCGGCGAGCAGCGCCAGGTGGCCGTGACCCTCCAGACCAGCATGCTCCCCGCCACGCTTCCGTCGGACCCGCGGCTGCAGCTCTCTGCCTACTACCGGCCGGGGGTCGAGGGCCTCGAGGTCGGCGGCGACTGGTACGACGCCTTCCCCCTCGACGGCGACCGGGTGGCGGTCGTGGTCGGCGACGTCGTCGGTCGCGGGCTCGCCGCCGCTGCCGCGATGGGCCAGCTGCGCAGCGCGGTGCGGGCACTGGCAACGACCGACGCGGGCCCCGCGGCGCTGCTCGAGCATCTCGACCGGTTCGTCGACGGGTTCCCCGCAGCACAGACCGCCACGCTGGCGTACGCCGAGCTGGACCTGCGCGACGGAGGGGTGCGCTACGCCTGCGCCGGGCACCCGCCACCGGTCGTCATCGATCCCGACGGCCGGCCCACGTTGTTGTGGGGCGGGCGGTCCGCGCCGTTGGGCGCTCAGATCCTCACCACGACCCGCGACGAGGCAACCGTCGACCTGGCGCCCGGTTCCCGCCTCGCGCTCTACACCGACGGCCTCGTCGAGCGGAGGGACCAGCCGCTCGACGACCGCATCGAGGGCCTGGCGGACGCCCTCGCCACGTTGGTACGGCGGCCGATGGCCCGCTACGCCGAAGACGTCACCGAGCAGGCGCTGGCCGACGTCGACGTGGTCGACGACGACGTGTGCCTGCTGACGCTCGCCTACCGCCAGCACCCGACGTTCGCCCGCGAGCTCCCGGCCGAGCCGCGCCGGCTCACGGACCTGCGCCGCGACCTGGACACCTGGCTGCACGCCGAAGGAGTCGTCGGCGCGGACCACGAGGCCGTCGTGCTCGCCTGCTCGGAGGCCGTGAACAACGCCGTCGAGTACGCCTACCCGGCCGAACGGCTCGGTGTCGTCGAGGTGCTGGCCGGCGTCACCCCGGACGAGGTCCAGGTGCGCGTCAGGGACTGGGGCGAGTGGCGGACAGCGCGCCCGCCCGAGGACCGGGGCCGTGGGCTGGCGATGATCCGCTCGGTGATGGACGAGGTCTCGGTCGACCGGTCGGCCGGCACCGTGCTCAGCATGCGCCGCACGCTGCGAGGCGGCGGTGGCTCACCGGAGAGCTGAGCCTCCGGTCTGTCCCCGCCTCAGGTGTCGCAAGAGGCGGGAAAGCAGGTGAGCAGCGCTTCGACCCAAGCCGCCCTGACCTCAACCACTCGCACGCCTCAGCGTCCGCAGTGGCCCACCTGGATACGCTGCCGTGGTGTCCATGATCACCACGGGAGCGCTCACCAAGCGGTACGGCGAGCGGGTGACCGCCCTGTCCGACCTCACCGTGGACTTCCCCGCCGGCGTCACGGGCCTCGTCGGCGCGAACGGTGCAGGCAAGTCGACGCTGATCAAGATCCTGCTCGGCCTGCTGCCCGCAACGTCGGGGACGGCCAGCGTCCTCGACCTGGACGTACGCACCGAGGGCCGCGCGATCCGGGAGCTCGTCGGCTACATGCCGGAGCACGACTGCCTGCCGCCGGACGTGACGGCCACCGAGCTCGTGGTGCACCTCGCGCGGATGTCCGGGCTGCCCACCACCGCGGCGCGGGAGCGGGCTGCCGACACCCTGCGCCACGTCGGGCTCTACGAGGAGCGCTACCGCGCCGTGGGTGGCTACTCCACCGGGATGCGCCAGCGGGTGAAGCTGGCCCAGGCCCTCGTCCATGACCCGAAGCTCGTGCTGCTCGACGAGCCGACCAACGGGCTGGACCCGGCCGGGCGCGACGACATGCTCGCGCTGATCCGCCGGATCGGCACGGCGTTCGGCATCTCGGTCGTCGTGACCTCGCACCTGATGGGCGAGCTGGAACGGGTCTGCGACCACGTGGTGGTGATCGACGGCGGGCGGCTGATGCGCTCGGCCGCGACCGCCGAGATGACCGGGCGGACCGAGCAGCTGACGCTCGAGGTCAGCGAGCGGTCCGAGGAGGTTGCCGCCCGGCTGGTCGCCGCCGGGGTGTCGGTGCGACCGGTCGGCAGCCTGCTCGAGCTCGCGCCGGTGTCGGACGAGACCTACGACCTGGTCCGCGACGTGGTCGCGGAGCTCGACGCCGGGCTGGTCCGGCTGGCCCGGGGCCGCCACCACATGCTCGACCTCTTCCGGGACGGTGCCCCGTGAGCGGGACCGGCGGCCCGGGCGGGCCGCGGGCCGGAGCGATCCACGACATCGGCTACCGGCACTACGACGGCCCCCGCCTCGGGCTGGGCGCCATCCGGCAGTCGCTCGCCGTGCACAGCCTGCGGGGCAACTTCGGACTGGGCCGCACCGCCCGGTCCAAGGTGATGCCCATCCTGTTGCTCGTCATCATGCTGCTGCCGGCCCTCGTGATCGCCGCGATCGTGGCCCTGACCGACGCCGACAAGCTCCCGGTGCGCTACCCGGCGTACGCCGTCAACCTGCAGGTCGTCGTCACGGTCTTCCTGGCCGCGCAGTCACCCCAGAGCGTGTCGCGCGATCTGCGGTTCAACGTCATCTCCTTGTACTTCTCCCGTCCCCTGACCCGGCGCGCGTACGTCGACGCCAAGCTGGCGGCGATGTCGGGAGCCGTGTTCGTCTTAACGGCGCTGCCGTTGCTGCTGCTGTTCGGCGGGGCGATGCTCGCCGGGATGCCCCTCTGGTCGAACCTGCGTGGCCTGGGCGAGGGACTCGTCGCCGTCGCGGTACTGGCCATCGTGCTCGCCTCGATCGGCCTGACGGTGGCGGCCTTCACACCACGTCGCGGCATCGGGGTGGCGGCCATCGTCGCGGCGCTGCTGATCCTGGCCGCGGTCGCCGGGATCGTGCAGGGCATCTCCCGCGACCAGGGCAGCCGCGCCGGCGCCGGCTGGGCCGGGCTGATGTCGCCGTACTCCCTCGTGGACGGCGTGCGGGTCTGGCTGTTCGGCGGTCCGTCGGCCACGGTCGCCGGGCCACGGGGCAACGCCGGTGGCCTCGTCTTCGCTCTCGTCACCGTGGCGCTGGTCGCGGGCTGTTACGCGCTCCTCCTGGTGCGCTACCGGCGGGTGACGGTCTCGTGAGCACCATCGAGGTGGTGGCGGCGTCGCGCTGGTTCGGCGACGTCGTCGCGCTCAACGACGTCTCGATGCGGATCGCGCCCGGCGTCACCGGGCTGCTCGGGCCCAACGGCGCCGGCAAGTCCACCTTGATCGCGATGATGGCCGGGTTCCTCGCACCGTCGAGCGGCTCCGTCGTTCTGGACGGCGCTCCCGTCTGGCGTCGCGAGGAGGTCTACCGCCAGATCGGCGTGGTGCCGGAGACGGAGGCCGCCTATGACGTCGTCACCGGCTGGACGTTCGTGCTGGCGATGGCCCGCCTGCAGCGGCTGCCCGACCCCGCGGCAGCAGCACGGCGGGCTCTCGAGCTGGTGGAGATGTCGGATGCGGCCGACCGCGAGATCGGCACCTACTCGAAGGGCATGAAGCAGCGGGTCAAGATGGCCTCCGCACTGGTCCACGACCCGGCGGTCCTGCTCCTCGACGAGCCGTTCAACGGGATGGATCCCCGGCAGCGGCTGCACCTGATGCGGCTGCTCACCGAGATGGGTGAGGCGGGCCGCACGGTGCTGTTCTCCTCGCACATCCTCGAAGAGGTCGAGGAGATCGCGGGAACCATCGAGGTCGTTGTGGCTGGCCGGCACGCGGCGTCCGGCGACTTCCGCCAGATCCGCCGCCTGATGACCGAGCGTCCGCACCAGTTCACCGTCACCTCGAGCGACGACCGGGCCCTGGCCGCGGCGGTGGTGGCCGACGGCGTGGCGTCCGCGGTCGAGCTGGGCGAGGTGCTGCACGTGCAGGCCGCTGACCACGGCCGGTTCGTGCACGTCCTGCCCGTCCTGGCCCGCCAGCACGGCATCCGGCTCTTCGAGGTCGCGCCCGCGGATGAGTCCCTGGAGAGCGTGTTCGCCTACCTCGTCGGCCGACCAGGGGGTGCCCGGTGAACCCGACCATCGGGATGCTCACCGTCCGGGTGCTGCTCGGCCGGCGCCGCGCCTGGTTGCTGGCGGCGCTCCCGGCGGTCCTCCTGGTCCTCACGGTCATCCTGCGGTTCACCGTGGACGAGAGCGGCCGGTCGGACGCCGCCCCGCACATCCTCGGCGTCCTCGGGCTCGCCACCGTGATTCCGCTCCTGGGGCTGATCGCGGGGACGGGTGCCATCGGCGGGGAGATCGACGACGGCTCGATCATCTACCTGCTGGCCAAGCCCGTGAACCGGCACAGCATCGTGGTGACGAAACTGGCCGTCGCGGCGGCGCTGGTCAGCGCCCTGGGCGCACTACCCGTGCTGGTGGCCGGCTGGATCCTGGTCGGTGGCCAGGACAACCTCGCGCTCGGCTACGCCCTCGGCGCGCTGGTGGCGGGCATCACCTACTGCGCCGGCTTCCTCCTGCTCGCGGTGGTGACCCGCAACGCGGTGGTCATCGGCCTGATCTACGCGCTGGTGTGGGAGACCGCAATCGGCAGCATCGTGCCCGGCGCGCAGACCTTGAGCATCCAGCAGTGGTCCATGGCCCTGACCCGCATCGTCGTCGGTGACTCGGCCGACGCCCTCGACGTCACGGCGGCGGTCCGACCGCAGGTGGCGCTCCCGCTGCTGCTGGTCGTCGTCGTCGGGTCGACGGCGTACGCCGGTCACCGCCTCCGCTCGCTGCGCGTGACCTCGGCGGAGTAGCTCTCAGGACGCGCGCCCGACCACCTGCTGGCAGAGCGCCTCGAGCGCCTCCCTGGCGGGGCCGGCCGGCAGCGGCGTGATCGCCTCTCGAGCGGCCTCCGCCCACCGGAGGACCTCCCCCTGCGCCGCCGCCATAGCGGGGTGCGCGCGGAGCAGCCGGAGTGCCTCGGCGTGGTCGGCGTCGTCCTGCAGGTCATTGTCGAGCAGCGCCAGCAGCCGGGCGTCCTCGGGACGACTGTCCCGCCGGAGCATGAGCACGGGCAACGTCGGAACGCCCTCGCGCAGGTCGGTGCCCGGCGTCTTGCCGCTCTCGGCGCTGTCACTGAGCACGTCGAGCAGGTCGTCGGAGAGCTGGAAGGCCACACCGAACCGCTCGCCGAACCGGGTCATCACGTCGACGGTCGCGTCGTCGCAACCGGCCAGCATCGCGCCGAACCGCGCCGACGTGGCGATCAGGGAGCCGGTCTTGTCTGCGAGGACCGACAGGTAGTGCTCCACCGGGTCGGCGCCCTCGGCCGGCCCAACGGTCTCGCGGATCTGGCCGGTCACCAGACGTTCGAAGGTGCGCGCCTGCAGCCGGACGGCCTCCGGGCCCAGGTCGGCGAGGATGTCGGACGCCCGGGCGAAGAGGAAGTCGCCCGTGAGGATCGCCACGGTGTTGTCCCAGCGGGCGTTGGCACTGGAGGCACCCCGGCGCAGCGCGGCCTGGTCCATCACATCGTCGTGGTAGAGCGTGGCGAGGTGGGTCAGCTCCACCACCACGGCGGCCGGGACGACGCCGGGCGCGGACGCGTCACCCAGCTGCGCGGCCAGCAGGACGAGCATCGGGCGGTAGCGCTTGCCGCCGGCGTCCACCAAATGGGTCGATGTCTCGGTGATGAACGGGTAGTCGCTCTTCACGGCGCCGTGCAGAGCCGCCTCGACCCGAGCCAGGCCCTGGCGCAGCGACTCCTCGAGGGATGGGTCGGCCGTCGGCACGGCGACGCGGTCCACGGCCCGGAACCTACCTGATGAACTGGGACGCGTTGCCCGCGAGCTCGAGCACCTGCGACGGCCAGACGCCGAGCAGGAGCGTGACCCCGGCGGACAGCGCGATCGTCAGCGTCGTCAGCGGACTGGGGACCACGACAGTCGGACCGTCCGGTGCAGGCGCCGAGAAGAACATCAGCACGACCACCCGGAAGTAGAAGAAGACGGCGATCGCGCTGGCCACGACGCCGATCACGACCAGCCAGCCGGCGTCGGCAGTCCAAGCAGCGCGGAACACCGCGAACTTGGCCGTGAACCCGCTCGTGAGGGGGATCCCGGCGAATGCGGCGAGGAAGAAGGTGAACACCACGGCCGTCAGCGGAGAGCGCCGGGCCAGCCCGGCCCATTGCGAGAGGTGGGTCGCCTCGCCGGCCGAGTCCCGCACCACCGTCACCACCGCGAAAGCGCCGATGGTCGAGAACCCGTACGCGAGCAAGTAGAAGAGGACCGAGGACACGCCAAGGACCTCGCCGTCACTGGTCACCGAGTCGGTGGCGACAAGTCCGACCAGGACGAAGCCGGCGTGTGCGATCGAGGAGTACGCCAGCATCCGCTTGACGTCGGTCTGGGTGAGCGCGACGACCGAGCCGACCAGCATGGTCAGGATCGCGACGGCCCACAGGACGGGTTGCCACTCCCAGACCATGCCGCCGACGCCGACGTAGAAGAAGCGCAGTAGTGCTCCGAACGCGGCCACCTTGGTGCAGGCGGCCATCAGCCCGGTGATCGGGGTGGGCGCTCCCTGGTAGACGTCCGGGGTCCACGAATGGAACGGCACCGCGCCGATCTTGAACAGGAGGCCGACCGCGACCAGGCCGGTCCCGATGACCAGCAGGGTCTCGTCGCCGGTGTTCGCACTGACGGCCTCGGCGATGCCGGACAGGCGCACCGTGCCGGCGTACCCGTAGAGGAGAGCGACGCCGTAGAGGAAGAAGGCCGAGGAGAACGAGCCGAGGAGGAAGTACTTCATCGCCGCCTCCTGGCTGAGCAGGCGGCGGCGACGAGCCAGTCCGCACAGCAGGTACAGCGGGAGCGAGAGCACCTCGAGGGCCACGAACATGGTCAGCAGGTCGTTGGCTGCCGGGAAGAGCAGCATCCCGCCGACGGCGAACATCAGCAGCGGGAAGACCTCGGTCTGCGTGACGCCGGTGGCGGTCAGCAGTCGCTCGTGCTGCGAACCCGGCAGTGACGACCCGGCCGGGGCGAACGGGCCCCCGGTGTCCAGTGAGCGCTCGGCGGTGAGCAGGACGCCCGGGATGGCGAGCAGCAGGATCGTGCCCTGGAGGAACAACGCCGGTCCGTCGACCGCGACGGACCCCTCCGCGGCGACCAGGTTGTCTCCCGCGAGCGACACGACCGACACGAACGCGCCGACCAGACCGATCAGGGCGATGCCGAGCTGGGTCTGGTGCCGCCAGGCGCGACCCATGAAGGCCTCGACGAGGACGCCGACCAGGGCTGCCCCCAGCACGATGAGGATCGGCAGCAGCTTGCTGTACTCGATCGACGGGGTGTGGAAGGTGGCTGCCTGGTGCACTGCGGCAACGCTGTGCGGGCTCACTTGGCGCTCCCTCCCACGGCCGTCCCGACAGCGGGAGTCAGCGGCTTCGGGTCGGTCACACCGACCTGGTGCATGGTCCGGGCGACCGCCGGGTTGATGACATCCAGCAGCGGCTTCGGGTAGAAGCCGAGCGCGATGATGACCGCGATCAGCGGCGCGACGACCCAGACCTCGCGGGTGTTGAGGTCGGCCAGCTTGGCGGTGTGCTCGTTGGGTTCACCGGTCATCGTCCGCTGGTACATCAGCAGGATGTAGACCGATGCCAGGATGATGCCAAGGGTCGCGATCACCGCGGCGGCCTCGTAGCGCGTGAACGTCCCGACGAGGACGAGGAACTCGCTGACGAAGGTGGACAGCCCGGGCAGCGCGAGGCTGGAGAGGCCCGCGATCAGGAACGTCCCGGCGAGGATCGGCGCGACCCGCTGGACACCGCCGAAGTCCGAGATCAGCCGGGAGCCGCGCCGGCTGATGAGGAACCCGGCGATGAGGAAGAGGGCGGCGGTCGAGAAGCCGTGGTTGACCATGTAGAGGGTCGAGCCGCTCTGTGACTGCGTGGTCATCGCGAAGATGCCCAGCACGATGAAGCCGAAGTGACTGATCGAGGTGTAGGCGATCAACCGCTTGAGATCGGTCTGCCCGATGGCCAGCAGGGCGCCGTAGATGACC
>DASYEF010000115.1:0-8778 GCA_036499185.1 Actinomycetes bacterium | reverse complement strand
GGGCCCTACGAGGGCGCGCACGTCGTCGTCGAGAGCTCCGGCAAGGTGAAGGTCGCGACCGGCCTCACCACCCAGGGCCAGGGCCACTTCACGTCGTTCGCCCAGATCGCCGCCGACGAGCTCGGCGTACCGTTCGAGGACGTCGAGGTGACCACCGGTGACACCCGCCGTTTCGGGTACGCCGTCGGCACGTTCGCGTCGCGCGCCGCGGTGATGAGCGGCAACGCGATCGCGCTGGCATCGCGCAAGGTCCGGGAGAAGGCGCTGCGGATCGCGGGGGACGCGCTGGAAGCAGATCCCGGCGACCTGGAGATCGTCGACGGGCAGGTCCGCGTCAAGGGCACCCCGTCGGCATCCATCCCGCTGGCGACTGTCGCCGTGCTGTCGAACCCGCTGCGCTACGCGTTCGACGAGGCGTCCAAGGCGGCCACCCAGTTCGCCGTCGGCGACGCGAGCGGCCCGCCGGTGCGCGAGGACGAGGAACCGGGCCTGGAGGGCACCGACTACTACTCGCCGATGCAGTCGACGTTCGCCAACGGCATGCACGTCGCGATCGTCGAGAACGACCCGGAGACCGCGGAGATCCACGTCCTGCGCTACTGCGTCGTGCACGACTGCGGGCCGCTGATCAACCCGATGATCGTCGAGGGTCAGGTGCACGGCGGCGTCGCACAGGGCGTCGGTGGCGCGCTCTACGAGCGGATGGTCTACGACGAGAACGGACAGCTCCTCAACGCGTCGTTCATGGACTTCCTGATGCCGTATGCGTCGGAGGTGCCCAGGATCGAGATCGACCACCTCGAGACCCGCTCGCCGCTGAACCCGTTGGGCATCAAGGGCGCGGGCGAGGCCGGCGTGATCCCCTCTGCTGCGGTGTTCGCGGCCGCGATCGAGGACGCGGAGGGCTTCCCGATAACCCGGATGCCGATCTCGCCGTCCGACCTCTTCGAGCTCCGCCGCCGGCACGCCGCCGGCGAGATCCCGTCGTTGCACCGCCGCAGCCGCTAAGGATCAGAAGGAATGGAGCAGCCGTGAAGGTCACCGGTACCGCCACCCTGCATGCCCCCCGCGAGAAGGTGTGGGCTGCGCTCAACGACCCCGCCGTCCTGGTCCGCACGATCCCGGGCTGCCAGCAGCTCGAGGAGGTCGGGCCGGACCGCTACCGGATGACGTTGACCGCCGGCGTGGCGTCCATCAAGGGCAGCTACCAGGGCGATGTCGCGCTCACCGACCAGGACCAGCCCGGCGCCTTCACACTGCGTGCGTCCGGCGCCGGCGCACCCGGCACCGTGCAGGCCGACGTGCGGGTCACCCTCGAGGACGTCGACGAGGGCACGACCCGGCTCGGGTACGACGCGGACGCCGTCGTCGGCGGGATGATCGGCGGCGTCGGCCAGCGCGTCCTTTCCGGAGTCGCCAAGAAGACGGCGGGCGAGTTCTTCGCCGCTGTGGACGACGTGCTGACCGGCAAGGTACCCAGCGTCCCGGCGCCACGCGAGGAGCCGGTGCAGGTCGACGGCCTGCCGAGCCCGCCCACCGTCTACACCGCGCCGGCGGCTGCCACCGGCGGCTCTCCGCTGAGCAGCGACTTCGTCAAGGGTGCGGTGTTCGGCGCAGTGGTGGCGCTGCTCGGTGCGCTCATCGGCGCGCTGGGTGCCCGTCGGCGTACCCCCTGAGCCATCCCCATGGGAGGAGGTCGGGGGCTGTCGATCGCGGGGTGACGCGTTCGTCGTAGGGGTGTCGACCGACCGTGTCGACGGGCTGCGCGGCCGACGCGCAGCGCAGCACCTCGAGACGAAGGACGGCACATCATGGGACACCCCGTCATCCACACCGAGATCCGCTCCGCCGACCCGGACGCGACCCGCGCGTTCTTCGGTGACCTCTTCGGCTGGAAGGTCGCCTCGGAGGGCGCCTTCCCGGGCTACACGTTCATCGACACCGGTGCCGAGGGCGGCCCGTACGTCGCGATCAGCCCCCGCCAGGGCGCCGAGGACGAGGTGCTGTTCTTCGTCGGCGTGGAGGACGTCGCGGCCACGCTGGCGCGGGCCGAGGAGCTCGGCGGCTCGATCGTCCAGCCGGCGCAGCAGGTGCCGGGCACCAGCTTCGGCGTGCTCGCCGACAAGCACGGCCACAGGGTCGGCGTCGCCGCGAACGGGTAGCCACGCGGCCCGCGAGTGCTTGACCGCGGTGACCCCATCCCTCTATTGTGCTAGGTAACTAGAGGAATGAGGTCACCGTGATCGAGTTCTCCCTCGACGGCCGGTCCGGCGTCTCGCCGTACCTGCAGGTGGTGCAGCAGGTCCGGCAGGCGCTGCGGCTGGGCCTGCTCCGCACGGGCGACCAGCTGCCGACCGTCAAGGACGTGGTGGCCCGGCTCGCGATCAACCCGAACACGGTGCTCAAGGCCTACCGCGAGCTGGAGCGCGACGGGCTGGTGGCGGCCCGCCCCGGCGTGGGCACCTTCGTCATCCGGACTCTGACCGACGGCTCGCTCGCGGCGCACGAGCCGCTGCGCAAGGAACTTCGGCGCTGGTTGGCCAAGGCCCGGCTGGCCGGGCTGGACGAGGAGAGCATCGACGCACTGTTCACGAGCACGTTTCGCGACGCACAGCAAGAGATAGCGTGACCGCCGTCGTGCGGGCCACTGGCCTGGGCAAGCGCTACCGCCGCCGGCGGGCGCTGTCGGACTGCACCCTGGAGATCCCGGCGGGTCACGTGACCGGCCTGGTCGGTCCCAACGGGGCCGGCAAGACCACGCTGCTGAGCCTGGCCGTCGGCCTGCTTGCGCCGACCTCCGGAACGATCGAGGTGTGCGGCGGCCGCCCCGCGGCGGATGCCGAGCAGCTCGCGAAGGTGGGCTTCGTCGCGCAGGACACCCCGACGTACCCCGGTCTCACGGTCGCCGAACACCTGCGCCTGGGAGCCCGGCTCAACCCCGGCTGGGACGACGCGGTGGCGAGCTCGCGGGTACGCCGGCTCGGGCTGGACCCCGAGCAGCGGGCCGGTCGGCTATCCGGTGGCCAGCGCGCCCAGCTGGCGCTGACCCTCGGCCTGGCCAAGCGGCCGGAGCTGCTCATCCTCGACGAGCCGGTCGCGAGCCTGGACCCGCTCGCGCGCCGGGAGTTCCTCCAGGTGCTGATGGAGGCCGTCGCCGAGCACGAGGTCAGCGTCCTGCTGTCCTCCCACGTGGTCTCCGACCTGGAGCGCGTGTGCGACCACCTCGTGGTGCTCGTCGACTCCAAGGTGCGGGTGGAGGGCGACGTGGAGTCGCTGCTCGAGAGCCACCTGCGGCTCACCGGCCCGCGTCGGGACCTGGCCACGCTGCCGGCCGACCAGCACGTCGTCTCGGCGAGCCACACCGACCGGCAGAGCACCCTCGTCGTACGCACCGACGCACCCGTGCTCGACCCGTCCTGGACCGTGGGCCGCCTCGGCCTCGAGGACCTCGTGCTCGCCTACATGGAGGGCACCCGCGCCGAAGCGCCCAGCCCCGTGATGGAGGTGCTCGGATGATCTGGCTCACCTGGCGCCAGTTCCGGCTGCAGGCCGCGGCTGTCGCTGCCGTCGCAGTCGCCTTCGCGCTGGTGCTGGCCGCGACCGGTCGTCGACTGGCCGACCTGGCGACCACCTACCGCGACGTGTTCGACCATCTCACGGCGAACGACCGCCACCTCTTCTACGCCGGGATCGTCGTCATCGCGGTGGCACCGGTGATCATCGGCGTGTTCTGGGGAGCACCCCTGGTCGCGCGCGAGCTCGAGGCCGGCACGCACCGGCTGGCCTGGACCCAGTCGGTCACGCGGACCCGGTGGCTGGCCACCAAGCTCGGCGTCACGACTCTTGCCGCTGCCGCTGCGGTCGGCCTGCTCACCCTCGCGGTGACCTGGTGGTCGCAGCCGCTGGACGGCGCGCTCAGCAGCACCCACGGCAGCCTGCCGTCGCGCCTCACGCCGGTGTCGTTCGCGATGCGCGGCATCGTGCCCGTCGGGTACGCCGTGTTCGCCGTCGTGCTCGGCGCGACCCTCGGTGCTGTGTTCCGCCGGTCGCTGCCCGCGATGGCCGTCACGCTCGCCGTCGTCACCTTCGTGCAGATCGCGGTCCCGACGTGGATCCGCCCGCACCTGGTGTCGACGGCCGAGCAGACCGTCACGTTCAGCAGGGAGAAGCTCGACGGGATCTCGATCAGTGACAACGGCCCGGGTTCGCCGTTGAAGCTGACCGTAAGGACCGGGAACCCGGGCAACTGGGTGCTGTCCAACCAGACCGTCGATGCCAGCGGACGGGCCGTCAACCTGCCGTCATGGTTCGCCAGCTGCCTCCCGCCGCCCCCGCCGCCAGGGTCAGGGAACGGGCCGGTGAAGGCCCAGGGTCCTGACACGATGGACGCCTGCTTCACCCGGCTCAACGCCGAGGGCTACCGGCAGCACCTCGTCTACCAGCCGGCGAACCACTTCTGGCCGCTGCAGTGGGCCGAGCTGGCGCTCTACCTCGTCGTCTCTGCGTTGCTCGCCGGGTGCTGCTTCTGGTGGGTCCGCCGCCGGCTGTCCTGATCACCGGGAACAGCGGGGGAGCCGGCGGGCGGCGAGGTCGACGGCCGTGCGGTCGGCGGCCACGGCTCGCCGCTCGAACCTCGTGGTCGGGCGCGGCGGGGCGTCGACGGGCTCGAGCCCCGGAGCACGGGCGAGCACGCCGCGCACCTGCTCGGCGTACGCCGGCACGTCGGTCGCCACGTGCAACAGGCCACCGTCGACCAGCCGGTCGGCCACGAGCTCGGCGAACGCGAGGTCGACCAGGCGTCGCTTGACGTGGCGCGCCTTGGGCCAGGGATCGGGGAAGAACACCCGTACGGCGGTGAGGCTGGCGGTGGTGAGCATCTCGCGCAGCACCACGGTCGCGTCGCCGTCCACGACGCGGACGTTGGTGAGGCCGCCCGCGTCGAGCAGCGCGAGCAGCTGTCCTTGACCGGGCGTGTGCACATCGACAGCCAGCACGTCGTGGTCCGGCTCCGTGGCGGCCAGCACTGCCGTCGCCTCGCCCATGCCGAAGCCGATCTCGAGCACCAACGGGGCGCTGCGCCCGAACACCGCGCCCGGGTCCAGCGCGCGGCCGTCGACCGGCAGCCCGTACGTCGACCACCAGGTGTCCAGCGCCGCGCGCTGAGTGACCGTGACCCGGCCGGCCCGGCGCTTGTAGGTGCGCACCGGGGGATGCGGCGGCGCGGCGGGGGGCTGGGGGGTCACGCGGCCATGGTCTCAGCCGACCGTCGGACCCGACGACCACGCTGGGCGGCATGACCGACCTCAAGGACGAGCTGCTCGCCAAGCTGGACCAGTCGCGCGCCGTCATGCTGGCCAAGCTCGAGGGGCTCAGCGATTACGACGCACGCCGGCCCGTGACCGCGACGGGGACCAACCTGCTGGGGCTGGTCAAGCACCTGGCGAGCATGGAGTACGCCTACCTCGGCGACTGCCTCGGCCGCCCGGTACCCGAGCCGCTGCCCTGGGTCGAGGACGGCTCGATCTGGGACGGCGCCGACATGTGGGCCCGGCCCGACGAGTCCCGGGAGTACGTCGTCGGGCTCTACCGGCGCGCGTGCGCGCACAGCGACCAGACCGTCGCCGCCCTCGACCTCGAGTCGCCCGGGACCGTCGCGCACTGGCCCGAGGACCGGCGCGAGACCACACTTGGCGTGCTGCTCCTGCGGATGGTCGCGGAGACCGCGCAGCACGCCGGGCACGCCGACATCGTGCGGGAGATGATCGACGGCTCGGGCGGCCCGGACCACGACAGCGACGGGTGGGACGCGGACCACTGGCGGTCCTACCTGGCGCAGGTCCAGGCCGCGGCGGACCTCTTCGGGCCGGACGCCTGATCGGCTCAGCTGTCTGCGCCCGCGACCCGGCGCCCGGCGGCCGCGTTGGCGACACCCGCTGCCGCCACCGGGTCCAGCCCGCGGGCGAGTCCCACGACGAAGGTGCCCACGTGGACGTCACCCGCGCCGTTGGTGTTCACCACTCGCTCGACCGGCACGGCAGGTACGTCGTGCGCGGCACCGCCACGCGTCTGCACCAGGCAGCCGTCGTTGCCGCGGCGCAGCACGACGCCCGTGATCGCTCCCGCGCGGCTCAGTACGTCGTCGGCCGCCTCGCGAGCATCTGAGCGCCGGGTCCACAGCTCGGCCTCGCGCGCGTTGAGGCTGACCCAGGTGGTGTGCGCGAGCACCGCGTCCAGCAACTGCGGCTCGATCTCGGCGACCAGTGGCCCCGGGTCCAGCAGCACGACCGTCGCGTCGGGCAGCCTCGCGACCGTGGTCGCGACGACCGGCCCGTGCGGGTACGCGAGGTCGTAGCCGGACACGTAGACCGCGTCCCCATCCGCCGGCCGGTACGCGGACAGCGCGGCCGCCGTGAGGTGTCCCTCCGCGCCGACGGTCGTCACGAACGTCCGCTCGCCGTCGTCGTCCACGAGCACGACGGTGTAGCCGGTGTCCTCTTCGGGGTCGGCGGCGAGCAGCACGTCGATGCCGTGCGCAGCCAAGGCCGCCCGGACCCGGTCGCCGAACGGTCCGGACCCGTGACCGCCGGCGTAGGCAGCGGGCAGTCCCGCGGTGACGGCCGCGGCCAGCGCGTTGAGCCCGCCGCCCACTGAGGAGTCGGACGACGACGCCACGACGTCGCCGCCTCGCTCGGGCAGCGCCGGCACCACCATCGTGAGGTCGACGAGTGCACTGCACAGCCCGACCAGCCGGGTGATCGTCACGGCGCCGCCCGGAGCGCGAGCAGTGCGGCGGCCAGCGGCTCGAGGTGCAGGTCGTTGACCCGGCGTACCTCCTCGACCGCGGGCGCTGGCAGGGCCGACAGGCCGGTGCATGCGCCGACCATCGCTCCTGCCATCGCGGCGATCGTGTCGCTGTCGCCGCCGAGCCGGGCGGCGAGGCACACCGCGCGCCACGGCTCGTCGGGCGCCGCGGCGGCCACGGCGAAGGCAGCCGGCACGGACTCCTGGGTCGCGAGGCTCGTCCCCACGAGCCCGTCGACGAGGTCGAGCAGGGCGTCGTCCCGGACCCCGCGGGTCAGGTCGAGCGCCCAGCCGATCCGGCGCGCCACATCGGCGCCCGCGACGTGGCTGCCGTGCCTCGCACCGATCGCCGCTGCCTGAACGCCGAGGCGCACGGCGTCGCTCCAGCCCGCGCCGCCGACGCCGGCGCTGACGACGGCGGCCACCGCCGCGGCTCCGGCGTTCGCGACGGTCGTGTCGTGGGTCAACCGGTCGACGTCGGCCACCGCGGCGCACAGCCGGTCGAGCGGCTCGGGTGCCACGGCGATGCCGACGGGGGCCACCCGCATGGCGGCGCCGTTCGTGTCGCCCCACCGCCCCGTCGTACCGACCGGTGCGCCGTCGGCCACCAGCCGAAGTGCCCGCAGGGTCGAGGGACCGAGCAGGTCGGCGGAGCCGGCCGCCACCATCGCGTCCTGCCAGGCCAGCAACCGGCGGGCCAGTGCGTCCGGGTCGACCGTGCCGTGGCCTTCGACCAGCAGCTCGGCCACGATGACCGCCTGGTCGGTGTCGTCGGTGACGTGGCCGGCGGGGAGCCCCGCACTGACCTCGTTCTCGGCCGGGCCAGGACGGAACCCGTCGAGGTCGCCGTACAGCTCGACGACCCGGCGGCGGGACAGCGTCTGGGTGGGCATGCCGAGCGCATCGCCGACCGCGAGACCGTAGAGAGCGCCCAGGGCCCTGTCGACGGCATGGTCCACGGCAACGTCAGGAGCGACCGGCTCGTCCATCGCCCGCCGACGCTACCGGGGTGATGGCACAGTGGGGGGATGCGCGCGTTCACCGCCTCGGCCGTGCAGGTCGCACCGTTGCCCGGGCCGCTCACCGGGGAGTCGGTCAAGGGCAACCTGGCCAAGGCCGCCGACTGGGTCACCCGCTGTGTCGAGTCCACCGGCGCGGAGCTCGTCGTGCTGCCCGAGTCGGTTACGACGGGCTTCAGCCCCGGCATCGGCCCGGAGGAGCTGTGGGACCTGGTCTCCGCGATCCCCGGACCCGTCGTCGAGCCGCTGCAGGAGACCGCGCGCCGGCTCGGGGTGCACGTGGTCGTCGGGACCTACGAGCGCGGCGGGGAGCGCGGCGTCGTGCACAACGCGTCGGCGCTGCTGGGCCGCGACGGGTCGGTGCTCGGCGTCTACCGCAAGACCCACCCGTTCTGCACCGAGATGCGCTCGCGCGGTGGCTGGGTCACGCCCGGTGACGAGGTCAGCGTCGTCGAGACCGACCTCGGCCGGATCGGCCAGATCATCTGCTTCGACGGCGACTACCCCGAGCTGTCCCGCATCACTGCGGTGCGCGGCGCCGAGGTGATCGTGCGCCCCTCGGCCTTGCTGCGGTCGGCCGACATCTGGGAGCTCACCAACAGGGCTCGCGCCTACGACAACCACGTCTACGTCGTGGGCGCCAACGCCACGGGCATCGACCCGGCCGGCGTCCTGTACTTCGGCAACTCGATGATCGTGACCCCGGTGGCCGAGGTCGTCGCGCGCGCTGCGAGCCACGAGGGCTGGGCCAGCGCCCACCTCGATCCGGCGACTGCGATGGCCTCGCTGACACCGGGCTCGAACATCCCGCAGGTCTTCGACCACCTCGCCGACCGCAACCTCGCGCTGATCGAGCGGTACGCCGACGACCTGGTCCGCCCGGCCGCCACCAGCTTCCCGCACCCCGAGCCGCACGGCGAACCCGTCGACTAGCCCGCCCGCCGAAACCCCGCCGTTT
>DASYEF010000114.1:0-9692 GCA_036499185.1 Actinomycetes bacterium | reverse complement strand
CGGCGAACTGGGTGGCCGCCTTGGACGCCTCGTCGAACGCGTAGCGCAGCGGGTTCGACAGCACGGCAACGGTCGCCAGCGGGATCGACGCCGACGGGGTGCCCTTGACCCGCACCTGTCCGTCGACGATCTCCAGGTCACCCGGGTCGGCCTCCAGCGCGTCGCCAGCGATGCGCAGCGCCTTCTCGCGGACCTTGCGCGATGCGAGCGCGATAGCGGTCCCGCTCATCACTGCGGCCCGCGACGCGAACGTCCCGACGGCGTACCCGAACCGGCGCGTGTCACCGGTCGTCACCTCGACGTCCTCGAACCGTACGCCGAGCTCGTCCGCCGCGATCTGCGCGAACGACGTGAAGTGGCCCTGCCCCTGCGTCGTGAGACCGGTCGCCACCTTCACCTTGCCGGAGCTCTCGACGACGACGTGCGCGCCCTCGTAGGGCCCGACGCCGGTCCCCTCGACGTAGCAGGCGATGCCGACGCCGACCTTGCGTCCCGCGGCGCGGGCCGCCGCTGCGTCGGCGAGCACGTCGTCCCACCCGACCAGGTCCTTCAGCTTCTGCAGCGAGGCCGGGAAGTCGCCCGAGTCGTAGATCAGTGGCCGCCCGTCCTGGAAGGTCAGGTGGTGGTCGTAGGGCATCTCGTCGGGCGTGATGAAGTTGCGCCGCCGCACCTCGGCCCGGTCGACGCCGAGCGCTTCCGCGATCGCGTCCATCGTGCGTTCCATGAGGAACACGCCCTGCGGCCGGCCCGCGCCCCGGTAGGGCGTCACGATGACGGTGTTCGTGTACAGCGACCACCACTCGCAGCGGTAGGCACCAGGCTTGTAGGGACCGAGCAGCTGGGTCGAGGTGATGATGGGCACGATGACGCCGTAGGGCGTGTAGGCACCGTTGTCGTGCCAGAACCGGACGTCCAGCGCGAGCAGCCGGCCCTCGTCGTCGTAGCCGGCGGTGACCTCCTGGAGCTGGCCGCGCTCGTGGGCCGAGGACACGAAGTGCTCGCGGCGGTCCTCGACCCACTTGACCTCCTGGTCCAGTCGCTTGGCGGCCCACGGGACGAGCACCTCCTCCGGCCACGGGTGCACGATCTTCACGCCGAAGCCGCCGCCCACCATCGGTGCGACGCACTCGACCTTGCCCAGCGGCAGCGCCAGCTTCGCGGCCACCGCGGCGCGGACGCTCGTCGAGGTCTGGGTCGAGGAGTGCACGCGCATCGAGCTGTCGACCGGGTCCCACCGGGCGTGCACGCCCTTGCCCTCCATCGGCATCGAGGCGCTGCGCTCGATGTCGAGGGAGAGCGACAGGGTGTGCGGCGCGGCGGCCAGCGCGGCCTCGACGTCGCCGACCTCGTCGACGTTGTGCGCCGCGACGTTGTCCGGTACGTCGTCGTGCACGGTGCGCTCGGCCCGGCGGGCGTTGTCGACGCCGACCACGACCGGAAGCTGCTCGTAGGTGACGACCACCCGGCCGGCGGCGTCCTCGGCGAGGTAGCGGTCCCGCGCGACCACCATCACGACCGCCTCGCCCACGTGGTTGACCTCATCGCGGACCAGCGCGTAGCCGGTGCGCGGCGCGTGCAGCGACGGGTGCGGGATGAGCAACGGCAGCGGCTGGGCCACGGCGGTGCCCTCGGTCTCGTCGGCGGCCAGCAGGTCGTCGTACGTGTAGACAGCGACCAGGCCCTCGACGTCCAGCGCGTCGATGACATCGATGCCGGTGACCCGCGCGTGCGCGTGCGGGCTGCGCACGAACGCCACGCCGAGGGCGTCATGGCCGATGTCGTCGAGGAAGTGCGCCCGGCCGGTCACCAGCTTGGCGTCCTCGACGCGCTGTACCGGCTCGCCGAACAGCTTGGTGGTCACGACTCGTCCTCAGACTTGTCAGCCGGAGGACGACCGATAGGTCGTCCTCCGGCTGACAACTCGCGGGTGATCTCGGCGGCGCGCAGCACCGACGCGACGATGTTCTGGTAGCCGGTGCAGCGGCACAGGTTGCCGCTGATCGCCTCGCGGGCCTCGGCCTCGGTCGGCTCGGGGTGGTCCTCGAGGTAGGCGGCGATCGTGGTGAGGAAACCGGGAGTGCAGAAGCCGCACTGCAGCCCGTGGCACTCGCGGAACGCCCGCTGCACCGGGTGCATGTCCTCGGGCGTCCCGAGGCCCTCGACTGTGGTGACCTCGTGCCCGCCGGCGGTCACGGCGAGCAGCAGGCAGGACCGCACCGGCTCGCCGTCCAGCAGCACCGTGCACGCACCACAGACCCCGTGCTCGCAGCCGACGTGCGTGCCGGTGAGGCGCAGGTCGTGGCGCAGCACGTCGGACAGGAGGCGGCGCGCCGGGACGTGCGCCTCGCGCGGCACGCCGTTGACGACGAGGCGGACCTCGTGGAGCTCCTCGGTCATGCCGCCGCCGTCGTGGACTTGCCGGTCCGGCCGGCTGCCTCGGCCAGCGCCCGCGCCGTGAGCACGCGCACAAGGTGGCGCCGATAGTCGGCCGTCGCGTGGATGTCGGCCTCCGGGTCCACGACTCCCCCGGCCAGCTCGCCGGCAGCCGCCCAGTCGGCGGTGGCGGGGTCGGCGCCCCGGACCGCGTCGGTGAGATCGAGCACCAGCGGCGTCGGCGCCACCGACACGTACGCGGCGCGCGCCGAGGCCACCACGCCGTCGGCCAGGGTGACGACGGCGGCCAGCCCGCACACGGCGTAGTCGCCGTGCCGGCGCGCCACCTCGACGAACGTCGAACCGCTCCCCGGCGTGAAGGCCGGGAAGGTCGCCGCCTCCGCGAGCTCGCCGTAGGCCAGCGAGGACTCCAGCGGCCCGCTGAAGAAGTCCGCCGCGGCGACGTCCCGGCGGCAGGCGGCGCTCGCGACGTGCACCGTCCCGCCGGTCAGCGCGAGGACCGCCGTCATCTCACCGCTGGGGTCGGCGTGCGCGATCGAGCCGACCGTCGTACCCCGGTTGCGGATGACCGGGTGCGCCACGAGCCGGAGCGCCTGGCGCAGCAGAGGCTGCACGGCGTACGCCCCTGCGTCGCGTTCCACTGCCGCGTGCCGCGCCAGCGCACCGACCCGGACGCCGGAGTCGTCGGCGCGGACGTAGGCCAGCTCGGCCAGGCGGTTGATGTCGACGAGGTACGCGGGCGCGGCCAGCCGCATGTTCAGCAGGGGCAGCAGACTCTGGCCGCCCGCGAGTACCTTGCCCTCGTCCCCGACCCGGGCCAGCTCCGTGAGCGCCTCGTCGAGGCTCGCCGGAGCGGTCCAGTGCAACGGCGAGGGCTTCACCCGGGTGATCCTTCCTCACTGGGCCCGACACGTGCGGCAACGGGCCAGAAGCAGCATGCCCCCGCAGCGGACGAGCCGCCGCGGGGGCCTGCACTGCTGGACACAACCAGCGAGAGCTACGTCCTCTCGTGCTCGGTGTCGGTGTCGGTTCCGTCGCGCGGCGGCGGCGGCCCGTCCGTGCGGTGGTGGTGACCGATATGCGTCCCGGCCTGGGGGTCGACGCCCTCTCCGAGAGCGGTGTCGACGCCGGTGTGGCCGACGGCCATGACCGTCCCGTCGCCGTAGGACCGTCCCGGGACGAGCGCGTCGCGCATCTCCGACGGCGCGAGGATCCGCACCAGGTGGTAGCCGATGATCGTCACCAGCGTGCCCAGTGCGATGCCACCGAGCGAGAACTTGTCGGTGAACTGCATCGTCACGCCGCCGATGCCGGCGACGATGCCGGCCGCGAGCGGCACCAGGTTGATCGGGTTGGCGAAGTCGACCCGGTTCTCGATCCAGATCTTGGCGCCCAGCAGGCCGATCATCCCGTAGAGGACGACCGTGATGCCGCCGAGCACGCCGCCTGGCGTCGAGTTCACCAGGGCACCGAACTTCGGGCAGAACCCGAACAGGATCGCCACCACCGCGGCCACGTAGTACGCCGCGGTCGAGTAGATCCTGGTGGCCGCCATGACGCCGATGTTCTCGGCGTACGTCGTGGTCGGTGAACCGCCGAAAGCGGACGCGACCGCGGTGCCGACCCCGTCGCCGAGCAGGGCTCGGCCGAGGTACGGGTCGAGGTCGTCGCCGGTCATCTCGGCGACTGCCTTCACGTGCCCGGTGTTCTCCGCGATGAGCGCGATCACGCCTGGCAGCACGAGCAGGATGAAGGTCAGGGAGAACGTCGGGCCATGGAACCCCGGGATCTCCTTGCCGTTGACGACCTTGGTCCCGTCGGGCAGGCCGATCCAGTCGGCGGCCTTCACGGTCGCCCAGCTGATGCGGTCGTGCAGCACCGGCGTGCAGCCGGCCCCGCCGCAGCTGTTGATCTGGCCGAAGATGCCGTCGAAGAGCCACGACACGAGGTAGCCGAAGATCAGGCCGAGGAGGATCGCGATGCGGGCCCAGAACCCCTTGAGCAGCACCGCAAAGAGGATCACGGCGGTCATGGTGAGCAGGGCGACGTACTGGTCCTGCGGCCAGTAGATCCCCGCCACGACCGGAGCCAGGTTGAAGCCGATGAGCATGACGACCGCGCCGGTGACGGCGGGCGGCAGCACCTGGTGCACCAGCCGGGCGCCGGCGTAGTGAACGAACACACCGACCGCGGCGAGCACGAGGCCGGCGACCAGGATCGAGCCCGTGACGTCGGAGGCGTCGCCACCGTCGGCGCGGATGGCGGCGACCGCGGCGACGAACGACGCGCTGGTGCCGAGGTAGCTGGGGACCTTGTTGTTCGTGATGAGCAGGAACATGATCGTCGCGACGCCGGAGAACAGGATCGCGACGTTCGGGTTGAGGCCCATGACGACCGGGAACACGAAGGTCGCCCCGAACATCGCGACCACGTGCTGAGCGCCGATCCCGGCGGTGCGCGGCCACGAGAGCCGTTCACCAGGCCGCACGACCTGCCCCGGCGGCGGAGTCTTGCCACCGTGCACCACTTGCCAGCTGAACGCCATCGCGTCCTCCTTCGACGGGCCACCCGGGCCGGGTGAGCGTCACCGGGGAGCAGAGTGGACCATGCAACGCTCCGGGTGTGGGACGCCGCGACGATCAGTTGCGCCAGATCCGGCGAACCGGTGTTGTAGGAACCCGACAAGAGCGACGCCGGGTACGCGGCGGCGCTAGCGTCCGGGGCGTGAGCACCCTGCCCGGCGCCGCCTCGACGGCGCTCCGCGAGCTGCTCGCGCCGGCGCACTCCGGCCGGGTCGTGGCGGTGTTCCCGACCTGCGCCTACGTCGAGCTCGACGGCCGGCTGGTGGCGCTGGAGGCCGCCGGCGGGCTCCGCCTCCCGTGCGCCGTGCTGCTCGGCGCCCGGCCCCTGGCCCGCCCTCTGGCCGGCGTGCAGGCCGGCGACGACGCGTCCATCGGGCCCGGCGGGCTGCAGGTCGGCCCGCTCACGATCCGGGTCACCCGCTGGTGGGCGCCGGCCGCCCCGCGCGCAGCCAGGCCTCTCCAGCCAGCTCCCGCGACACCCGGGCTCACCGCAGCCGTGCTCGACCTCCTCGGCCGTGGCCCCGGGCTCACGCCTGCGGGTGACGACCTGCTCGCCGGCCTGCTCGTCGGGTTGGCCGGCCGCCCCGACCTGCGCGACCCGGTGGCCGCGGCGGTGCTCGGGGCCGCGCCCCGGCGTACCTCCTGGTTGAGCGCCGAGCTGCTCTCGCACGCCGCGCAGGGCCGGGCGGCCCCGGCAGTGGTCGCCGTCGCGGACGCGCTCGCCGGGTACGGCGACGACGACGCGCTCCCCCATGCGCTGCCCGCGCTGCTCGCCGTCGGGCACACCTCGGGGGCCGCCCTGGCCCGGGGCCTGCTGCTCGCCGCCGATACCGTGGCGCGGCACCCGATGACGAGAGACGAGGCGGCGTGACCGAGCTGATCGACGTACGCCGCGGCGCATACCACGACTCGGTCACCCTCATGCAGGTGAGCCGCGACGTCGCCGCCGTCGACGGCGTCAACGCGGCCCAGGTCGCGATGGGGACCGAGCTCAACCTCGACCTGATGCGCGGCATGGGGTTCAACACCCCGCCTGCCGGGCCCAACGACCTCGTGGTCGCCGTACGCGCGGCCGACGAGGACGCCGTCGCACGGGCGGTGGCCGCGATGGAGCTCGCTCTGGCCAGTGGGTCCGGCGGCTCGGGCAACCTCGCGGGTGACGAGCCCGCGCCACGCACGGTCGCGTCGGCAACCCGCCGCGCCGGCGGCGCCGACCTCGCCCTCGTGTCGGTGCCGGGGCCGCACGCGTTCACCGAGGCGATGGACGCCCTCGGGTCCGGCCTCTCCGTCCTCGTGTTCAGCGACAACGTGCCCGTCGAGCAGGAGGTCCGGCTCAAGGACGAGGCCCGCGCGCGCGGCCTGCTGGTGATGGGCCCCGACTGCGGCACCGCGGTCGTGTCCGGCGTCGGCCTGGGCTTCGCCAACGCCGTCCGGCCCGGCCCGGTTGGCATCGTCGCGGCCAGCGGCACCGGTGCCCAGCAGCTGATGTGCATGCTCGACACCCGCGAGGTCGGCGTGAGCCACTGCCTGGGCGTCGGCGGCCGCGACCTGTCGGCCGCAGTGGCAGGACGGTCCACCAAGACGGCCCTGGCCATGCTCGACGACGACCCCGGGACCGAGCTGATCGTGCTGGTCTCCAAGCCGCCGGACCCGGCCGTCGCGGCCGACGTGACGGCGTACGCCGAGTCGCTCGAGACGCCGGTCCTGCTCGCCCTGCTCGGCGAGGGGCAGGACGACCTCACCGTCGTCGCCGCTCGCGCCGTGCAGGCTCTCGGCCGCACCTGGGCCGAACCGTGGTCGTGGGACGACCAGCAGCACCCCGCGGCGAGCGGGCACCTGCGCGGGCTCTTCGCCGGCGGCACGCTGTGCGACGAGGCGATGGTCATCGCCTCGGCCACCCTCGGCGAGATCCGCTCCAACATCCCGCTGCGCCCGGAGTGGGCCCTCGGCCCCGACCTGCGGTCGATCGGCCACGCGATGGTCGACCTGGGCGACGACGCGCTGACCCAGGGCCGACCGCACCCGATGATCGACCAGCGCACCCGGATCGACCGGATCGCCGTCGAGGCGGCCGACCCGACGGTCTCGGTACTGCTGCTCGACGTCGTCCTCGGTCATGGCGCGCACCCCGACCCGGCCGCCGAGCTGGCACCCGAACTGGCGGCCGTCCGACAGCAGGCGGCCGACGCGGGCCGGGACGTCGCCGTGGTCGTGTCGCTGTGCGCCACGGTGGACGACCCGCAGGACTCCCGCCGCCAGGCCGAGCTGCTGCACGAGGCCGGCGCAGCAGTGTTCCTGTCCAACGCGGCCGCGGCCCGCCACGCCGTGGCGCTGGCCGCAGGAGTAGCGCCGTGAGCCTGCTCGAGGGTGAGCCGCGGGTGGTCACCGTGGGCGCGCAGCTGTTCTCCGACGCGCTCGCGTCGCAGGCGGTGCCCGTCACCCAGGTCGACTGGCGCCCGCCGCTGGGCGAGGTGGGGATCGAGGACGCCCTGACCCGCGTCATCGCCGACCCGAGAATCGCCAAGGCCAACGCCACCGCGATCGACCGGCTGCTCACGGCCGGCGCCGAGCTCGTCGACGTACGTCCCGCGTCGGAGGCCCTCGGCCTTCAGCCCGGCCAGTTCCTGCACGCCGGACCGCCGATCGGCTGGGAGCGCGCGTCCGGCCCG
The DNA here is from genome assembly GCA_036499185.1 of Actinomycetes bacterium. Classification (GTDB taxonomy): domain Bacteria; phylum Actinomycetota; class Actinomycetes; order JACCUZ01; family JACCUZ01; genus DATBDW01. Next base: position 2,047 of record DASYEF010000114.1, on the reverse strand, counting down.
CTGCGCGGCGCGCTGATCGGCGCGATGGTCTACGAGAACCTCGCGCCCACGCCCGAGACGGCCGAGGCGGCGCTCGCCTCCGGCACCGGCGTCTCGTGGGAGCCGTGCCACCACCACCGCACGGTCGGCCCGATGGCCGGCGTCGTGAGCCCGAGCATGTGGGTCTTCGAGCTGCGCGACCCGGTGCACGGCGGCACCGCGTTCTGCTCGCTGAACGAAGGACTCGGCAAGGTCCTGCGCTACGGCGCGTACGGGCCCGACGTGATCGAGCGGCTGCACTGGATGAGCGATGTCCTCGGGCCGCTGCTGCAGACCGCGGTCCGCCGGCACGTGGCCACCGCGCCGATCGACGTCAAGGCGATCGCCACCCAGATGCTGCAGATGGGCGACGAGGGGCACAACCGCAACCGGGCCGGCACCCTGATGTTCCTGCGCGAGCTGCTGCCCGACCTCATCGAGTCCGGTGCGCCAACCGCGGACGTGGCGAAGGCCGCGGCGTTCATCGGCGGCAACGACCACTTCTTCCTCAATCTCGGGATGCCGGCCTGCAAGCTGGCGACCGACGCGGCCCGCGACCTGCCCGGCTCGTCGGTCGTCGTGGCGATGGCACGCAACGGCACCGACTTCGGCATCCAGGTCTCCGGCACCGGCGACCGGTGGTTCACCGGTCCGGCCAACACCCCGGAGGGGCTCTTCCTCGGCGCGTTCGGCCCCGAGGACGCCAACCCCGACATCGGCGACTCGGCCATCACCGAGACCGGCGGCATCGGCGGCTTCGCGATGGCCGCGGCACCCGCGATCGTGAAGTTCGTCGGCGGCGAGGTGGCCGACGCGATCGAGGCCACCCGGCTGATGTACGAGATCACGCTGGCCGAGTCGCCGACGTACCAAGTGCCGGTGCTCGGCTTCCGCGGTACGCCGACCGGCATCGACGCGACGCTCGTGACGCGCACCGGGATCCTGCCCCACATCAACACCGGCATGGCCGGCAAGGTCGCCGGCACCGGCCAGGTCGGCGCCGGGCTGGTCAACCCGCCGGCCGAGATCTTCCCCGCCGCCGTCCGGGCCCTCGCCGAGCTGGCGCCGCCTGTCGGGGGCGGTGCCTAGCCTCGCGCCATGCGCGCAGGAGTGATCCTTCCCGGAGGTACGGCGACCGAGCAGCTCGAGCTGGCTGTCGCCGCCGAGGCCGCCGGCTGGGACGCGGTGCTCACCTGGGAGACCGGCTACGGCGTCGACCCGTGGACCGTGATGGCTGCGATGGCGGTCCGCACCAGGCGGGTCCGGCTCGGCACCATGCTGACGCCGGTGCCGTGGCGACGGCCGTGGAAGCTCGCCAGCCAGCTCGCGACACTCGACCAGCTCTCGAGCGGCCGCGCGTTCGTCACCCTCGGGGTCGGCGCACTCTCGGACGACCTGACGCAGACCGGCGAGGTCACCGACCTGCGCGAGCGCGCGGAGCGGATGGACGAGGCCATCGACCTGATGCGCTCGCTGTGGACCGGAGACGGCGAGCACCACGGCACCTACTACGACGTGACGTGCTCGGCGTGGCTGCGCGACGCGGTCCGGCCGGTGCAGTCGCCGCCACCGATCTGGGTGGCCGCGGCCTGGCCGCGACCGAAGTCGATGCGCCGGGTGCTGCGTTGCGACGGCGTCTCTCCGGAGTACCACCTCGACGGCCGCGACGCGACGCCCGACGACCTGCGGGCGATGCGCGCGTGGCTGGCCGAGCGGGGCGCGCCGGACACCCTTGACGTCGTCACCGAAGGCGAGTCGTCACCGGAGGACACCGACTCGCTGGCCGCTGTCGCGGGCTGGGCGCAGGCCGGCGCGACCTGGTGGCTGGAGAGCCGTTGGGGCAGCACCGAGACCCTGGCCGCGCGGCTGGCCGACACCCGCCGCCGGATCGACGCCGGCCCACCCGTCGCCTGACACCCCACCGCAAGCAGCCGTCGAGCGAAGTGGCTCCGCTGCGCCCTCGGAGGGCATCAGCAGGGCGGGGCCGCTTCGAAGTGGACCGGCGAGATGGCGCAACACGCCGCGTGCA
>DASYEF010000113.1:0-7079 GCA_036499185.1 Actinomycetes bacterium | reverse complement strand
CGACAGCGGCTTGTAGGCGGGGATGTTCTCGGCGCAGTACTCCATCAGGTCGCCGATCAGGCGAAGATGCGGCTCCGGTGCGAACAGCCACTCCTTCTGCGCGATGTACTCATTGAAGATGTCGGTCTGCAGCGTCCCGTCCAGGCCGCGGATGTCGACGCCCTGCCGCTCGGCCGCCACCAGGTACATGCAGAAGACCGGTACGGCCGGGCCGCTGATCGTCATCGAGGTGGTGACGTCGCCCAGCGGGATCCCGTCGAACAGCACGTCCATGTCGGCGGCCGAGTCGATGGCGACGCCGCAGTGGCCGACCTCGCCGAGCGAGCGCGGGTCGTCGGAGTCGCGACCCATCAGCGTCGGCATGTCGAACGCGACCGAGAGCCCGCCGCCCCCGGCCTTGAGCAGCATCTTGTAGCGCTGGTTGGTCTGCACCGCGTTGCCGAAGCCGGAGAACTGCCGGATCGTCCACGGCCGGCCCCGGTAGCCGGCCGGGTAGAGCCCGCGGGTGTACGGGAACTCGCCGGGCCAGCCGATCCGCTCGAAGGCCGCGACGGAGTCGCCCTCGGCCGGGCCGTAGACCGGCTCGACCTCGGCACCCGACAGGGTGCTGAAGTCGGCGTCGCGGGTGCCTGCGGCGTCGTACCGCTGCTGCCAGCGCTCCCGACCCTGCTGGATCTCATCCGCGTCCACGGGGCGCTCTCCTCGGTGGTGAGGGGCCGTTCCTCGTCGGTCGCGGCCCCCGCTGTGACAGGTCGCCGCCTCGTGAGCGACGCGCCGTCATGTCCGGTCGTGACCCGAGCGTACCCGGCGGACCACTAGTCTCGGTCGGATGGAGACGGGCGACCGGCCCGCTGCCGCGGGCTCCGCGGCGAGAGCCGGCTCCACAGCGAACCGAGGACGCGGTACCTGCGTCCTCGGTGTGTGGCAGTCATGGTGACGACCCCCACCTCGCGTACCCAACGGGTCGCGGGGACGCTCTCGGGGGCGCGGGAGGAAGCCGCCAGGGCGCTCTGGAACGAGCACTACGGCCAGCTCGCGGGGTGGTGCGCCGCTCTCGTCGGCGACCGGGACGCGGCCCACGACATCGCCTCGGAGGCGTTCACCCGCCTGCTGGGCCGGTGGGTGACGGTCCACGACCCCAAGGGCTACCTCTACGTCACCGCCAACAACCTGGTGCGGGACCGCTGGCGACGCGAGCAGCGGGACCGGCGCCTGCAGGCGCGCATCGAGGAGACCGCCCCGACGTCCACACCCGCCGCCGACCCCTGGCTGCGCGACCTGGTGGAGCGCCTCCCCGACCGCCTGCGCGCTCCGGTGCTGCTGCACTACTACGCCGACATGAGCGTGGCCGACGTGGCCGCCGCCCTGCACAAACCCGAAGGAACCATCAAGCGCATGCTCCACGACGCCCGAGCCCGGTTGGCCGAGTGGATGGGGGACGACCGGTGACGCCCACCCCCGGCAACCCCGACGACCCGCGCCGCACCATCGAGCCCCTGTCCGCGCCCGCAGGGCGGTTCGACGCGGTGATGGGCGCCGCGAAGGCCCGCCGGTACCGGCGGGCAACCGCGGTGTGCAGCGTGACCGGAGTCTTCCTCGCGGGCATCTTCGGCGGCCTGGCGATGGGCGGGGTCAGCGGCGTGCAGCACCGGGTGGAGACCGTCGCCCAGGGCTTCCTCGGTGTGCCCGCCACAGCAGCGCCCTCGGACGAGGCAACCAGCACCCAGGCGTCCCCGACGCGCAGCACCCCGAAGGGCAAGCAGTCGCAGCCCTCGACGCTGACGGTCCCGGTCACCATCCCCCCGCCGGCCGGGCGGGAGAAGGTACGCGGTCGTGTCGTCGACCCGACCGGGGCGCCGGTGGTGGGGATGTTCGTCTACACGACCGTCCCGGGGGCCAACGGCTTCGTCCCGTCGGCGAGCCCAGCGGCAGTGACGACCGCCAACGGTCGCTACGACGTGCCGTGCACGGGCGGCGCGGTCCTCCTGACTCCCTGGCAGCTCAACGTCCCTCTCGGCCCGACAGCCGACGGACACTGGGCAGCGACCTTCGTCTCGGACCCGGTGTGCAGCCGCAAGGCAGCCCCGACAGTGACGACCGTCGAACCCGGGGTCACCGTCCAGGGCCACGTGCAGACCGAGCTGGACTGCCCTTCGGCGCAGTTCCCGCTGTGGGTCTGGCTCGACGGCAACCGCGCATCCTCGGTGCGGCTGTCGGGTCTCAAGGAGGGCGACCTGTTCCGCGTCTCCGGGCTGCCGGCCCGCGAGACGGTGCTGGGAGCCCGGGGGCACCACATCCCGGTCACACCGCTGGTCGGGATCCTGAACCAGGACGTGACGTTCTCCTGCCCGGTCGTTGCCACCCCCACGGACACCGCCACGGGTTCGCCCAGCCCACAGCCGACGCCGTCCGAGACCGACTCCCCCTCGCCGTCCGCTACTCCGACCGGGACCTCGACCGGCGCCTCCGGACGCTGACCGCTCTCAGCCGCCGGTGAGTCCGGCCAGCAGGCGGTCCGCCGCGGCGTAGGGGTCGGTGCGGCCGGCGACGACGTCGGCGGCCAGGGCGTCCAGGCCGTTCTCGCCGTCGCTGGCCCGCAGGTCACCGACCCGTTCGCGCAGCGCGGTGAGGGCGATCGTCTCCACCTCGTCCGCGGCCCGGTGCAGGCGCCGCTCGTGCAGCGCACCGGTCTCCTCGAGCCAGGTGCGGTGCCGGTCCAGCTCCTCGAGCAGCTCGTCGACGCCCTCGCCGCGCGAGGCGACCGTGCGGACCACCGGCGGCCGCCAGTCCCCGGGCTGACGGCGCTCGCCGAGGGTGAGCATGTGGCGCAGCTCGCGGACGGTGGCGTCGGCGCCGTCCCGGTCGGCCTTGTTGACCACGTAGATGTCGCCCACCTCGAGGATCCCCGCCTTGGCGGCCTGGATGGCATCGCCCATCCCCGGCGCGAGCAGGACCACGGTCGTGTCAGCCGTGCGGGCCACCTCGACCTCGGACTGGCCCACCCCGACGGTCTCCACGAGGACGACGTCGCAACCGGCGGCATCGAGCACCCGCAGTGCCTGAGGAGTCGCCCAGGCCAGACCGCCCAGGTGGCCACGGCTGGCCATCGACCGGATGTATACGCCCGGGTCGAGGGCGTGGTCCTGCATCCGGATGCGGTCCCCGAGCAGGGCGCCACCGGAGAACGGCGACGACGGGTCGACCGCGAGCACGCCGACCCGCTTCCCAACGCTCCGGTACGCCGACACCAGCACGCTCGTCGTGGTCGACTTCCCGACGCCCGGTGCCCCGGTGAGCCCGACGACGGATCCCCGACCGCCGTAGGGCGCCAGGGCCGCCATGGCCCCGCGCAGCAGTGGCGAGGCGTCCTCGACGAGGGAGATCAGCCGGGCGACCGAGCGGGCGTCGCCGTCCCGGGCGCCCGCGACCAGCGCGCCGACGTCCGCCGCCGGAGTCATCGCAGCGTCAGGCTGCGCGCTCAGGACGCCGGGACGCGCAGGACGAGGGCGTCACCCTGCCCGCCGCCCCCGCACAGCGCTGCCACACCGACGCCGCCGCCCCGGCGGCGCAGCTCGAGGGCCAGGTGCAGGGCGATCCGCGCTCCCGACATGCCGATCGGGTGGCCGAGCGCGATGGCGCCGCCGTTGACGTTGACGATCTCCTCGTCGATGCCGAGGTCGCGCACCGAGGCGATGCCGACGCTGGCGAAGGCCTCGTTGATCTCCACCAGGTCGAGGTCGCCGACGGCGATGCCCTCCTTGGCGCAGGCCTTCGTGATCGCTGCCGACGGCTGAGCCTGCAGGGTCGAGTCGGGACCGGCCACGACGCCATGGGCGCCGATCTCGGCGAGCCAGGTCAGGCCGAGCTCCTCGGCCTTGGCCCGGCTCATGACTACAACTGCCGCGGCCCCGTCGGAGATCTGCGAGGACGAGCCCGCGGTGATGGTGCCGTCCTTGCTGAACGCCGGGCGCAGCTTGCCGAGGCTCTCCGCGGTCGTGTCGGCGCGGATGCCCTCGTCCTCCTTGAAGGAGATCGGCTCACCCTTGCGTTGGGGGATCTCGACCGGCACGACCTCGTCGTCGAACAACCCGTTCTTCCAGGCCGCCGCCGCCCGTTGGTGGGACCGGGCGGAGAACTCGTCCTGCGCCTCGCGGCCGATCCCGAGCTCGGCGTTGCACGCCTCGGTCAGCGCGCCCATGGCCTGCGTCGTGAAGACGTCCCACAGCCCGTCGTACGACATCGAGTCGACGAGCTTCACGTCGCCGAACTTCACACCCTCGCGGGACTTCGGCAGGAAGTGCGGCGCCTGGGTCATCGACTCCATGCCGCCCGCGACGACGATCTCGAACTCGCCCGCCCGGATCAGCTGGTCGGCCAGCGCGATGGCGTCCAGTCCCGAGAGGCAGACCTTGTTGATCGTCAACGCCGGGACCGTCATCGGGATGCCGGCCTTGGCAGCTGCCTGGCGGGCCGGGATCTGGCCGGCGCCGGCCTGCAGGACCTGACCCATGATCACGTACTCGACCTGCTGCGGCGCCACGCCGGCCTTCTGCAGTGCGCCCTTGATCGCGACACCGCCGAGGTCTGCACCGGAGAAGTCCTTGAGCGACCCGAGCAGTCGTCCCATGGGGGTCCGGGCTCCGGCGACGATGACGGAACCGGTCGATCCGGCCATGACCACAACCTCCTGCGACGCGACGGGCGAGCCCCTGACGAGCCCTGCCACGATAGCCGCATGCTCACCCGCATCGACCACGTCGGCCTGGCCGTCCCCGACCTCGACGAGGCGATCGCGTTCTACGCCCGCACCTTCGACGTGCACGTCGTGCACGAGGAGGTCAACGAGGAGCAGGGCGTGCGCGAGGCCATGCTCGACGTCGGTGGTTCGGGCTCGTGCATCCAGCTGCTCGCCCCGCTGTCCCCGGAGTCACCGATCGCGAGGTTCCTCGACCGGTCGGGGCCCGGCATCCAGCAGGTCGCCTACGGCGTGGACGACATCGACGCGGTCAGCGCGGACCTGCGATCGCGCGGGGTGCGCCTGCTCTACGACGAGCCGCGCCGCGGGACGGCCGGGTCCCGGGTCAACTTCGTGCACCCCCAGGACGCGATGGGCGTCCTGGTCGAGCTCGTCGAGGCCGCCGCCGGCTGACCGGCACCCCGGTGGGGTGCGCCGACCCGGCGTACCCCACTGAGGTTACTGGCCAGTAGCATTCAGCCCGGACCGGCCCGACGAACTCCCCCGAGCCAGCGGAGGCAGCCGTGAAGGACATCCTCGAGGCGATCCTCGCCGATGCTCCTGCCGAGGACGTCGCCGCGCTGCGGGTCCCGGAGCACTACCGCGGCGTGACGGTCCGCAAGGACGAGGTCGGCATGTTCGAGGGTCGGGCCAGCCGGGACAAGGACCCGCGGGAGTCGCTGCACCTGGACGAGGTGGGGACCCCGGAGGTCGGTCCGGGTGAGGCCCTGGTGGCCGTGATGGCCAGCGCCATCAACTACAACACCGTGTGGTCGTCGATCTTCGAGCCGGTCTCGACCTTCACCTTCCTGGAGCGCTACGGCCGGCTGTCTCCGCTGTCCAGACGCCACGACCTGCCCTACCACGTGGTCGGCTCGGACCTCTCCGGTGTGGTGCTGCGGACCGGACCAGGCGTGCACGCCTGGAAGCCCGGTGACGAGGTCGTCGCGCACTGCCTCTCGGTCGAGCTGGAGAGCCCCGACGGACACAACGACACGATGCTCGACCCGGAACAGCGCATCTGGGGCTTCGAGACGAACTTCGGCGGGCTGGCCGAGCTGGCGCTGGTCAAGTCCAACCAGCTGATGCCCAAGCCCGCGCACCTGACGTGGGAGGAGGCAGCGAGCCCCGGACTGGTCAGCTCGACGGCGTACCGCCAACTCGTCTCCCGCAACGGCGCCGGGATGAAGCAGGGCGACATCGTGCTGATCTGGGGGGCCAGCGGCGGCCTGGGCTCCTACGCCACGCAGTACGCGCTGGGTGGCGGCGCGACACCGGTCTGCGTGGTGTCCAGCGAGGACAAGGCCGCCATCGTGCGCAGCATGGGCGCCGAGCTGATCATCGACCGCAACGCGGAGGACTACCGGTTCTGGAAGGACGAGCACACCCAGGACCCCAAGGAGTGGATGCGGCTGGGCAAGACGATCCGCGAGCTCACCGGCGGCGACGACGTCGACATCGTCTTCGAGCACCCCGGCCGGGAGACCTTCGGCGCGAGCGTCTTCGTCGCCCGCAAGGGCGGCACCATCGTGACCTGCGCGTCGACCACCGGCTTCCTGCACGAGTACGACAACCGCTACCTGTGGATGAACCTCAAGCGGATCATCGGCTCGCACTTCGCGAACTACCGCGAGGCGTGGGAGGCCAACCGGTTGATGTCCCGCGCCAAGATCCACCCGACGCTGTCCCGGACCTACCCGCTCGAGCAGACCGGCCAGGCGGCGCACGACGTCCACAGCAACCTCCACCAGGGGAAGGTCGGCGTGCTGTGCCTCGCCCCCGAGGAGGGCCTGGGCGTTCGCGACCCCGTACTGCGGGCCCGCCACGAGAGCGCGATCAACCGGTTCCGCAACGTGTGACCGGCTCAGCGCCCGCCCGTCAGGTCAAGCCCCGGCCAAGCACAGCGGGCCGGGTCTGACAGGCACGGGCGGGTTCTGACACGATGCGTAGCCATGGAGCACGAGTCCGCGTCGGGGGCGGGCGATTCCGCGAACGACGCCGGCGACAACATCGCCGAACGCGCGGGACGTCTCCTGTACGCCGCCCAGGCACAGGCCGACCGCCTGCGGGAGCAGACCGAGCGCGAGGTCGCCGCCGAGCGTGAAACGGCCGCCGAGCTGCGCCGCGAGGCCGAGCGGATGCACGGCGAGATCGCCGGCAAGTACGAGACCGCCAGCCGCCTCGAGGAGGAAGCGGTACGCCGGCGGGCCGACGCGCTGGAGGAAGCGGCCCGCCGCCTGGAGGAGTCGCTGACGGAGTCCGAGCGCCAGCGTCAGGCAGCCGCCGACGAGGCTCACCAGATGCTGGCGGATGCCGCCGACCAGGCCGCCCTGGTGGTGAGCTC
>DASYEF010000112.1:0-12756 GCA_036499185.1 Actinomycetes bacterium | reverse complement strand
TTCCAAATGACCGGCAACTTCTCCTTCGGTGACTACTTCAAGGAAGGCGCCATCGAGCTGGCCTGGGAGCTGGTGACCCGGCCACAGTCCGACGGCGGCTACGGCTTCGACGAGTCCGTGCTCTACGCCAGCGTCCTCGACGGCGACGACGAGGCCGTCGCGCTGTGGAAGAAGGTCGCCGGCCTGTCCGACGACCGGATCGTGCGCCTGGGCAAGAAGGAGAACTACTGGTCGATGGGCGTGCCCGGCCCGGGGGGCCCGAGCAGCGAGATCCTCATCGACCGCGGCCAGGAGTTCGGCAAGGACGGCGACTGGGACGCCGGCGACCGCTACATGGAGTTCTGGAACCTCGTGTTCATGCAGGACAACCTCAGTGCGGTCCGCAGCAAGGAAGACTTCGACATCGCCGGCCCACTGCCCAAGAAGAACATCGACACCGGCATGGGGCTCGAGCGGGTGGCATACCTGCTGCAGGGCGTGGACAACCTCTACGAGATCGACGAGGTCTACCCGGTTCTCGAACGCGCGGCCGAGATGTCTGGCAAGAGGTACGGCGCGGAGCACATCGACGACGTCCGGCTGCGCGTCGTGGCCGACCACGTCCGCAGCGCGCTGATGCTTGTCGGTGACGGCATCACACCCGGCAACGAGGCCCGCGGGTACGTCGTCCGCCGCCTGATCCGCCGGGTCGTGCGCCAGATGCGGCTGCTGGGTGTGGACGAGCCGGTGATGACCGAGCTGCTCCCGCTCAGCCGCGACGCGATGGCGCCGTCGTACCCCGAGGTCGCCCGCGAGTTCGGCCGGATCTCCACCGTGGTGATGAACGAGGAGGAGGCCTTCCGGCAGACGCTGCGCGCCGGCACGACCATCCTCGACACCGCGGTCCGCGAGACCAAGGCGAAGGGCGAGACCGCGCTCTCCGGGGAGCGCGCCTTCCAGCTGCACGACACCTTCGGCTTCCCGATCGACCTCACGCTGGAGGCCGCCGAGGAGGCGGGCCTCGGTGTCGACGAGGAAGGCTTCCGCCGGTTGATGGCCGAGCAGCGGGACCGGGCCAAGACCGACGCGCGGGAGAAGAAGCTCGGCCACGCCGACGTGTCGGCGTACCGCGGCGTGCTCGACCAAGGCGGCCCGAGCACGTTCACCGGGTACGACGAGGTGGTGTCCGAGGCGACCGTCGCCGGGCTGCTCGTCGACGGGACCACCGTGCCCGCCGCGAGCGCCGGGCAGGACGTCGAGGTCGTCCTGGACCGCACCCCGCTCTACGCCGAGGGCGGCGGACAGCTGGCCGACCACGGCCGGCTGCGCTTCGCCGGCGGCGCCGAGGTCGAGGTGACCGACGTCCAGACACCGCTCACCGGGCTGATCGTGCACCGCGGGCGCGTCGTCGCCGGTGAGGTCACCGTCGGCGACGCCCTCGTGGCCGAGGTCGACGTGGACCGGCGCCGGGCGGTCAGCCGGGCGCACACCGCGACCCACCTGGTGCACAAGGCGATCCGCGACGCGTTGGGCGAGACCGCGACCCAGGCGGGGTCGGAGAACGCCCCGGGCCGGTTCCGGTTCGACTTCTCGGCCAGCGGGGCGGTGCCGCCCTCGGTGCTGCGCGACGTCGAGGCCCAGGTCAACGAGGTCCTCGCCCAGGACCTGCCGGTCCGCGCCGACGTCATGACCCAGGCCGATGCCGTGTCGTCGGGAGCGATGGCGCTGTTCGGCGAGAAGTACGGCGACCAGGTGCGCGTCGTCTCGGTGGGGGACTGGGCCCGGGAGCTCTGTGGCGGCACGCACGCGCAGCGCTCCGGTCAGCTCGGCCTGGTGACCCTGCTCGGCGAGTCGTCGATCGGTGCCGGGGTACGCCGGGTCGAGGCCCTGGTCGGAGCCGACGCCTACGACTTCCTGGCCCGCGAGCACGTGCTGGTCAACCAGCTCACCGAAGCGCTCAAGGTGCGCCCCGAAGAGCTACCGGACCGTGTCGCTGCGCTCACCAGCCGGCTGCGCGACGTGGAACGTGAGCTCGAGAAGGCCCGGTCCGCCCAGGTGCTGGCAGCGGCCGGGGAGCTCGCCTCGGCGCCGGCTGACGTCTTCGGCGTGTCGGTCGTCACGCATCGGGCGCCGGACGGCACCGCAGGCGACGACCTGCGCCGCCTCGTCCTGGACGTCCGGGGCCGGTTGCCCTCAGACCGTCCGGCAGCGGTCGCGATGACCGCGGTCGCGAACGGACGCCCGGTGGTGGTCGCGGCGGTGAACGAGATCGGGCGGCAGTGGGGCGTCAAGGCGGGCGACCTCGTCCGGGCGGCCGCTGGGGTCCTCGGCGGCGGTGGCGGCGGCAAGGACGACGTCGCCCAGGGCGGTGGCGCCGATCCGACGAAGGCCGACGAGGCCCTGCGGGCCGTCGAGCACGCGATCGGCCAGCAGGTCACCGCGCCCCGGTGAGATGTCGCTCGAGGAGGCTCGGATCGTGAGACCGGGCACCCGGCTGGGCGTCGACGTCGGCTCGGTCCGGGTCGGCGTCGCCGCCTGCGACCCGGGCGGCGTCCTCGCCACGCCGGTGGAGACCCTGCGGCGCGGCCGGGAGGACGTCACCCGAATCGCCGGTCTGGTCACGGAGCGTGATGCGATCGAGGTCGTCGTGGGGTTGCCGACGTCGCTCTCGGGCCGCGCCGGGCCGGCGGCCCGCGCCGCGGAGGAGTACGCCGCCGACCTCGCCGGCCGCGTCGGCGTACCCGTCCGGCTGGTGGACGAGAGGTTTTCCACCGTCGGCGCCCAGCGTGAACTGCATGCCAGCGGGGTAGACACGCGCACGGGCCGTAGCGTGATCGACCAAGCGGCTGCTGTCATCATCTTGCAGGGCGCCCTGGACACCGAGCGGGCGACAGGAACCGCGCCCGGTCGGCTCGTCGAGCCGGCGCGTGACGGGGACCCCCACGCGGGGGACACCGCGCGGGGGCCGGGAACGACGTGAGAGGCGAAGAATGACCGACTTGTCCGTCTGGACGGATGAGCAGACGAGGCCCCGTCGCCACCGTCGCCGCCGGCGCTCCGGCGGCGGCCGCGGCAAGGGCGCGCTGGCGGTGGTCATCGCGCTGCTTCTCGTGCTCGGCGTGCTCGGCGGCGCCGCCGTCCTGGCGATGGGCGGCCTGAGCCGGGTCAGGGACGCGTTCTCCTCGTCCGACGCGGCCGACTACCCCGGCCCCGGGACCGGATCGGTCGTCATCGAGGTCAAGACGGGTCAGACCTCGGCCGACGTCGCCAAGACGCTGAAGGCCGCCGACGTGGTCAAGAGCACCACCGCCTTCATCCAGGCGGCGTACGCCGATCCCGACGCCTCGAAGCTCCAGCCGGGCTTCTACCAGCTCCAGCACAAGATGGCCGCCGCCGATGCCCTCAGCGCCGTGCTCGACCCGTCGGCCCGCATCGAGGCCCGGGTCACGCTGCCCGAGGGACTGCGGCTCGACGAGACCCTCAAGAGGCTGGCCGCCGGCACCAAGATCCCGCTCAAGGCCTACGAGAAAGCCCTCCGCACGGACCCCGAGGGACTCGGGCTGCCGACGTATGCGAAGAAGAACCCCGAGGGCTTCCTGTTCCCAGCCACCTACAACGTGGAACCCAATGCCAGCGCGTCCTCGGTGCTCACGCAGCTCTTCAAGGCATACAAGACGAACTCCGACCAAGCCGGCGTCACGCGGACCAACCGCACCCCGGAGGAGATCGTCACGATCGCCAGCCTCGTCGAGGCGGAGGCGCGCAAACCCGACGACTACGGGAAGGTCGCGCGGGTCGTCTACAACCGCCTCAAGCAGGGGATGCCTCTGCAGTTCGACTCGACGGTCAACTACGCGCTGCACGCGGACAAGACGATCGTGACCTATCAGGACCTCGGCGTGAACTCGCCGTACAACACGTACAAGCACACCGGGCTCCCGCCGGCTCCGATCAACTCGCCCGGGCTGGCCGCGATGACGGCCGCCGTCAACCCCACTCCCGGCAACTGGCTGTACTTCGTCACGACCGACCCCCAGGCCGGCACGACCAAGTTCACCAACAGCTACCAGGAGTTCCTGAAGTTCCGGAACGAGCTCAAGTCGAACCAGTGACCGCGCCGCGGCGGGCAGCGGTCCTCGGGTCGCCGATCGGCCACTCGCTCTCCCCGGCGCTGCACCGGGCGGCGTACGCCGAGCTCGGGCTGGACTGGAGCTACGAGGCGTACGACGTCGACGCGGCCGGTCTGCCCGGCTTCCTCGGCGGCCTGGACGACCGCTGGGTGGGCCTGTCCCTGACCATGCCCCTCAAGGCGGCCGTGCTGCCCCATCTGGACACCTCGACCCCGGTGGTCGAGACCGCCGGTGGAGCGAACACCGTGCTGCTGCGGGAGGGGCGTCGGGTCGGGGAGAACACCGACGTGCCGGGGCTGGTCGCCGCGCTGGCGGCTCACGGTGTGACCGACGTGTCTGAGGCCGCGGTGCTGGGGGGCGGCGCGACCGCTCGCTCGGCGGTGGTTGCCCTCGGGTCGGTGACCAGGCGCGTCGTCGCCTACGTGCGTGACCCGCGACGGGCGCCTGGTCTACAGCTGGCGGCCGAGCGCTCCGGCGTGGACCTCGCCGTGCGTCGGTGGGACCGCGCCATGGACGGGCTCTCGGCTCCGCTGGTGGTCGCGACGACGCCGTCGGGTGCCACCGACCACCTCACGGTGGGGCTGGCGGACCGCCCGGGAACCCTCTTTGACGTCCAGTACGACCCCTGGCCCACCCCGATCGCGGCCGGTTGGGCGGCCCGCGGCGGACAGGTGATTGACGGCCTCGAGCTGTTGGTCCACCAGGCCGCCTTGCAGGTTGTCCTCATGACCGGGACGGCGGTGGCCACGCAGCGGTTGTTGACCCCGATGCGCGCCGCGGGGGAGACCGCGCGGCGCACCCGTCCGCCCTCGACGGCGGGTCGCCCGACCGGCTGACCTCGGCTCCGCCGACCGCTGCTCAAGCAATCGGCGGGTCCCGCCGATGGGTCATGGACGGAGCGGTCGGAGATCGCCGACCCGCGGAGCAGCGGCACGAGGTGGACGATGAGCGAAGCGTACGGCGACTCCCGCGGCGAGCACGCCGCAGACGGGCTCAGCCGGTCCGGCCGGCTCGACCAGATCCTGGCCGAGCTGGTAGGGCAGGTGCCCGAGATCGAAGGCGCCTCGGTGGTGTCGTTCGACGGGCTCGCCATGTCGTCGGCGCTGCCGCCCACGATGGATGAGGACCGGGTCGCCGCGATGAGCGCCGCCCTGCTCTCGCTGGGCGAGCGGGCCGCCGAGGGTCTCGGCCGCGGTGTGCTGTCCCAGGTCTACGTCGAGGGCGAGTCGGGCACCGTCTTCCTGATCTCCGCCGACGACGAGGCCGTGCTCGTGGCCGTCGGCGCCAAGGGCGCCAAGGTCGGCCTGATGCTCTTCGAGATCCGCCGCGCGGCGGCCGCGGTCGGGGCGGCCCTGCGGGTCGAGCTCGGCTACGAGACGCACGGCGACACGTTCCCGGCGGGCCCCCCGCTGCAGGTCGTCGCCGCGACCGACGTCCCTTCTCCGGCCGAGCCGCCGAGCTGGGCCTGACGTGAAGCTCGAAGGCTCCATCGACGCGTTCAGCCTGCCGGACATCTTCCAGCTGCTGAGCTTCACGAAGAAGACCGGCGGACTGCACCTCGCCCACGAGGGCGCCGACGGCGTGGTCTTCTTCGCCGGCGGACAGGTCACCGGCGCCTCCTCGGACAGCTCCAGGCAGCCCCTCGCCCGGCGCCTGGTCGGGAGCGGGACGGTCTCGGACGAGGCTCTCTCCGCGGCGGTGGGCGCGGCGTCGGCCGGCGACGGCGTCGGCGTCGTACGTGCCCTGCTCGAGCACCAGGCGGTGGACGCCGAGCTGCTGCGACGGGCGGCCACTGACCAGTCCGTCGACGCCGTCTTCGACCTGCTCCGCTGGGAGTCGGGCGATTTCGCCTTCGTCATGGACGAGCCCAACCCGGACGACGTCGGTGTCACGCTTGCTGTCGAGTCGGTCCTGGAGGACACCGAGAGCCGCCGCAGCTCCTGGGAGGCGGTCTCCCAGCTGGTCCCCTCCTCCTCAGCCGTGCTGGCCATGCCCGTCGTGCTGGCCGCCGACCCGCAGGTGACCCGCGAGGAATGGTCCCTGCTGGCCCTGGTGGACGGCCGACGAAGCGTTGGTGACCTCGTCGACCTGACCGGCAGCGGGCAGTACGCCGTGGTGTCGACTCTCGCGGCCCTCGTCGGTCGCGGACTGCTCGAGGTGCGACCGGCGCCGGGCAGCCAGGCCGACCTCGACGCCGAAGACCACGTTGCCGTCGTCGTACGCCGTCAGAAGCTGCTCGCTGTGCTCGAGGGCGAGCCGTTCGTACCCACGCCCGCCGCAGTGCTGGAGACGGACCGGCCCGAGACCGTCGTACCCGAGGTCGTCGCTCCCGAGGTCACCGGGCCTGCGGAGCCGGTCGAGCCTGCGACCCTCGCCTCGGTCGAGTCTGACTCCGAGTCGGAGAGCCGCGAGATCGCGAACGCCGCCGAGGACGAGCAGGCCGGCGACGCCGACGCCGATGCCGATGACGAGCGCGAGCTCGCGAGCGCGTCCACCGGGACCGACCTGTCGAGCCGGCTCGGCGGGGCGCACGTGCCGCACGACGTCGTGCCCCCGCGACCCGAGCCGTTCCTGCCGCGCCGGCAGGCGGAGTTCGGTGAGTCCAGCGGTTCGCCGGTCTCGCGGCCGATGTCCGTGCAGGCTGGTCCGTCCGCAACCCTGGGGGACGTCGTGGGTGCGACCGCGACCGCTCCGGACCCGCAGGCCGCCTCGGTCATCGAGCGCGACCCGAACGTCAACCGCAGCCTGATGCTGCGTCTCATCGCCGGCGTGAGGGGACTCTGACATGGCCACCGCTCGGGCCCGCCGCCGCGGCGGCCAAGCCGTCAAGGTGGTCGTGACCGGACCGTTCGCGGCCGGCAAGACCACGCTCATCCGCACGATCAGCGAGATCACCGTGCTCTCGACCGAACGCGGCATCACCGACTCCACGCGCAAGCGCAAGGCCGAGACTACGGTCGCGATGGACTTCGGTCGGATCACTATCGACCGCGATCTCGTGCTCTACCTGTTCGGCACCCCTGGCCAGGACCGATTCGACTTCATGTGGGAGATCCTCGGCGAGGGCATGATCGGCTACCTGCTCCTGGTCGATGCCTCCCGCGAGGACTCCGTGCAGGAGGCCGCCGGAATCCTGGCGGCGTTCCGGACCATGGCTCGCGTGCCCTACGTCGTGGCCCTCAACCGGGCGGCCGGCGACGACCACGCGTTGGCGGAGAGCGTGCGCTCGCAGCTCGAGATCCCCTCCGACGTGGCGATCATGAGCTGTGACGCCACCGACAAGGAGTCGGTGAAGAACGTGCTGCTCGCCCTGCTCTACGCGGTGCTCGACGAGGTCGAGGCCCAGGCCGTCCGGGCCTAGGCATGACGGTCCTGCGCGGTCTCGCCGGTCTCACAGCTCTGTTCGGCCGTCCAGGACGGCATCGGCGCCCCGACCCCCCGGTGCGGGTGACCGTTGTGACGCAGGACGGCACCCAGATGCAGCTGCCCGAGGGGTCCGTGCTCGGCAAGGCGATCGGTCAGGCCGCCGCACTGCTCGCCGGCTGGTGAGGTCGGCCCGCGCAACGGGCGCACCACTACAGGTGGACAGACCCGGATCCGATGGTCAAAGAACACCCAAGTGATGAGGGAAGGACGGCGCGTGAAGCAGCTGGGCGACATCCTGCTCGAGGGCGGGCTCGTCACCCCTAGCCAGCTCGAGGTCGCCTACGAGGAGCACAATCGCGTGGGCCGGGCTCTGGGCCGGGTGCTCATCGAGCAGGGCGTGCTGACCGAGTCCCAGCTGGTGGCGGCCCTGGCCAGCCAGATCGGGCTCCGCTTCGTCGACCTCAGCGAGTTCTCCGTCGACGGCTCCGCCGTCGGCCGGGTCCCCGGCACGGTCTGCCGGCGCCACTCCGCGATCCCGATCGCGTTCGAGGACGGCAAGCTCCTGGTCGCGATGGCCGACCCGGCCAACGTCTTCGCCCTCGACGACATCCGCTCGCTCACCGGCATGGACGTCAAGCCGGTCGTCGCGACCCGCGGTGACGTCGCCGCCGCCATCGACCGGTACTACCGGGCCGACTCCGATCTCGACGACCTCACCAGCGTCATGGACCAGCAGGACGAGGAGGACGATCTCAGCAAGGTCAAGGAGATCGTCGAGGACGCCCCGATCGTGAAGTACGTCAACCTGCTGATCACGCAGGCGATCCAGGACCGGGCCTCGGACATCCACCTGGAGCCCACCGAGCACGACCTGCGCGTCCGGTTCCGCATCGACGGCGTGCTGCACGAGGTGATGCGCTCGCCCAAGGCGATCCAGTCCGGTGTCATCAGCCGGTTGAAGATCATGGCCGACATCAACATCGCCGAGCGGCGGATCCCGCAGGACGGCCGGCTGTCGGTCAACGCGCACGGCCGCAAGGTGGACCTCCGGGTCGCCACCCTGCCCACCGTGTGGGGCGAGAAGGTCGTCATGCGCATCCTGGACAACTCCACCGCTCGGCTCGACCTGACGGACCTGGGCTTCTCGGAGCCGAACTACGAGCGCTACTCACGCAGCTTCACCAAGCCCTACGGCATGATCCTGGTCACCGGGCCCACCGGTTCGGGCAAGTCGACGACGCTGTACGCCACGCTGAACATCGTCAGCCGGCCCGAGGTCAACGTGATCACGGTCGAGGACCCGGTGGAGTACCGGCTCGCGGGGATCAACCAGGTCCAGACCAACAACAAGGCGGGGCTGACGTTCGCCTCGGCGCTGCGCTCGATCCTGCGCTCGGACCCGGACATCGTCCTGATCGGTGAGATCCGCGACCACGAGACCGGCCAGATCGCCGTCGAGGCTGCGCTCACCGGCCACCTTGTCCTCTCCACCCTGCACACCAACGATGCCCCGTCAGCTGTGAGCCGCCTCACCGAGATGGGCATCGAGCCCTTCCTCGTCGGGTCGGCGCTCGACGCCGTCCTGGCCCAGCGCCTGGCCCGTCGGCTGTGCTCGAAGTGCAAAGAGGCCTACACGCCGACTGCCGAGTCACTGGCGGCCTCGCGCTTCCCGTGGCAGGACGGCGAGCCGCTTCCCGAGCTGTTCCGCCCGATCGGCTGCACCAACTGCTCCAAGACCGGCTACAAGGGCCGGCTGGCCCTGCACGAGGTCATGCTGGTCAGCGAGGAGATCGAGCGGCTGGCGGTCGAGAAGGCGTCTGCCACGGTGATCGAGGCGCTGGCGCGGGAGCAGGGCATGAAGACCCTGCGCGACGACGGGCTGGACAAGGTACTCGCGGGCGTCACCTCGCTCGACGAGATCCTGCGCGTCGTCGTCTGAGCAGTCTCGTCCGGGCCGGATGCGGCCGCCGGACCAGTGCCAAGTCTTGGCAATGACCCCCGGTCCGCTCAAGGGGGCCGCCCGGACCGCCGATCCTCACGCGAGACAGGTGCGCCGCGACCGCGGCGCGCCGGACCGAAAGGGGTCTGCAGGTGGAGACGTCCGGATTCCAGCCGGTGCCCGAGGATGTGGGCGGGTTCGCCGCGGGCCCGGCCCCCGTGCCACCCGCCGAGACCGAGGAGGCCCCGGCCGCCGGGTGGACCTACTCCTACCTCGCGGAGCCCGCCGTCCCGCTGACCGACGAGCCCCCGGTCGAGGAGCCGCTCGCGGCCCTGCCGGTGGACGTACCGCCCGTGGAGGCGCGCCCGGCGTACGACCAGCTCGACGCCCCCGCACCGGTCGAGGCGGCCGGCTACCAGCCCTCCGCGCTCGACGCGCCCTCCTACGAGCCGGCTGCTTCCTTCGAGCCTGCTACGACGCCCCCCGTCACCGCTCCGGTCGTGGAAGCGGTCGGGCTGGCGCCGGAGGCCCCGGCGCCCGCGCCGCCGGTCTACGTGCCCGCCCAGGTGGTCCCGGAGGCCGTGACCGAGGTCCCGGCGGCGACTCCCGCCGCTCCAGCCGCTCCCGTCCTCCCGCCGGCCCCGAACTTCAACGGCGGCGGGGTAGGCCTCGTGCCGGACGAGAACTCCGTGCTCATCGCGGAGTCGGAGGCCGAGGAGGCCGCCTACGCACGGCCCAGCACCGAGGCCGACTCGGACGAGAACGACATCGTCCTCAACGACCTGCTGATGCACGTGCTCGACACCGGCGCGTCGGACCTGCACCTGACCTCGGGAGCACGACCCTCCATCCGGCTCAACGGTGAGCTGCGCCAGCTGGAGGAGCACCCGATCCTGACCCCGCCGGTGATCCAGCGTGTCATCTACGCCGCGCTGACCCAGAAGCAGCGAGAGAAGTTCGAGGAGAACCTCGAGCTCGACTTCGCCTACAGCGTGCCCGGTAGGGCGCGGTTCCGCGTCAACGTCTACCGGCAGAGGGACGCGCTCGGCGCGGCCTTCCGGATCATCCCGTTCGAGATCCGCAAGCTGGAAGACCTGGGAGTGCCGCCCTCGGTCTCGAACTTCGCCTCGTTGCCCCGCGGTTTCGTCCTGGTCACCGGCCCGACCGGCTCCGGGAAGTCGACGACGCTCGCCTCGATCATCGACCTGGCCAACCGCACCCGCAACGAGCACATCATGACCGTCGAGGACCCGATCGAGTTCCTCCACCGCCACCAGAAGTGCATCGTCAACCAGCGCGAGGTGGGGGAGGACACCTGGTCCTTCCAGAACGCGCTCAAGCACGTGCTGCGCCAGGACCCCGACATCATCCTGGTCGGCGAGATGCGCGACCTGGAGACCATCTCGGTAGCCCTGACGGCCGCCGAAACCGGTCACCTCGTCTTTGCCACCCTGCACACCCAGGACGCGGCCCAGACGATCGACCGCATCATCGACGTGTTCCCCACCAACCAGCAGCAGCAGGTGCGGGTGCAGCTCGCAGGATCCCTGCAGGGCGTCGTCTGCCAGACGCTGGCCAAGACGCGGGACGGACGTGGCCGTGCTGTGGCCACGGAGGTGCTCGTCGCCACCCCGGCGATCCGCAACCTGATCCGCGAGGGCAAGACGCACCAGATCTACTCGGCCATGCAGGCCGGGTCCAAGCACGGAATGCACACCATGGACCAGCACCTCGCGGACCTGGTGATGAAGGGCCGGATCACCTACGAGACCGGTCTCGAGAAGTGCCACCACGTCGAGGACTTCAACCGGCTCGCGGGCCGGGGCTGAGAGGATCACCATGGCTGCGACGCTGACGTACCAGTACTCGGTCCGCGACCGGGGCGGCAAGATCGTGTCGGGAACCCTCGACGCGGACTCTCCGGCAACCGTTGCGAACAAGCTGAAGCAGATGGGCTACGCGCCGATCAGCATCAGTCAGCACAAGGCCGGCATGAAGACGGAGATCAAGATCCCCGGCTTCGGCGGCAAGATCAAGATGAAGGACCTGGCCGTCATGTCGCGGCAGTTCGCCGTCATGATCAACTCAGGTCTCTCGCTGCTGCGTTCGCTGACGATCCTGTCCGAGCAGACCGAGAACAAGGCCCTGTCGGTCGTCCTGACCGAGGTGCGCAACGACGTCGAGACCGGTACGGCGCTCAGCGCTGCCCTGGCCAAGCACCCCAAGGCCTTCCCGCCGCTGATGGTCAACATGACCCGCGCCGGCGAGGTCGGCGGGTTCCTGGACTCGGTCCTCGTGCAGATCGCGGAGAACTACGAGGCCGAGGTCAAGCTCCGCGGGAAGATCAAGTCCGCGATGACCTACCCGGTGGTCGTGTTCGTCATGGCCATCCTGGCCTGCATCGGCATGCTGCTGTTCATCGTGCCCGTCTTCGCGGGTCTGTTCGACTCCCTGGGCGGAACGTTGCCCGCGCCCACCCGGGTGCTGATCTTCCTGAGCGATGTGCTCAAGCTGGGATTCCCGGTCTTCGTGGTGGCCTTCATCGGCTTGACGATCACCTGGGCCAAGGTGAAGCACACCGACCAGGTGCGCAATGTCGTCGACCCCATCAAGCTCAAGCTGCCGGTCTTCGGCAAGCTGTTCCAGAAGATCGCCATCGCCCGGTTCGCCCGCAACCTCGGCACCATGCTCCGGTCCGGCGTGCCGATCCTGCAGAGCCTGGACATCGTGGCCAACACCACCGGCAACGTCGTCCTCGGCCGTGCCGTGATCGACGTCCAGGAGAGCGTCCGCAGCGGTGAGACGATCTGCCGGCCCCTCCAGGACCACTCGGTGTTCCCGCCGATGGTCGTGCAGATGATGTCGGTGGGCGAGGACACCGGCGCCCTGGACACCATGCTGGCCAAGATCGCCGAGTTCTACGACCAGGAGGTCGAGGCGACGACCGAGTCCCTCACGGCCCTCATCGAGCCGCTGATGATCGCCTTCCTCGGCGGTGTCGTCGGGTCGATGATCATTGCCCTCTACATGCCGATCTTCAAGATCTTCGAGCTCATCAAGTAGTTACCCAGCGCAACCAACGGCGGGGTCCGGGACCGGAAACGGTCCGGGATCCCGCCGTTCTCATCTGCCACCCGGCCACCCTCTGGTGCAGGTGGGGAGCCGTTCGAGAAGCGCCTGCTGGTGCGTATGCACCGGGCCTTTGGGGTGAACCTGAGCGGTGATCGGTAACACGGCTCAAGTCGATTACTCCGCGTGACGAAGCCTGGGGAGTCAACAGCTGTACCGGCCAAGAAACGGCAGCCTCGCCCGTAAGGGGGAGGTCGCAAAGCCAGGGGACCG